>DATDFC010000040.1:0-28454 GCA_036522815.1 Gemmatimonadales bacterium | reverse complement strand
AACGGCGTGGTGCTCATCACGACGCGCCAGGGCAGCGCCGGACCCACGACGTTCACGTACGACAGCTACGTCGGGGTGCAGCAGGAGCGCAGCCGCGTGCAGATGATGAACGGCCAGCAGTACGCGCAGCTCAAGCGCGACGCGAACCGGACGGTCGGGGCCTATCACTGCGACAGCGGCGTCGCGGCCTGCGATTCCGGCGATGCACAACTGTTCTTGCCGGTCGAGCTGGCGTCGATCCGGTCGGGGCGCTCCACCAATTGGCAGGATCTGGTGCTGCGGCAAGGCCAGCAGGTCAACAACGAGATCCGCATCGCGGGGGGCGACGAGCGGACGCGCTTCGCATTGAGCGGGGGCCAGCTCACACAGCAGGGCATCCTGCAGGGTCAGGAGTTCACGCGGCGGTCGCTGCGGCTCAATTTCAACCACGAGCTGAACGACCGGCTCAAGGTGGGCAGCTCGGCGTCGCTGGTCCGGACCGAGCAGAACCTGGGCAGAGGCGACGGCGTCTACAGCGAGGCGCTCCTCAACAACCCGCTCGCCGTGCCGTATGACAGCGCGGGGAACCTGCTGTTCAAGCCGACCCCCGACGGGCAGCGCGTGAACCCGCTCTCGGACGTGCAGAACTGGATCGACGACCGGTCGAACACGCTGGTGTCCGGCACCTTGTTCGCCGACTACCGCCTGTCGGACGCCCTCTCCTGGCGAGTGAATTTCGGCGGCAACGTGAGCTCGAACCGCCGTGGCGTGTTCCAGGGGGCCCAGACCCAGGTCAATCAGGGCAGCGGCGCGGACGCGGGCCTGTGGGACGACCGCACCACGGCATACACGTTGGACAACATCCTGACGTTTCGCCGCACCCTGGGCAGCGACCACCGCGTCGACCTCACCCTGCTGTACAGCATCCAGCAGCAGCGAACCGAGAGGGACACGCTGCACGCCACCGGGCTTCCCTACGAGCGACAGCAGTTCTACGACATCGGGTCCGCCGCCCACATCGACGGCATGGGCAGTGACCTGACGACATGGGCGTTGCAATCGTACATGGCGCGCGTGAACTACGCGCTCAAGGACCGCTATCTCCTCACGTTGACGACCCGCGTCGACGGCTCGTCCCGGCTCGCCCCCGGGCACAAGTACGCCGTCTTCCCGTCGGTGGCATTTGCCTGGCGGTTGAGCGAGGAAGGCTTCATCCGGCGCACTAACGTCTTCTCCGATCTGAAGCTGCGGGCGAGCTACGGGCACACCGGCAACACGGCGATCGACCCGTATCAGACGCTCGGGTCCCTGACCCGCGTGACCTATTCGTTCGACAACAACGCGGCGCTCGGATACCGTCCGGGCACGTTGCCCAACCCGAACCTCAGGTGGGAGAACACCGGTCAATTGGACGTCGGGCTGGAGTTCACCGCGCTGCGCGGCCGCTTGTCGGGCTCCGTCGACTACTATCGGGCGGACACGAAGGACCTCATCATGCGGCGACAGATCCCCCCCACCAACGGGTATACCAGCATCCTCCAGAACATCGGTGCGACGCGCAACACCGGCCTCGAGGTGGCCCTGTCGTTCGTGCCGGTCGAGGACTGGCACGGGCTGCGCTGGAGCCAGGACCTCAACTGGTCCTCCAATCACAACCGGATCGTGAGCCTGTACGGTGGCGTGAACGACGTCCTGAACCATTGGTTCATCGGGCAGCCCATCGACGTGTACTTCGACAACCAATTCGTGGGAATCTGGCAGACGCAAGACTCTCTCTTGGCCAAGCAATACAAAGCGAAGCCCGGACAGATCCGCGTCGCCGACGTGAACGGCGACGGCAAGATCGACGGCAACGACCGCGTCATCCTCGGGACGCCGTTCCCCGCCTGGACGGGGAGCATGACGAGCCGGTTCGACTGGAAGCGATTCGACCTTTCGGTCATGGCGGTCGCCCGGATCGATTTCATGGCGAACGACCAATTCCGCGTGGGCGAGAGCACGATGCAGGGTCGCTACAACAACCTCGTCACGGACTACTGGACGCCGACCCACCCCTCGAACATCGAGTCCCGCCCCACGGCGAATCAGGAGAACCCGCCGTTCGGCGACACGCGGCGCTACGAGGACGGGTCGTTCATCCGCGTCCGCAGTATCACGCTCGGGTACACGCTTCCCGGCGTCCATGGGGGACCGTGGCATGCCCGGTCGGTGCGGTTCTACGTGACGGCGCTCGATCCATTCCTCTTCACCCGCTTCCGGGGGCTGGACCCCGAGTCACGGACCGGCTCCGGTTCGAGCTCCAGCTCGAGCTACGCGGAGGCTGCCGCCACGCCGAGCTACCGGACGCTGTTGACCGGCGTCACGCTGGGTTTCTAGAGGCCGGGAGGCCCGCATGTCGAGACGCACGATCGCCCTGCTGAGCGCCGCGCTGCTGAGCCTCGCCGCCTGCGTGGACTTGAACGAAGACTTGATCAGCGGCCTGGCCAATCAGCCGTACCCCACGCCCGACGTGTTCCAGGCGCTGGTCAACGCCAGCTACGAGCCGCTGCGCAGCTTCTACGCGCAGGAGCGCGGGTTCACGCTCACCGAGTTCGGGACCGACATCTATACCGAGGGCGCCGACGGCAGCTATAAGTACATCAACGAGTATACGGCGCAGCTGAACCCCGACGTCGACTTCATCCGCGACACCTGGTCCGACTTCTATCGGGCGATCAACACGGCCAACACGGCGATCGCCCAGGCGCCGACGGTCCAGATGGATTCGAGCCTCAAGACTCAGCGCGTGGCCGAAGTGCGCTTTCTCCGGGCGCTCTACTACTTCGACCTGGTGCAGATGTACGGGCCGCTCACGCTCAAGTTCGAGCCGACGACGGCCCCGAGCACCGAGGCGACGCGCGCGCCGGTGGACAGCGTGTACGACGCGATCATCACCGACCTGAAGTTCGCCGAAGCGAATCTCCCCGCCGTGGCCAAGGACTACGGCCGCGCCACCAAAGGCGCGGCGCAGCACCTGTTGGCCAAGGTCTACCTGACCCGGCTGCGCGACGCCGATTCCGCCGCCGACGAAGCGGCGAAACAGCAGGCCGGCGACTTCGCCAACGCCGCCGACTACGCCCTGCGAGTCATCAACTCGGGCCAGTATGCGCTGCTGCCGCGGTTCAGCGACGTGTTCGACTTCAACAACGAGAAGAACGCGGAGGTCATCTGGTCGGTCCAGTACACCAACGACCCGCTGACCACCGGGAACGGCAACAAGGGACACCTGTACTTCCTGATGGAATACGACGTGCTGCCCGGCATGCAGCGCGACATCGCCAACGGCCGCCCGTTCAAGCGCTTCCGGCCGACCACCTTCTTTTTGAACCTGTACGATCGCACCAAGGACTCGCGCTACGAGAGTCAGTTCACGCGCGTGTGGTACGCCAATAACGCGGCGACGATTCCGAAGGATCCGACGACGGGCAAGCCGGCATTCCAGCTCGGCGACACGGCGGTCTACGTTGCGGCGGCAGACTCGGACACGGTGCGGGTGCGGACCAGGCTGTATCGCACCTACACGCCGCGCACATACAGCAACCGCATCTTCCCGTCGCTGAACAAGTTCCACGACCCGTTCCGGCTCAGCGTCAACGACGAGCGCGGCTCGCGCGACTTCTTCGTCGCGCGCCTCGCCGAGACGTACCTCATCGCGGCCGAGGCGCTGCTGCGGGATGGGCGGCCGAAAACGGACGCGCTGCCGTACATCAACGCCGTGCGGCGCCGCGCCGCCATCCCCGGCCACGAGGCGGAGATGGAGCTCACCGAGAATCAGCTCACGCTCGACGAGATCCTCAACGAGCGGGCGCGCGAGCTGGCCGGCGAAATGCAGCGGTGGTTCGACCTGGTGCGGACGCACACCCTGGTGTCGCGCGTCAAAGCCTACAACCCCGACGGCGGGCCTAATATCCAGCCGTACCACGTGCTGCGCCCGATCCCACGGACGCAGATGGACGGCACGACCTGCTGCTACACGCAGAACCCCGGATACTGAGCGATGTCCGATCACGCAGTGCCGCGTCGCCGGTTCCTGACCACGAGCGCCGCGGCAATGGCCGGCGCGGTGATGGGGGAGTCACCGCCGGTCAAACGTTCCCCCTCTCCCGAAGGGAGAGGGGGACAGGGGGTGAGGACCCTGAACTTGGGGGTGGCCAGCTACTCCCTGCGCAACTTCCCGCGCGACAAAGCCATCGAGATGGTGAAGGCGCTCGGCACACGCTACGCCAACTTCAAGTCGGTACACTTGCCGTTCGAGCTGTCGCCCGAGCAGCTGGCCGCCGCGCGCCGCGAGATCGAGGCGGCCGGCATCGTGATCGTGGGCGGCGGGGTGATCACCTTCGAGGAGGACACCGACCCCGGCGTGGAGAAATACTTCGCCTACGCCAGGGCCGCCGGCATGCCGCTCATCGCGATCCATACCGATCCGAAGCTGCTGCCGCGCATCGAGCGTTTCGCCAAGCAGTACGACATCAAGGTCGCGATCCATAACCACGGGCCGGAGGACAAGCACTTCCCTTCCCCGTACGACGCCCTGCCCCACGTCACGAAGCTGGACGCCCGCATCGGGCTGTGCATCGACGTCGGCCACACGGTGCGCACCGGCACCGACGTCGTGCGCGCCATCGCCGATGCGGGCCCGCGGCTGCTCGACATGCACATGAAGGACCTGCGCGATCTCAGCGCCAAGGGCAGCCAGTGCATCGTCGGTGAGGGAGCGATCCCGATCGCGGGCATCTTCCGGCAGCTCGGCACGATGGGCTATCGTGGATACGTCAACCTCGAGTATGAGATCGACCCCGACGCCCCGCTGCCGGGCATGAAACAGTCCTTCGCCTACATGCGCGGCGCGCTGGCCGGTCTCGCCGCCGACGGGCGCGGCCCACACTCTTGATTCGAGGAGGAGCGATGTCCAAGCAGAAGCGACAGATCCGCCGTCGCGAGTTTCTCAAGGTCGCCGCCGCTGCGGCCGCCACGCTGCCGGCGGCGCGCTACGCGAAGATCCTCGGCGCCAACGATCGCGTGCGGGTCGGCATCGTGGGCTTCTCCGACCGGTTCCGGCAGGCGCACCTCCCCGCGTACGGCCAGCTCGGCAAGGAGCTGAACTTCGAGATCGTCGCCGTGTCGGACATCTGGAGCCGGCGCCGCGAGGAGGGCGTGGCCGAAATCGCCCGGGTGATGGGGACCCAGCCGCGGCCGTTCCGCAACAACGAGGAGATGTACGCCGCGCGGGCGACCGACGCCGTCGTCATCTCGACGGCCGACTTCCAGCACTCCTACCACGGCGTCGAAGCGATGCAGGCGGGACAGGATGCCTACATCGAGAAGCCGCTCGCCCACCGCATCGAGGACGCCATCGCGATCCGCGACGCCGTCAAGAAGTCGGACCGCGTCGTGCAGATCGGCACCCAGCGGCGCAGCGCCACGAACTACCAGATGGCCAACGAGTACATCCGCTCGGGCAAGTTCGGCGACATCGTGATGGCCGAAATGACCTGGAACGTGAACCAGCCGGGCCGGTGGCGCCGCCCCCAGCTCGTCGCCGCGCTCAAGGAGCAGGACACCGACTGGAAGCGCTTCCTCTGCAACCTGCCGTACGATGCGTGGGACCCCCGGAAGTACCTGGAGTATCGCCTGTTCTGGCCGTACTCGTCGGGCATCCCGGACCAGTGGATGGTGCACCAGATCGACACGGTGCATTGGTTCACCGGGCTGTCGCGCCCACGCTCGGTCGTGGCCAACGGCGGCGTGTACCTCTGGAAAGACGGCCGCAAGAGCTGGGACACGGCCACGATCGTGTTCGAGTACGGTCCCCTGGACGATCCCTCCAAGGGATTCCAGGTGGTGTACTCCTCGCGCATGACCAATTCGGCGGGTGGCACCAAAGAGCTGTACTACTCGAACGCCGGGATGCTCAATCTCGACACCAACGAGATCACGCCCACCGGCGGGCTCACCGAGCGGTTCGCCGCGGAGATGGGGATGAAGGCGAACCAGCTGTCCCCCATGAAGCTGTCGCAGGTCGCACCCACGGAGACCGCGGCCAACACGGGTGCCGATTCGTCCACCACCGCCAACATCCGGAACTGGATGGAGTGCGTGCGCAGCCGCAAACAGCCCAACGCCAACATCGATGCGGGGTACAGCCACTCCGTGGCGCTGTGCATGACGGTCGCGGCGATGCACACCGGCCGGAAGGTCATGTTCGACGACGCGAAGCGCGACGTGGTCATGGGTTGAGGGGCGGCGGCAACATGCGCAACCCTTGGCTGGTGTGGTCGTTCGCTTTGGCCCTCACGTGGGTAGGGGCGCAGCATGCTGCGCCCCTACACGCGCAGGAGGTGAAGCCCCGTGTCGAGGTCGTGCCGCACGAGGACTTGCGTCGTGTAGACATCCTCGTCGACGGCAAGCCGTTCACGTCGTACATCTATCCTACGACGCTCAAGAAGCCGACGCTGTATCCGGTGCGCGCCGCGTCCGGGGTCGTGGTCACGCGCGGCTGGCCGCTCGAGCCCCGGCCCGGCGAGCGCGTCGACCATCCCCACCAGGTCGGTCTCTGGTTCGACCACGGCGACGTGAACGGGCTCGACTTCTGGAACAACTCCGCTGCCATTCCCCCGGAGCGCGCGGCCAAGATGGGCACCATCGTGCATCGCGCCGTGCGCCGCGCGGAGAGCGGGGTGGGCGAAGGCACGCTCGAAGTCACGGCCGATTGGGTGGACGCCAAGGGGAAGGCGCTGCTGCGCGAGGACACGCGGTTCGTGTTCCGCGCCGCGGCCGGATCGCGGACGATCGATCGCATCACGACCCTGACGGCACTGGGCGAGCCCGTGACCTTTGTCGATAACAAAGAAGGGCTCATCGGCATGCGCGTGGCGCGCGCGCTCGAGCAGCCGTCGACCACGCCCGAAGTCTTCACCGACGCCGGCGGCCACTCGACCACCGTGCCGCGGCTCGACAACACCGGCGTGACGGGCCACTACCGCAGCTCGGAGGGCGTCGAGGGCGACTCGGTATGGGGCACGCGCGGGCGCTGGACCATGCTGACGGGAGTGGTCGCGGGGGAGCCGGTGACGCTGGCGATGCTCGACCACCCGAAGAACGTCGGCTTCCCGACGTACTGGCACGCGCGCGGCTACGGCCTGTTCGCGGCCAATCCACTGGGCCTGAAGGTATTCACCAACGGGAAGGAGCAGCTGAACTTCCGGCTCGCGCCGGGGGAGTCCACCACCTTCCGCCACCGTGTCCTGATCCTCTCCGGCAGGGCGAGCCCGGAACAGATCGAGACGTCCTACCGGGACTTCGCGAGGTGAGGAGGCCCGGATACCGTTGGACGGTCTGCGCCCTCCTGTTCGTCGTCACCACCGTCAACTACATCGACCGGCAGGTCCTGGGCATCCTCGCGCCCACCCTGCAGCGCGAGCTGCACTGGTCCGAGACGGGTTACGGCGACGTCGTCTCCTGGTTCACCGCCTTGTACGCGGTGGGGTTCCTCGTAGTGGGACGGTGGCTCGACCGGGTAGGGGTGCGGCGCGGGTTCGCCGTGGCGGTCGTCGCCTGGAGCGTCGCGGCGATCGGCCACGCCGTCGCCCGAACCACCGCGGGGTTCTCGGCCGCGCGTGCGCTCTTGGGGCTGGGCGAGTCCGCCAACTTCCCCGGCGCGATCAAAGCCGTGGCGGAATGGTTCCCGAAAAAGGAGCGGGCGCTCGCCACCGGGATTTTCAACGCCGGGACCAACACGGGCGCGATCGTGACGCCGCTCGTCGTGCCCTGGATCGCGTTGACGTTCGGCTGGCGCTGGGCGTTCGTCGCCACCGGCGGCCTGGGGTTCCTGTGGCTCGTGCTCTGGCTGGCCCTGTACCGCAGCCCTGAGGCACACCCCCGTCTCCCGGCCGCCGAGCTGGCGCATATCCGCGGCGACGCACCGGAGCCGGCGGCCGGGCACATCGCCTGGCTGAGTCTCCTGGGGCAACGGCAGACGTGGGCCGTGGTCGTCGGCAAGTTCATGACCGATCCGATCTGGTGGTTTTATCTGTACTGGCTGCCGAAGTTTCTCGACACGGACTATGGCATCAAGCTGTCGCAGCTGGCTCTGCCGCTGGTCGTCGTGTACGTCGTGGCCGACGCCGGCTCCGTCACCGGTGGGTGGCTCTCGGGCGCCCTGATGAAGCGGGGATGGACGGTCAACCGCGCGCGCAAGACCGCGCTCTTGTGCATGGCGCTCGCGATCGTGCCGACGGCGCTCGCGTCACGCGCCGGGAGCCTCTGGATCGCGGTGGCGCTGGTGAGCGTGGCGGCGGCCGCGCATCAGGGCTGGTCGGCCAACATCTATACGCTCGCGAGCGACATGTTTCCCCGCCGCGCGGTCGCCTCCGTCATCGGCATCGGGGGCTTTGCGGGCGCCCTCGGTGGCTGGCTGTTTCAGCGGGCCACCGGCCGCATCCTCGATCATAACGGCAACAACTACGCTCCGATTTTCGTGGTCTGCGGGCTGGCGTACGTGTCCGCGTGGATCATCATTCATGTCCTGGCTCCCACGCTCCAGCCCGCTCGACTAGCGGTCACGCCGGAGCCACTGCCTTTGGAGAGGATGTCATGATGCGCGTTTCGCTCCTGGTGATCGCCGTCCTCGCAGGCACGGCCTCCGCCCAGACCAAATCGGCCAGCCTCGGACCGCCCAACCAGCTGACGGCCGCCGAGCGCGCGGCGGGATGGCGCCTGCTGTTTGACGGCCGCACGCTCACGGGATGGCGCGGGCTCGGCTACGATACCGTGCCCACCGCGCACTGGGTCGTGGCGGACGGCATGATCAAGAAAATCGCCAGCGGCAATGTGCCCCGGGTGCCCGACGGCCGCCCCCTGAACGGTGGCGACCTGATGACGGTGGACACGTTCGGAGACTTCGAGCTGACCTGGGAGTGGAAGGTGACCCCGGGGGCGAACAGTGGCGTCAAGTACAACGTGTCCGAAGAGCTGTCCATGTCCCAGGGCAGTGAGCTGACGCCCGACGCGGTCGCCAAAGGCATCATCACACCGAATCATTCGGCCCTGGGGTTCGAGTATCAGATGCTCGATGACGACCGGCACGTGGACGGCAAGATCCCGTCGCATCGCGCCGGCGCGCTGTACGAGCTCGTGGCGCCCAATGCCGGCAAGCGGCTTCGCCCCGTCGGTGAATGGAATTCGTCGAAGATCGTGTTCCGTGGCAACCACGGCGAGCACTGGCTGAACGGCGCGAAGATCCTCGAGTTCGAGCTCGGCTCGCCGGCGATGCAATCGGCCCTCGCCAAAAGTAAATACCGTTCGATCCCCGGCTTCGCAGACCGGCGGAAGGGACACATCGTCTTGCAGGACCACGGCGACGAAGTGTACTTCCGCAACATCAAGGTGCGTGACCTATGAAACGCCGCAAATTCCTGAAGACGGCTTCGGCCGCGGGGCTGAGTCTCGCCGCCGCACCGCGGTTTCCCGCCTGGCTCTCCACCCCCGGCGACACAATCAGGGTCGCCGTCATGGGCTTGAACGGCCGCGGCACGGTCCTGGCGCGCACGTTCGCCCGCGCGGCCCACGCCGAAGTGGCCTACGTGTGCGATGTCGATTCGCTGGTCCTCGCCAAGGGCGTCTCCGCGGTCGCCAGCGCCCAGAGCAAGGCTCCCAAAGGCCTGGGCGACTTCCGCAAGGCGCTCGAGGACAAGGATGTGGACGCGCTGGTGATCGCGGCGCCCGACCACTGGCACACGCCCGCGGCGCTGCTCGCCATGCAGGCCGGCAAACACGTCTACGTGGAGAAGCCGTGCGGGCACAACCCGCGCGAAGGCGAGCTGCTGGTCGAGGCGCAGCAGAAGCACAAGCGGGCGGTGCAGATGGGGACGCAGCAGCGCTCCGCCCCGCGCTCGATCGAGGTCATCCAGGCCATCAAGGAGGGCGCCATCGGGCAGCCCTACCTGGCGCGCGCCTGGTACGCCAACACCCGCGCCACGATCGGCCGCGGCAAGGTGGCCCCCGTCCCCACCAACCTGGACTACGAGCTGTGGCAGGGCCCGGCGCCGCACACGCCGTATCGCGACAACGTGATCCACTACAACTGGCACTGGTTCCATCGCTGGGGTACGGGGGAGATCTGCAACAACGGCACGCACGAGATCGACGTCGCCCGCTGGGCGCTGGGCGTGAGCTATCCCACACGCGTCACCTCGGTCGGTGGCCGCTATCACTTCGCCGACGACTGGGAGTTCCCCGACACGCAAGAAGCCTGCTTCGAGTTTCCCGGAGACAAGACCATCATCTGGCAGGGACAGAGCTGCAACGGCTTGACGACCTTCGGCCGCGAGCGCGGCACGGCCATCCTTGGCACGACGGGCAGCGTGGTCATGGATCGCGACGGCTACGTCGTGTCCGACCTCCACAACAAGGTGGTGAAGCAATCGTTGGCCTCGCGGCACGCGGACGGCCTCAACCTCAGTGCCGACGACGACATGACCGCGCTGCACATCGCCAATTTCGTGGACGCGATCCGCACGGGCGCCGCGCTGCACCAGCCGATCGCGGAGGGCGCGAAGAGCGTGCTGCTCGGCCATCTGGGCAACATCGCCCAGTCGACCGGGCGCGCGCTGCGAATCGATCCGGCGTCGGGCCACATCACGGGCGACGACGAGGCGATGAAGTCCTGGGCGCGGGAGTACGCCCCCGGCTGGGCGCCGGCCGTGTAGGACCGTGGCCGTCCTCGACGCCGACCGCTTTTTCGACCCCGATCCGAGCGTCCGGCGGGTCGCGCGTGAGCTGTACGACGAGACGCGGACCCTGCCGATCGTGTCCCCCCACGGCCACGTGGACCCGGCCGTCCTGGCCCGGAACGAGCGGTTCGCGGAGCCCGCCGCGCTGATCGTCCAGCCGGACCATTACATCCTGCGTCTCCTGTACGCGCGCGGCGTGCCGCTCGAAGCGCTGGGCGTGCCGCGCCGCGACGGGGCCCCCGTCGAGACCGATCCGTGCAAGGTGTGGCAGCGCTTTGCCGACCACTACTACCTGTTCCGCGGCACGCCCACCGGCGCCTGGCTCGATTACGAGCTGCACGAGGTGTTCGGCGTCCGGGACCGCCTGTCGGGTGAGACGGCCGCGCGCGTGTACGACGAGATCGCGGAGCAGCTCGCGTCTCCCGAATTCCTGCCGCGGGCCCTGTACGAGCGGTTCAACATCGAGGTGCTGGCGACGACGGACTCGGTGAGCGATTCGCTCGAACATCACCGTGTCATCCAGCGCTCCGGATGGAAGGGCCGGGTGATACCCTGCTTCCGCCCCGACTCGGTGTTCCGGATCGCCGCGCCCGAATGGCCCGCCGAGCTCGAGGCGCTGGGCCGGGAGCACGGCGCGCCGCTCGTGGACTACGCGGAGTTCCTGCGCGCCCTGGAAGATCGCCGCACGTTCTTCAAGAGCATGGGCGCCACCGCCACCGACCACGCCGTGCTGGAGCCGTACACGACGTGGCTGTCCCCCGACGAGGCGGAGACCGTATTTCAGCGCGCCCGCCAGGGTGACGTGACGGCCGCGGACGAGCGGCGCTTCACCGCGCACCTCCTCATGGAGATGGCCCGGCTCTCGGTGCGCGACGGCCTGGTGATGCAGATCCACGCCGGCGCGCTGCGCAATCACAACCGGCTGGTGTTCGAGCGCTTCGGTCCCGATCGCGGCGGCGACGTGCCCGTCGCGACCGAGTTCACCCGCAACCTGCGCCCGCTGTTGAACGCCTACGGCAACGATGCGCGCCTCACCGTCGTCGTGTTCACGCTCGATGAGTCCACCTACAGCCGCGAGCTGGCCCCGCTCGCCGGACACTACCCCAGCCTGCGGCTGGGACCACCGTGGTGGTTCCACGACTCGCTGGAAGGCATGCGGCGCTTCCGCGAGCGCACCACGGAGACCGCCGGGATCTACAAGACAGCGGGGTTCAACGACGACACGCGGGCGTTCTGCTCCATCCCGGCGCGACACGACCTGGCGCGTCGCGTGGACGCCGACTTCCTGGCGGGGCTCGTCGCCCGGCACGTGATCGACAAGAGCGACGCCCGCCGCATGGCGCGGGCCCTCGCGTACGAGCTGGCGAAGGAGACCTACAAGCTGTGACGCCGCACCCGCGCCGTCGCCTGCGGAACGGAGCGCAGCAACCGAGCGCCGCGCTCGTCGTCGAGCAGCGTGAGCGCGGTGGAGAGCCCGTCGGCCGTGACGCCGTCCGGGGCCACGACGGTCGCCTCCCGGCGACTGGTCAGTCCCATTCCGGTCCGCGGGTCGATCACGTGCGAGTAGCGCACGCCGCCGATGATCACGAACTGCTCGGTATCTCCGGACGTCGAGACCGCGCGGTTAGCGAGGACGGTGTCCCCCTCCCCCTGCGGCAGCGCGATACGCCACCCTGGCCGGCCGGGCGGCGCGTCGCCCAGCACGATGTCGCCCCCCGCTTCGAGCAGCGCGCGTGTCACGCCCTGCGCCCGCAGCGCGTCCAGCGCGCGATCCAGTATGTACCCCTTCGCGATCCCGCCCAGGTCGATGCGCATCCCGGGCACGTCCAGCCGCACCGTGCGGGAGACCGAGTCGAGATGGACCTTGTCCGACCCCACGCGCCCGGCCGCCGAATCGAGTGCGGCGCGCGGCGGCAGCCGGCCGGTGCGGCGCGCCGCACGCCACAGCTCGACGAACGGTCCCACGGTGACATCGAACGCCCCATCGCTCAGGCGCCACAGGTCGACCGCTCGCGCCAGCACGACAAACAGATCGTCGCTCACACGAACCGCCTCGCCCGCCCGCGCGGCAAGGCGGCGCACCTCGCTCTCGGGGCGATAATCGCTCATGACATCCTCGAGCTCCGCCATGCGGCCGTAGGCGGCGCGCGCCGCGCGCCGCGCGCTGGCGTCGTCCGGGGCGTACAGGACGATCCGCACCGCGACGCCCATGTGTAGCTCCGCGTACTGGCAGCGCACGTCCTGCGCCGGCACGGGCCGCGCGCACAGGGCCGCCGCCGTCACCGCCGGGAGCAGGCACAGGCTTCTCATCATCACCAACCTAGCTGCCGCACTGCTGCTCGCCGCGGGGACGGGGCCGGCGCGGGGCCAGGCAGCGGCCCGCCCGGCTCCGTATCGCGATTCGATCCCGGCCACGCTCGTGAGCTTCGAGATGGTCCCGGTACCCGGCGGCTCCGTCACGCTCGACTCGCCGGCGGGCGCGCGCGTCGTCGCCGTCACGCCGTTCTGGATCGGCAAGACCGAAGTGACCTGGGACGAGTACGACGTGTGGGTGTACCGTCTCGACCTCGTGGCGGGCGCGCCCGGGGGAGGCGACTCCGCGGACGCGACGGCGCGGCCCAGCCGCCCGTACGGTGCGCCCGACCGGGGCTTCGGCCATCACGGCTACCCCGCCCTCGCCATGACGTACACGGCCGCCCAGGGCTACTGCGCCTGGCTGTCGGCAAGGACCGGACGACACTACGGCCTGCCCAGCGACGCCCAGTGGACGCGGGCGCTCGCAGCGGGCCTGGGCGCGGACACGTCACTCTCGGCCGAGCGCCGCGATGCGCTCGCCTGGGACGCCGGAAACGCCGCGCACCAGGCGCACGCCGTCGCCACGAAGCACGCCGACGCGCTCGGCCTCTATGACCTGCTCGGCAACGTCGCCGAATGGGTCACGGTGCCCGACGGTCCTCCGGTGGTGCGCGGGGGCTCGTGGGCCGACCCGCCAGCCCGCGTGGGCCCGCGCGCCCGAGCCGCGCAGACGCCCGCATGGAACGAGACCGATCCCCAGTTCCCCAAGAGCCGCTGGTGGCTCGCCGACGCTCCGTTCGTCGGCTTCCGCATCGTACTCCTTACGCCATGAGCCCGTCATGACTCCCACACACTCCCGAGATGTCACGCGTCGCGAATTCGTCGAGACCACCGCGGCGGCGACGGCCGCCATCGCGCTGCCCCACGCACCGTCGATCCGCACGGGCGAGCCCAAACCGATCCGCATCGCGCTGGTCGGGTGTGGCGGGCGCGGCACCGGCGCCGTGAAGGACTGCCTCACGTCGAGCGAAAACATCGAGCTCGTTGCCCTGGGTGATCTTTTCCCCGACCATCTCGCGAAGTGCCGGGAGAACCTCGCCACCATGGCGACCGAAGATCCCACGCTCAAGCCCAAGATCAAGGTCAAGGATTCCCAGTGCTTCGTGGGGTTCGACGCGTACCGCAAGGTGCTCGAAAGCAACGCGGACCTGGTGCTGCTCGCGACGCCGCCCGCGTTCCGGGCGCGCCAGCTCGCGGCCGCAATCGACGCCGGGAAGCACGTGTTCATGGAAAAGCCCGTCGCCGTGGACCCGCAGGGGGTGCGTGCGGTCATGGCCTCCGCCGAGCTCGCGGCGCAGAAGGGACTCGCGCTCGTCGCGGGGACCCAGCGGCGCCACGATGCCGGCTATCGCGCCGCCATGGAGCGGATCCACGACGGGGCGATCGGCGATCTCGTGGCGGCGGAAGTGTACTGGAACCAGGGCGGCCTGTGGATGAAGCCGCGCGAGCCCTCCTGGTCGGACGCCGAGTGGCAGATCAGGAACTGGCTCTACTTCACCTGGCTCTCGGGCGACCACATCGTCGAGCAGCACATCCACAACATCGACGTGGCGAACTGGGCGTTCGGCACGCATCCCGTCAGGGCCATCGGTGTCGGCGGGCGTCAACGGCGCACCGACCCCGCGTACGGGCACATCTTCGACCATTTCGCGGTGGAGTACGAATTCCCCAACGGCGCCCGCCTCAGGAGCATGTGCCGCCAGCAGGACGGCACGGCCTCCCGCGTCGGAGAGCGGTTCGTCGGCACGCGTGGCACCTCGGACGGCCACGCGGTCATCGAGGGAGCCGCGCCATGGAGCTGGGACCCGCAGGCGCCCAAGACCAACCCGTACGTGCAGGAGCATGCCGATCTGATCGCGAGCATTCGCGCGGGCCGGCCGCTCAACGAGGGCCGCCAGGTGGCCGAGAGCACGCTGACCGCGATCATGGGCCGCGAGGCCGCCTACACCGGCCAGGTAGTCACCTGGGACGAGCTGTTGGGCTGCCAGCAGGACCTGGTCCCGACCGACGTGCAATTCGGGCCCATGCCGGTCCCGCCGGTCGCGATGCCAGGGCTGACGACCCTGGCCCGCAGCTGGCGGAGCGCCTGAGCCATGGACCGGCGCGACTTTGTGGCGACGGTGGGCGGCACCGCGCTGTCCGCAACCCCGGGCTTGCGCCCGGGGTCAGTTCGTCGCCCCCGCCCTGCCGCCGATCGGCCCATGGTCGGCATCCAGGTGGGGGCCGTGTCCTTCGTGGACGAGGGCACGGAGAAGGTGCTCGACGGATTCCAGGAGCTGGCGGCGATCAACACGCTGTTCCTGGCGACGTTCACCTATGGCCGGGGCATCGCCGGCCGCCAGCCGCGCGGGCAGCCGCTGCCGGACCACGGCGCACAGGCGTACGACGATGATTTCCGCGGGGGCAACTTTGCCACGCCGCACCCGCAGTACTACCGCGAGACGAGCATCGTCCCCGAGAAGGCGCCTGATCATCCGGGGTACGACGTGATCGCGGATGTGCTCCCCGCGGCCCGGCGCCGCGGTATGCGGCTCTACTGCTGGTTCGAGGACGTATTCCGCCGCGACGTTCCCGGGTTCGACCGGGCGGCGGAGATTGACCTGCACGGCAAGCCCACGGGCCTCGCCTGCCACCGCAACCCCAACACCCGCAACTTCTGGCTCGGCCTCGCCGAAGACTTCCTGCGGTCCTACGACGTCGACGGCCTGATGTGGGGGAGCGAGCGCCAGGGGCCGCTCGACAACGCCCTCGCCGCGAGCCATGGCGGCGGTGGCAGCGGGGTCGGCTGCTTCTGCCCCCACTGTCTGGACGCGGCACACCGGGCCGCGATCGACGTCGACCGCGCGCGGGAGGGCTATCTCGCGCTCGAGCGCTGGGCCACCGCGCTGCGTGCCGGACAGCGGCCCAGCGACGGGGCGTTCGTGACCTTCTGGCGTTTGCTCGTCAGGTATCCCGAGCTGCTGGCGTGGGAGCGGCTGTGGAACGAGGGGCTGAACGACACCTACCGCGATCTGTATCGGCTCGCCAAGCGCGTGGCCCCCGAAAAAGGCATCGGCTGGCACATCTGGCACAACAACTCGTTTTCGCCGTTCTATCGGGCCGAGCAGGACTACGCCGAGTTCGCGAAGTACTCCGACTTCTTGAAAGTCGTGATGTACAACAACTGCGGCGGCCCGCGCCTCGCGCAGTACGTGCGCAACGCGCACGCCACGCTGTTTGCCGACCTGACGCCGGAGCAAGTGCTCGATTTCACGTACGGCGTGCAACAGTATCGCGAGCAGCCGCTCGATCGGATCGCGACGGCGGGCCTCTCGGCCGACTACGTGCTGCGCGAGACGCGGCGCGCCGTGGCGGGGACGGCACAACACGTGAAAATCTGGCCCGGCATCGATATCGACATTCCCACCGGGGCGAGCGATAAGAAGACGCAGCCCGAGGACGTCTACCAGGCGGTGCGGGCGGCGTTCCAGGGCGGCGCCCACGGCGTCCTCTTGTCGCGCAAGTATTCCGAGATGAAGCTCGCGAACCTCCGGGCCGCTGGTCGTGCGGTGAGGGAGCTGGCGCCTGCGTAACCGTCAGATCGGAGCGGTTTCTTCTCCCCTTTCTTTCCTGAGCGCCGCAGGCGCGAAGGACCTGCTTTTGCGCGGGCTCGGTCCTCACCCCTTTGATCCCCTCTCCCTTCGGGAGAGGGGAGACGCAGCTCGACTTTCGTTCCCCCTCTCCCGAAGGGAGAGGGGGACAGGGGGTGAGGACGTCGCGAAGCACGCGGGCCGTGTCATCCTGAGCGCCGCAGGCGCGAAGCGTCCGCTGTTTCGCGAGATTTCGGGGCTTATGTCCCCGCGCACGTTCGACGCTCCCCCCTCCCGCATGGCCCGCGCGCCCGGGCGCGTGAACCTGATCGGCGAGCACATCGACTACTGCGGCCTCCCCGTCTTCCCCATGGCCTTGAGCCGGGGCGTCCGCATCGCGTTCGAGCGACGCGCCAATCGAGGGACGCGCCTCGTCAACGCCGATGCGCGCTTCGCGCCCAGCTTTTTCACCATAGACGGGAGCATCCCGCCCGCTCCGGCCGGGGACTGGAGCAACTACGCCCGGGCCGCCGTCCAGGCGCTGGCCCAGCGCTTCCCCGATCTGCGGGGCGTCGACGCCCTGGTGCAGAGCGATCTCCCGATCGCCGCCGGGCTCAGCTCATCTTCCGCCCTCGTCGTGGCCATGGCCATCGCCCTGCTGCACGCGAACCAGGTGACGGTGCCGCCGCTCGAGCTGATGGAGCTCTTGGCGCAGGGCGAGCGCTACGTCGGCACCGCGGGTGGCGGGATGGACCAGGCGATCATCCTCGGTGCCCAGGCCGGGTGCGCCTCACGCATCGACTTCAACCCGCTCCGGCTCACGCCCACCCCCGTGCCCGCCGACTGGCGGTTCATCGTGGCGTGGAGCCTCGTGCCTGCCGAGAAGTCCGGGGGCGCACGACAGGCGTATAACGAGCGGACGAAGAGCTCCGACGAGGCGCGGCGGCTCGTGGCCAAACGGCTCGGCCGGCGCGAGGACATCACCTACCCCGACCTCCTCGCGGCCACTCCCGTCGCGGAGCTGCTCGCGGTGGCGGAAGGGACCCTTTCCGGCGTACTGGCGCGGCGGTTCCGCCACGTGGTCACCGAGGGAACCCGCGTGCCCCAGGCGGAAGCAGCCATGGCCACCGGGGATCTCGCGGCGTTCGGGCGACTGCTCGATGCCTCGCACCAGAGTCTGCGGGACGACTACGAGGTGAGCCACCCCGAGCTGGACCGGCTGGTGGAGCTGGCCCGCGAGGCGGGCGCGGCGGGGGCGCGACTCACGGGCGCCGGGTTCGGCGGCTCGATCGTGGCGCTGTGTCGGGTCGAGCGCGCGCCCGAGGTCGTGAGCGCGCTACGGGAGCGCTTCTACGCTCCGCGCGGCGCCGCGGCCGGGGCCGACGTCGGGCGCCACATGTTCATGGCAGAGCCGTCGGCAGGCGCGGAGGTTCTGTGAGCGCACATCCGATCGCGCAGGAACTTGAGACCGCGCGCGAGCTGCGTCTCCACGGTCTTTTCGCGGATGCCGAGCCGGTCGGCGATCTGCGCATAGCTCAGCTCATCGATCAGCCGCAGCTTGCACACGGCGGATCGTTTGGGCGGAAGCTCGTCGAGCGCTCGTTGGACAAGGGCGACGAGCTCCGCGGCCTCCAGCTCGGACTGGATCGCCGCCGCCGTCGCCTCCGGGCCGACATGCCCTCCCCCCGCCCAACGGCGCGCCACGGCGGCGCGCTCCAGTCGGTCGCGTGCGGCGTTGCGGACGGCGCCGTAGACATAGTTCCGGACCGCGCCGGCCGGAACCCACTCCGCCCGGCCACGCCAGATCCGGAAAAACACGTCCTGCACGACCTCCTCCGCATCCTCTTTGGAGCGCACATAGCGGAAGGCAAACGCGTACAGCCGCTGCCAGTACGTGCGGTACAGGGCCTCGAACGCGTCGCCGTCCCCCGCGCGGATGCGATCAACCCACACGAGTTCCGCGGCGGCAGTTTCGAGCTCGTTGGTGCGGCGGGTCTCGAAGGGCATCGACGGCGACCGGATGCGTGAGAGGTCTTAAGGGTGCGCGTAATCCGTGGACCTCGCAAGATCCGGACCGCCCGGTCAAGCGAACTCGCGATAGGCACCAAAGCTCGCCAACTGGTCTTCGCCGAGCTCGGGAGGGATTGGCAAAGAGGGCTCGTGCAATCGCTCACAGATCTGTTGCCACAATGCCGTCCGGGTATAGCGTTGATGGACCCGCTGAAACGACACCGATAACAGCAGTTTCTTGGCCGCTTGATACTCACCCTTGTCGATCAACAGCTGCACGCGCCGCTCGATGATCCAGTCATCTTTCAATGCAGCGACCCGGTCCAGCCATTGCTCCCGTTCGGGCGTCGTGCGTGGTCCGAGATCGCGCAGCGCGGTATCGCGCTCGACGACGATCTGCGGATGCAATTGCAGCCATTGCTCCTCGATCGCTGCGAACACTCTGGCCGCACCTAGGGCGTCGCCGTCCAGTTTCATCAGCCTGGCCAACAACGCCTTGGCAACCCCGAGGCTGCTCGCGGACAGTGCGGCGATAGCTTCGCTTCGCCTTCCTCTCCCGGCGAGCCAGGCGCCGTAATGGAATCTCCAAAGCTCTGCATCGTCGCCGGTTGTCTGCTCGATCGCCCATGCAAATGCGGCGGTCAGGTCTTCCATACCGGAAGGAGCCCACAGACAGCGCTCGACGGGAGGCGGTTGCGGTAATGCTTGTCCGCTGCGGTAGGCATGCACGAGGTCGGTCCACACCTTCACTTCATGTTCCCGTGCCCAACCGAACGCCGGAACCTGCGTGACCGGCCGGAGCGCGACCGTAGGGACGCGCAGGTCATAGATATTCAACGGCTGGCTTGCGGGGATCCAGAACTCCAGGTGCCAGCGGGTTGCTCCGGGTGGTAACTCGAGTTTTATCGATTGATCGCCGATGGGTCCGCCCTGGATCTCGGCGTACGGCTCGCGTCTCGCCGTACCGAGCGTCGCCCAGACGCGGTCCCTGCCGACACCATAGCTCCACAGTTTCATTCCCGGCGCGATCGCTTCATCGGCGACGTGATACAACCCCGCACCGCGCGACGGCGTGAAGGCGCCAAAGGCATTCGCATCCTTGGTCTTCCAGAAGTAGCCCGTCATTTCCTGGATGTCCGATTCCTGCTTCGGTCCGGACTCCTGCCAATCGATGGTCGTGAGCCTGGACGAATGGGCCAACACGGTGCCCTTGGGAAAATGGTATGCGGTATCGGGAGCGCACGGCACGGCGGCGTTGGACCACGACATCCACGGACACGCGGCGGTTCCGGGATTGTGAAACACGGCACGCTCGGTCAAGAAGTCATCGTCACTCCCCAGGGAGTATTCCACGGACCACTGCATGCCGAACCGCAATTCTCGCTCTCCGCAGGTGACATACACCCGCTGTGGCGTTCGATCGATGGCGTAGAGCACCGGGTCGTTCTGGGTGGGAGAATGCGAGATGGGGAAGCTCACTTCGATGCCGCCGGCCACAAAGCCGAACCGCGGCAAGATGCGCGTCGGCCGGATGACGTCCGGAACATACAACACCTCCTTGCCTGACGCCTTATGAACGATCGATGTGACTCTTCCTCCCAGGTCTGGACAAATCGCGACCTTGATCTTGTCGTTCTCTAAGACAATGAACCGGTACTGCTTCGGTACCGGTCGCTCCGCGGTCTCCGCATAGCTGACGTAGGGATAGACACCGTCCGGATCGAACGCGGTCGGGACCGGACCGGCGGGCGTCAGTTCGTGGGTGAGGATGTAATCGTGAACTTCGCTGCAGACCACTCCGCTATTTCGCAAGGCGCTCGCTTAACGCCTCCAGCATCCGCATCCCTGTGTGGACGGCTTCAGTGATTCTGGTCTGATCGTAGCTCCGTTTGCTGTAATCGCGATCGCCCACGAAGCTGGTCAACTGGTCGTCCAGCTCCCGCAGCTGCCGTCGGATCGTGCCATCCGTTGAGCGGGATGCCAACGCGCGCAGGATGCGGACTTTTTCATAATCGACGATCCCCTCGCGCAGCTTTTCAAACCGGACGCTGCTATTGGCTCCGGGGTAGACAAGAAACTCATCTCCTGCCGGCCACAGGGCATGACGGGCATCCCGCACCGGGTCGGCGGGCCAGGCATCGTAGGCCCAGCGCAAGAATCCGTCATACCCGTACGCCGCCGCATACCAACCGATATAGCGGCCTTCGATCGGCGGCGAAAACACAAACGTGTTGGGCTTCTGCGGGGTGCAGCAGACGTAATACGTCGTGGTGGACCCCCGGGTGGAGCGGCCTCGCACCTCCTGCTGGCTCGGCTCGCTGGTGATGATCGGAGAGTAATCGTTGAGGAGCGAGTCCAGCTCGGGATGCCAGTTTCCCGCGTAGGTGATCTTCCACGCCGGCGAATGTGCCTTGATCACGCGGATCGCGGCCAGCGTGATCGGCAGTTCGTTTTCATTGATGCCGAGGTAGGTCCGATTGAACCAGCCGCGCTGCTCCAGGTGGCGCTTGAGATCGCCGAGAAACACACGCCACACCGACGCGAATGCCGCGGAGTCCGGCGCCCACGTCTCGTAGACGTAGTTTCCCGATCGTTCGTCCAGGTAGCGGAACCGGTTCCCCCAGGGAAGCGGCGTATAGATCGTGATCGCCTTGGTTATACCGGCGGCCATCGCCAGTCGCACGTATTGGTCGAAGATGTCGTAATCGAATTTCCACGTCCCGTCGGCCCGCTTGGTCCATTCGATCATGGTCCCTTCGATCATGTAAGAATTATCGGACCAGGGGGAATGGACGGCGTAGGTGGTGATGTATTTCCCACCCGCCTCCGCATATAGCCGGAGATGCTCTTTGAGCAGCGCTTTGTGCTCCGCAGACCAGGGCTGGACGTGATAGTACCAGGCGATGACCCAGGGATTCTGCCACAAGTCCAACCGGAACTTCCAATCACTGGGTGGGGGTAACGACTGGCCTTGAACCGTGATTTGGGTGCGCAGCGTGGCGCGGCCCTTGTCGGAGCTGACGTCGATCGTCCCCCGGTACACGCCCGCGGGCGTGCCGGCGGGAATGTCCAGCGACAGCCAGATCGGCCGCACGCTGCTGGCGGGCAGATCGAACCGCTGGAACGGCTCCAGCCGGTCCGGCATGAGGTAGGGCGGGTTCGAATCGGTCACCCCGCAGCTCACGTCGGTGGCGCCGTAGGGGTAGTTCGATACGACATAGCGAACGAGATACGCGTGGATATTGCTGCCGGCCAGAACGCCGCGGTTGGCGTTGACGAGATCGCTGACGGTGACGCGGATCTGGTTCACCGTATCCGGGGACCAGACGACCAGCTCGGTATTGAGCCGTTCGCCTTTCCATCCGGTCGCTTCCCACAGCTGGGATGGCTGTGGCAGATCAGGGACCTCGCTTCTCAAGTACGCCTGATCGGTTGACGCGAACGACACAGTCAGCCCCTTGGGCTGCGCCGACCACCGCTCGGGGTCTCCCGGAGCATCGAAGGTGTATTCCGGTTGAAAGTGGTACGGCGGAAGGGGGACCTTTCCCGGAGCGATGCGCGCGCGGGACGCCTGGCCGTCCTGGGCGTGGACCAGGGCGGTGACCAGACACGAGAGGCACCAGGCCGCGAGGATCCGCCGCATCACCATCCCGGATTCTGGATGAGCGTGCCGTGCGACAGCTGCACCTGCTGCAGCGGGAGCGGATCGAGATAATGCTTCGGGACGATGAACTGCCGTGAGGCCGCCGCCTCCGCGACGATGAAGCCGCCCGCGTCCACCTGGACATCCCTCCCCACGTGCACGCTGGTATCCCGCTGCTGGTATTGCGTGCCGACAAACTTCACGCCGCGCAGCGCCTGCGGCATCTCCGTTTCCGCCGTTTTCCAGCGCCGTAAGTCGTCACGCCGGAATCCTTCGAACGCCAATTCCACGGTCCGCTCTCTCCTGATCTCGGTCAGCATATCCAACCCGTTGCCGGTCACAAACGCGTTGGTGAGCGCGGGCATGCCGACACGGGCGCGCAGCAGATTGATCGTCCCGTTCAAGTCGACATCGGAGATCACACCGTCGCGCTCGAACAGGGCCTCGGCCAGGATCAGCAGCACCTCCCCGTACCGAAACTCCTTGAAGTCGTACGTACCATCAAAGTGCGCCGCAGCGTCCGTTTCGTCCAAGAATTTGCGCAGCATGTAGCCGGTACGGGTCGCGCTGCTGCCCGTGAAACCCGGAAAGACCGGCTGGAACCCGCTCTCCTGGTGGACATCGCTGCCGGGGACGACGAATGTCATCGCCATTCGTGGATCCCGGTTTTGAAATTCGGTTGTCTCGAGCGAATCATATCCCCGGAACTGCGGCGAGATCGTAATCGGCAGCCCGTCCGTGCACAGGTACATGTCCGCCAGCTTCTTCGTGGGGATCATGTAATTGAACCATAGTTCTCGGGTCCAATTGTGGTTGGCACGGCCCTCGTAATACCGTTTGGCCAGGATCACTTCCCTACTATCATCACCTTGCAGGATGAACAGAAACTTGTAACTGCTGTCTGTGCCGTGGTCTCTATACAGATCGTACTCATTCGACGCAATCAGTTGCTGCGCGGCATTGATCGCCGCCGTGAGCATGGCCGTAGGATCACCCTCGGCGTGGTACTTGAGCCAGGTGGCCTGGTACAAGGCGGCTCGGGCTTTGAGGGCGAGGGCGGCGCCCTGGGTGACCCGTCCGAGCTCCGAAGGGCCCAGCTGACTCTGCTTCACGAGTTTCGCAACGGCGGTGTCGAGATCGCCGATGATGAAGTCGATGATTTGTTGTTGCGTCGATCGGGGCGTGTACACCTCTGGCGAGGTCACATCCAGCACCTTGGTGATCAGGGGAACGCCGCCATAGGTCTTGACCAGATTCCAGTAGTGATAGGCCCGGAAAAACCGCGCCTCGCCGACCCAGCGATCGATCTGCGCCCCCAACCCGGATTCGGCCGCCTTCTGCAGCAGATAGTTCGTGGCCCGAATGCCGTTATAGGCGTCATCCCACACCGCTGAATTGGCGGGCGCCAGGTACGACCCGTTGCTCACCGCTGACAGGTTGACGGTTGCCCCGGATCCAAACGCAATATCGGAATTGACTTCGGTGTAATTGGGGCCCTTGAGGGCGAAGTAGAAATCGTTGGCGGCCAGCAGGAACTGGTCCGGGGACTTCCAGAACGAGGCATCTGAGATCTGGTCTTTCGGGTCGAGATCGAGCGGGTTACACCCGAACGCGAACGCCAACACCAGGCAGATGCCGAGACGCGCCACCGTCGCTGTTGTCTTCATAGTCGCCAGTCCTAGAACGTGATGTCGGCGCCGACCGAGTACATTCTCTGGAACGGATAGTTGAACCCGTTCGGGGACGCTTCCGGATCCCAGCCCCCCAGCACCGTGTCGGTTTCCCAGAGGTCGAATCCACTGAAGTAAATCCGTGCGCGGGACAGTCCCGCCCGCCGGGCGAGTGCGTCCGGGAAGGAATACCCGATCTGCAGGTTCTTCAGTCGCAGGTAGGCCGCACTGAACGCCGTCAGTGTCGACGCCTGATAATTCCAGTATCTGATGCTGCCGTGACTAAGGCGCGGATACGGCGCATTGGGGCGATCTTCATTCCAGGTGTTGCCGTAATAGAACAGCGGCGGTTGCCGCCACCAGTCGCTCCAGGGCATGCTGTAGTCGTCGGTCCTGATCAGCGTCCGCTTCCCAACGCCCTGCATGAAGACACCCAGATCGAAGTTCTTCCACCGCGCACCGAGATTCAGGCCATAGGTATAGCGCGGTGTGGCACTTCCCAGGTTCACCACATCGCCGTCCTGACCCGGCGTATCGCCGTACAGGCTGATCTTGCCATCGCCATTGAGGTCTTTGTATTTCGCATCGCCGATGCCGATGTCCGATGGCACGCCTTGCAGCTGCTTGTAGGCATCGAGCTCCGCCTGGGTGCGGATCAACCCGTCGAACACGTAGCCGAAATACGTATTGACGGGGTAGCCCTGACGGACGTAGTTGAGGCCCAGCACATACGTGTCCTGTCCGCCATAGTTGACGACCTTGTTCTTGGCATCGCTGAGCAGCAACCGGGCGGAATACTCAAGTCCGCCGGCGTGCCCTTTCCATCCCAGAGACGTCTCGAACCCCCAGGTTTTCAGCTGACCAGCGTTGGAGTATGGGGGCACCGCACCCAGCAGGCTGGGATAGTTGACCGGAATCAGCATGTCTTTGTTGTTCTTGATGAAATAATCAAACGTCAGGTCGAGCTTGGACGAGAGCATGGTCGCATCCACACCCACGTTCTTCGTGGCGACGGTCTCCCACGTCCTGCTCTTCGAGACCATTCCCGAGAGGAACGCCGATTGATCCTGCCCTCCAGCCCCGAAGGGATAGGGGTATCCTCGGCCGATCGTGATCAGCTGCAGATAGTCGTAGAGGTTGATGCCTTCCTGGTTGCCCGTTTCACCGTACGAGGCGCGCAGCTTCAGATCGTCGAATAGTGCGAGGCGGCGCCGCGCAAACGGCTCCTCGGAAATCCGCCACGCGAGCGCCACGCCCGGGAAGAATGCCCACCGTCTGTCGGGGGCGAAGCGGGAGCTCCCATCGTAGCGGAACGTGGCATCGAGCAGGTACTTGTTGCTGAAGCCATAACTCACGCGGGAGAAGAACGACCGGAGCGCCCACTGCTGGCCGCCGCCACCGGTCCACATGTTGCCGGTCGAGCCAAGATTGAGTCCCCACACGTCCTGGCTGGTAAAGTCGGATCTCCCGGCCCGGAGCGTGTCCATGTCGTAGTCTTCGTGCGACACGCCTGCCATGAGCTCGAGCGAATGCCGCTCGGCAAACGTCCGGCTGAACTGCGCGTACCCGACGTAGTTCCGGTGTACGACCGACGAATCGAGCCGGTCCACCCAGTTCTGATCGGGATTCGCGATAGAATAGTAGGCGATGCTACTGTCATCCCACCGGTATAACGGAAAGGACTTGGCGATGTTCGTGTTGTTCCCCGACCGGTAATCGATGCCGGCCTGGAGATTGAGCTTCAGTCCCTCCATCACATCGGCGATCGCCTTGAAATTCGTGATGACACTGCGCGTATTGAAGTGCGCCGTCGCCGCTTCCTCGGCTTGGGCGACCGCGTTCCCCCAGCCCCCTTGCGCGAAGAAATGTTGACCGCTCCGCGTGTAGATGGGATGATTGGGCATCCCAAAAATCGTTTCATACATCACGCCTGCGGCGCCGACGCCTCCGATATCCGACCGGTCCTGATTCTCCAGGGCGAGCTTGGATTCCAGGCGGATCCGCTTGGAAACGTCGTAGTCGAAATTCAGCCTGAGATTGTAGCGCTTATTCCCGTCGTCCCCATAGCGAATCACCCCCTGCTGGTCCGCATAGGTTCCCGACAGGTAGTAGGCCGAATTCGGGCCACCCCCCGACACGGTGAGCGTCTGCTTGTGCTCGAAGCCGTTTTCGAATACCGCGCGTCTCCAGTCGGTCGACGTGAAGAAGAGCATCCACCCCGAGCTGGCGTACAACGGATGCGGGATGGGATTGGGGTCACCCGCCTTCACGCGCGCCAGCAGGTCGGGCGTGTACATCGGCGCCGCGCCGGCGTGGATGTTCGCCTCGTTATCCATGATCGCCATCTGGTAGTTATTGGGCGTATCCATCATCCCTGCCAGATGGGTCGACGCGACGTTGGAGCTGTACGTCACGGTCGGCGCCCCGCGCTTTCCTTTCCTCGTGGTCACGAGAAACACGCCGTTCGCAGCGCGAGAGCCATAAATGGACGCCGCAGCGTCTTTCAAGATGTCGATCGATTGGATGTCAGCGGGGTTCAAGAGATCGAGGTTGCCCGGGATCCCGTCGATCAGCACCAGGGGGGAGTTCCCACCGTTGGCGGCGAACAAGTTGTTCTTGTCCTTGGGAACCGACGACACGCCCCGGAGGTTGAGGCTGAATCCTTCGACTCCGGGTTGCCCCGAAGAGCGTTGCACCAGCAAGCCGGGAACGGCGCCCTGCAGGGCCGCCGCTGTATTGGCAGGGGGCCGATCTTCCAGCGCTTCTGCAGCAAGCGACGCAACGGCGCCGGTGAGATTCTCGCGCTTCTTTTCGCCATACCCAACCGCGACCACCGCCTCCAGCTCGATGGCCTGCACCTTGAGCTGCAGGTCGAGCACGGTCTCCTGCCCGTCCGTGACGGCCACGCTGGTGTCGACGGCCGCATAGCCCAGCATCCGGGCGCGCACCCGCTGCGTCCCCACCGGCACGCCGCTCAGCGTATAGTGTCCGGTGGCATCGGCATCGGCGCTGAGCCGGGTGCCGACGACGCTGACGATCGCCCGCGACAGAGGAGCGCCGGTTCCAGCGGCTGTCACCGTTCCCGTGATCGTGCCCAGCTGCAGGACGGGCTCCCCCTCCGGCCGCTTCACCAAGGTGGCCCGTCCCTCCGGCGTGAACACGATGTCCACGCCCGCGCCGAGCAGCACATCCGTCAGCGCCGCGGCCACCGTGATGCGTTCCGCCCGCAGGTTCACGAGCATGCCGGCCGGCAAGACGTCGTCGGCATAGACGAGACTCAGTCCGGCTTGCCGGGAGATCTCCGCCAGCGCCTGCTTGAGCGTGGCGCCGTTGAACGCGAGCGAGAGCCGCCGCCGTAACACCGCCGATCGCGTGAGATCGACGGGAACCGGCTGGGGGCGCTCGGCCATCGCCAGGAGGAATCGCGGGCCCCGGCTTTCCGCCGGGTCGCCCTGGTCTTGCGCGGTGACGCCGCGCGCGAACAGCGCCGTCGACAGCGCGAGGACGAGAGGGAACAACGCAACGCGGTACGTGAGCATAACGGTTACCTGCCGTTCCGGAGCAAGAGTACGAATCCGTCGGCGCGCTCGACACGCAGCCCGACGGTCAAGGCAATCCGTTGCAGCACCAGATCGATCGACTCGTTCTGGAAGGTCGCCGTGAGCCGGCGCGCAGCGAGGGCGCTGTCGGCCAGGCGGATCTCGACGTTGTACCACCGCCCCAGCGTGCGCACCACATCACCGAGCGGTGTGCCGTCGAACGCGAGCACGCCCCTGGTCCACGCGATGTAGCGCCCGACATCGACGCCGCGTCGCACCGCGGGGACGCCGCTCGGAGCGAGCGTTCCCAGGTCCCGGGCCTCGAGCACCAGCGCGGGCGTGCGGGCGGCCGCGGTCGTATCGGCCCGCGACAGCGTTACGCGCCCTTCGGCCACGACCACTTCGGTCGCGACCTGATCCGCATACGCCCGCACCACGAACGCGGTCCCCAGATCCTCGGTGACGCTCTGGGTGGTGTGGACCCGGAGCGGACGCTGTGAGTCGGGTGCGACCTGGAAATAGGCTTCGCCGTCGAGATACAGGTCGCGACGCGCCGTCCCGTAGTCGGCCTCGGAGCGCAGGCGACTCTGGGGCGCGAGGGTGACCTGCGTGCCGTCGGGCAGACGCATGACCAGGCGCTGCCCGGCGGTGGTGGCGTACACGCGCCACTGCGGCGTGCGCCGCAGCAGCCCCTTCACGGCGGGCCCCCCGATCAACGCGACGAGGACCGCCGCGGCGGCGAGGGCTAGGACCAGCGGCGGGCGCGAGCGTGACCTGCGTGCCGTCGCCCAGACGCATGACCAGGCGCTGCCCGGCGGTGGTGACGTACACGCGCCACTGCGGCGGGCGCCGCAGCAGGCCGCGCCCTCCGATCAACGCGATGACGGTCGCCGCAACGGCGAGCGCCGGCACGAGCAGAT
>DATDFC010000039.1:0-3222 GCA_036522815.1 Gemmatimonadales bacterium | reverse complement strand
CGGCCGCCGCCGCGGCGTGGGAGCGTGCCAGGGCCGCGCGCGGACAGGTGGTGCTCGTCGAGGGAGAGCCGGGCGAAGGAAAGACCCGGCTGATCGAGGAGCTCGTCGCCCGCGCCCGGCTGGACGACGCCTCGGTCGCCGCCGTCCGCGCCGTACCGGCCGACCGCGAGCGGGAGTGGAGCGCCGTGGCGGGGCTCGTCGCGGCGGGACTGGCTGACGCGCCCGGGCTCGCGAGCGCGCCGGCGCCCGCGCTCGCCAGCCTGGGAGCGCTCGATCCCGACCTGGCCACGCGGTTTCAGGGTAGCCGCGGGGACCCCGCGATGCAGATTGCCCAGGCGTTCACCGCCGCCGTGATCGCGGCGGCCGTGGAGCGTCCGCTGCTGCTCGTGATCGACGACGCGCACTGGCTCGACGCGCGCTCGCTCGCCCTGCTCCCCGCCCTGGCGCGCGACACCGCACCGCACCGCGTGCTGCTGCTCCTCGGTGTGGCGCGAGGCGGACCGGACGGAGAGCGCTGCGACGTGCTGCGGGGCCGGCTGGGACGCGATCTCGAGGGTGCGGTGATCCCGCTCGAGCGGCTGGACCAGACCGCGCTCGCCGAGCTCGTCGCGTGGGCCGTGCCCTCGTACTCCGCGGACGAGCACGATCGCCTGGTACGGCGCGTGGAGCGCGACACCGCGGGCATTCCCCTGCTCGCCGTCGCCCTGCTCGAAGCCGTGGCCGCCGGATATCGGCTCGCCCCCGACGCCCCCGCGTGGCCTACGCCCGCTCGCACACTGATCGATTCGCTGCCGGGAAGCCTGCCGCCCGCCGTGGTCGGCGCCGTGTGCCTGCGGTTCGGCGCACTGCCGCTCGCGGCTCAGCAGGTGCTCGGCGCGGCCGCGGCGCTCGGGGGTCGAGCAGACGCGACGCAGTTGGCACGCGCCACCGGTCTCGAGCCCGGCCCCGTCGCCCAGGCGCTCGACGTGCTGGAGTGGGAGCGCTGGCTCAGCGCGGACACGCAAGGCTACGTGTTCGCCGCCCCGATCGAGCGCGACATCGTGCTGCAGGAGATGCTGACGCCGGGCCAGGCCCGCCGCTACCGGGAGCAGTCCGTGGCTTGAAATCGACTTGAGAGGGCTGGGCCATCGTGTCTCCGACTCTTTGACCAGGAGACACGGTGCAATTCGGTCATATCGGCATCGCGCTCGCGATCGCGTCGCTCGATCCCCGCCCGGAGACGTTCGCCGTGGTCGGCGCGGCGCAGTTCCTTCCCAACGCCGACTCGCTCGTCATCCGCGCTGGCTGGGCACGCCCCGAGTTCCACGGCACCTGGAGCCACAGCCTGGCCTGTTGCGTGGGCGTGGGCGCGGTCGCCGTGCTGCTGTTCGGCCTCTCGCTCGGCGGGCTCGCGTTCGCGAGCATCGTCGCGCACGTCGCGGCCGACGTGCCCACCGACACCGGCATTCCGCTGCTGCTGCCGTTCAGCCGGCGGCGCTTTTCGATCAATCTCTGGAAGAACACGGGCTACTGGGGCCGGGCCATGTACGCCGGCTACTATCGCCAGCCCTGGGCGTGGATTCTCGAGAGCGCCGTGTTCGCCGTGGTGACGTGGCGCTACGCCGGCTACCTCACGTGAAGCTCGCGGCGTTCCTGGCGCTCGCCGCGCTGGTCCACGGGCCGCTCTCGCCCTTCCTGCCGACGGCCTTCGAGGCGACGCTCTTGTACTACGTGCGCTTCTATCCGGCGTGGCTGCTCGCGCTCGTCGGCACGGCGGGCGCCTCGCTCGCCGAAGCAGTCAACTACCGGCTGGTGGACTGGGCCGCCGCGCGGCCCAGCTTTGCGGCGCTCCGGACCGGCAAGCTCGCGCGCTGGAGCATCGCGGCGTTCCTGCGTGCGCCGTTCTGGACGACGGTGCTGGTGATTTTCTCGCCCATCCCCGACTCCGCGGTTCGCGTCCTGGCGCCGCTCGGGAAGTACCCGCTGCCCCTGTATCTCGGCGCCGTCGCCCTCGGGCGGTTCCCCCGCCTGCTGCTCATCGCCGGCTCGGGCGCGCTGCTCACCATTCCGCTGCCGTGGCTGCTGATCGCGAGCGGCGGGATCATGCTCGCGGGCCTCGCCTGGCGCCAGCGGAGCGGCACGTGACGCCCGCGACGGCCGCCATCGCGACGCTGACCACGCGTCGCAGTTCCTGGGCACGAACGGCCATGTGGCGTGTCCGCCACATCCGCGCGTTGCGATCTGTTGTGGGCCCGCTCCAGCGTATCGCGTGCTGGAGCCGTTTTCACATGGGCGGGGCGATGTAGCGAACTCGCTGCGTGGCGCGCTACCTGCGGTGGGCGTGGGACATCCCTTTCCTAGGTCCCGGAGTGCGGGTCCAGCGCATCAGCGCCGAGTTTCGATCCCAGGCCTCCGCCTTCGGGTTCTGGAGCGCGCTGCGCGCGTTCGCCATTCGCGCGATCCAGCGCGTGATCGACTTCAAGGTGCTGCGGGCGATGTGCATCACCGTGGTCGCGCCGGGCTTCCTCGAGCTCCCCGCCGACATGAGCGCCGACTTTCTCGACCGCGAGACGTTGCGCCGCATGACCGCGGAGACCAAGTACGATCTCACGGCCGAGTTTCTGGACGACGCGCTGGCCAAGGGCGACGAGTGCTACGCCATCGTCGACGGAGCCGAGCCGGCTGCGTACGGGTGGTACGCCCACTCGCCCACGCTGATGAGCGACGGGCTGCTGGTGCATTTCGACCCCGCCTACGTCTACATGTACAAGGGTCTCACGCTCGACGCCTATCGCGGCCGCCGGCTGCATGCGATCGGCATGACGCGCGCCCTCGCCGCCTTCCAGACGCGCGGCTACAAGGGACTGGTCTCCTACATCGAGAGCGACAACCTCACCTCGCTCAAATCGTCCTATCGCATGGGGTACTTCGACTTCGGCCGGGTCTTCATCATCCGCGTGCTGGGCCGTCACCTGACGTTCCGGACTCCCGGCTGCGCGGCCTTCGGCTTCGGCGTCGCCCACCCCCCAGCGCGCACCGGTGCTGTTGGCCGGGGCACGGCCCTCCCCCCACCGCCGGACCGCCGGTCGGGATCGACGCCATGATCCGGGCTCATCCGAGGAAGGAGCGTTCGCACGCCATGCCAGACGAAGCCGCGTTCTTCCACCAGGTACGGGCACTCGTCCACCAGTCGCGGACGATCCTGGCCCCCTATTTGTGCGGCGACCACACCTTCGATGTGGC
>DATDFC010000038.1:0-38684 GCA_036522815.1 Gemmatimonadales bacterium | reverse complement strand
CTCGGGAAGAACACGAAGGGTGCGGTAATCGCCGCCGCGCCGGCGGCCGCGCCCGCCGCGCCCCCGATTACCGCACCCTTCGTGTTCTTCCCGAGCAGCTTGCCGACGAGCGCCCCGGCCACGGCCCCTCCGGCGACTTTCGCGGCGTCGGCCTTCGTCACGCCGCGACCCTTCATCACGGTGTCCATCGCGACCACCGACGCGTCGATCGCGTAGCTCGCGCCCCGCACCGACACGCTCGTGAGCGATAGCTCGATCTTGCCGGTCGAGTTCGGGTTCGGTGCGGGCTCGGCCGCAGCGATCGTGCCCGATACTGTCGCGCCCGCCGGGATGACGACGCGCCCGCTCGGGTCCTTCACATCCTGGCTCACGGTGGCGCTGAACGCGTCGCCCGCCTTGGCCGTGCGGGTCGTGATCGTGTCGCTCGCCGCGAGCGGGACGCGAGCCCCGGCCGCGAGGGTGAGCGGCGCCGGCGCCGCGGGCTTCGGGGGCGTCGGCTTCTTGACGGGCGTCGCCTTCTCAGGCGCCGCCTTGGCCGGCTCGGTCGCCGCTGCGGGGACGTCCTTCATGGCCGCCGTGGACTCGGTCGGGGCGAGCGTGAGGTTGCGCGCCGTCGAATCGGCCGACCGGCTGGTCTGCTCGCCTTTGACGCAGGCGAGGAACGCCACACTCGCCAGCGCGGCGACCACGGATCCGTGCTTCGGTAGCCTGATCATTGAGTCCCTCTCATTGAGTTTCGCAGGCCCTAATATAGGAAAGCGACCCCTGAAGTTCCCAGGCTGAAGCCTGGGCCCGGTAAGGCACAGTGCTAAAGCACACCAGCTGTGTCCTTTAGGACAGTGCTTCCCCGGGCCCACCCTTGCAGGGTGGGAAAAACCATGGCGGGCCGGGTGTCGCTACAGCCGGCTCTTCAGGAATTCCGGCGTGAGCCCCTGCAGCCAGCTGGCGAGCAAGGTGAAGCGGTCGGTCACGAGCAGCAGCCCGAGCAGGATCAACAGACCTCCCGCGATCCGCTCGACCCACACGAGGTAGGGCCGGAAGCGCTGGAACCACGCCAGGAACCGGTCGAGCGCCAGCGCCGTGACCACAAAGGGCAGCGCCAGTCCGGCCGAATAGGCGGTGAGCAGGGCGGCGCCGTGCCACACGCTCGCCTGCGCGGCCGCCAGCGTTAGAATCGCGCCGAGGATAGGACCGATGCAGGGTGTCCAGGCGGCGCCGAACGTGATGCCCACGAACGCCGAGCCGAGATAGCCGAGCGGCTTGCGGGCCAGCTGGACCTTGCACTCGCGCATGAGCAGGGCCGGGCGCAGCACGCCGAGCAGGTACAGCCCGAACAGGATGACGACGACGCCACCGATCCGCCCGATCCATACCTGCGAGCGGAGCAGCAGCACACCGAGCGCCGACGCTGTGGCGCCCAACGCGATAAAAATGACGGAGAACCCGGCCACGAACCACAGCGCGTGGAGCAGGGCCGTGCCCCGGCGCACCTCCAGCTCCTCCAGCGTCAGGCCCGTGAGGAACCCGACGTAGCTGGGGATGAGGGGCAAGACGCAGGGAGAGAGAAAGCTCAGCAGCCCCGCCACGAAGGCGAGGGCGAACGATGGCGTCACCCGCAGAAGCAGACCGCCGAGACCACCGTGGTCCAGCGGCCGTCATCCCCGCACTCGGCGGTGGAGGTGACGTTCATCGTGCGGACGATGTCGCCCGAGAGCAGCCATTGCTCGCGCCGCTCGTCCCACGCCTTGTCGGGATCGAAGGGGACCCCCAGCACCGTCGCGAGCATCGAGGCGGCCAGATCCTCGGCGTACTCCCCCGAGGTGATCTCGTTCTGACCATAGCTGTGGTGTTCGGAGATGTAGCCGTGATGGGACGCATCGGCGGGCATGGCGACGCCGATCGACGCCGCGACGAGGCGGCTCGGCTCGTTGGTGGACGATTCGGCGATGACTGCGAAGACGACCTGGCCGGGCTTCATGAGCGACAGGCCCTCCTCCCGGTCCACCAGCTCACAATGCGGCGGGAAGATCGAGCTCACGCGCACCAGGTTGAAGTTTGCCAGATGGGCGTCCCGCAGCGCCATCTCGAAGCTCGTCAGCTTTTCCTTGTGCCGACCAACGCCCTTGGTGAGGAAGGCCTTGGTAGGCACGAACATTCGTGAGTCGATCAACCGGTCACCTCCTGGTCAGCCTTCATACCACGTCGCCGGCCCGATCGCCACCGGCGGGTCCGGATCTCCCGAGCGCTCGGCGGCGGCCTGCATCACCCGCTCGATCACCTCCACGGGCGACAGGGCCGTTTCCTCCACGGTGACGCGCGACTGGCCCCGCTCCTTCCCGCGCACGACGAGCATGTAGCGCGCCGTGAAGACGCGCAACCGGCCGCCCGCTTCGCCGGCGCGGCACGCCACCACCGCCGTCCCCCATTCCCGGCCCTCCCGCTTCCAGGGGCGGAACAGGTAGATCGTCTCGATCTCGGAGGGCGGCACATGACGAGCGACGGCCTCGGCCAGCTTGGCCCACCCCGGCCCGCGACCGGCCGCTAGCGGAGCACGGTCGCCGGGGCCTGCGCCTGCTCCCATCGCTCCACGTAGAACCGCAGCACGTGCATGAAGTCCTGGGCGTTCGTGACTACGCCATAGGCCTGGTGCGTGCCGCGGTCCCGTAGCTTGTTGACTACGAACTCCGTCTGGTCGACGCAGATCGTCGTGAGCGGTCGCAGCTCCTCCGGCCGCGACGAGTCCACGAACGCCGGCAGCATGTTGCCGACGGCGATCGCGTGCAGCGCGGTGGCCACGAACACGGCGAACGTGGCCTGCGCGGTGCGTTCCCGCATCGCGTCCTGCGCCGCCAGGGTGTCCGACAGCACCTCCGGCAGCGGTCCGTCGTCGCGGATCGAGCCGGCCAGCACGAACGGCACCTGGTGCGTCACGAGGGCGTGCATGATGCCCGAGGTCACGAGTCCCTGCCGCACGGCGGGGGCGATCCCGCCCACGCGACGCACCCGGTTGATCGCGCGCATGTGGAGCGCGTGGCCGCCTTCCACCCCCTGCCCCGAGCTGGTCATCCCGAGCGTGGTCCCGAAGATCGCCGCCTCCAAATCGTGCACCGCGACGGCGTTCCCGCCGAGGAACGCCTGGACGTACCCGTTCTGAATGAACCAGATCATGTCTTCGCGCGCCCGGGCGTGCACCAGGGCGGGGCCCACCACCCACAGGATCTTGCCGCTGCGTCGCTTCTCATCGCCCAGCAGCTGCGCCAGCACGGCGTAGTCCACGGGCTTCTCGCGCGACACCTCGGTCTGCATGAACCCGAATTCGTTGGCGCTGTGCGCGCCGCCCAGGAAGCCCTCGGTATGGACGAAGATGCCCTCGCGGCCGTCCTCCTCGGTGCCGACCGCGACGAGCTGGCCCTGGCGCACGCGCCGGGGCTCGGTCACGACGAGATCCCCATCGCCGTGCAGCACGATGACGCAGTCCATGCGCGGCAGCCGCGGTCGACGCCACGCGCCCGCCGCCCGGACATAGGTGGGGAGGTTGGTCGTCGAGAAGAACCGTTCGGGCAGCACGCCGTCGGCGGGAGCGGGCTCGAACCGCGCGTCTGGCGCTCGGGCGAGCGGCGGCGCCGCGAAGTCGGGGGGGCGGTACTGGAACCGGGGACCGGTCGTCACAGAGGGGGAAAGGTAATGCGGAATGCGGAATTCGGAATGCGGAATGGACGGTCGGACTTCGATTCCGCATTCCACATTTCGCATTCCGCATTACAAGAGCGTTACCGGATCCCGATCGACCACGACGCCCCGCACACGCGCGCCGAGGGCGCGCACCACGCGACCGATGGCGCGCGGCTCCGTCGCCTTCACGAGCACGTGCCAGCGCCAGCGCCCCTTGAGACGCGCGATCGGGCACGGTGCCGGCCCGAGCACGCTGAGTGCCTCCCCCAGTCGCTCCGCGTTTATGCGGCGCAGCCACGCGGCCACGCCCTCCGCCACCTTCTGGGCCCGCGCCTCCACCTGGTCCGACGCCACGAAGCGCGCCAGGCCCAGATGCGGCGGATACGCCGGATGCGGCGGAGCGCGCAGCGGGACCTCGACCGCGGCGAACTGGGACACGGAGTGGGCCGCCGCGGCGCGGATGGCGTGGTGATCCGGCGCCCGGGTCTGGACGTACACGCGTCCCCCCTTCGGCCCCCGCCCGGCCCGACCCGCCACCTGGGCCACCAGCTGAAAGGTGCGCTCCGCCGCTCGGAAATCGGGCAGATGGAGTCCGGTGTCCGCGTCGACCACGCCCACAACCGTGACATTGGGAAAGTCGAGGCCCTTGGCGATCATCTGCGTGCCAAGCAGGATGTCGAGCTTGCCCTGCGCCATGCGCTCGAGCACGCGGTGATGCGCCCACTTGGAGCTGGTCGTGTCCAGGTCCATGCGCGCGATCCGGGCCGCAGGGAACCGCAGCCCCACGAAGTGCTCGAGCTGCTGGGTGCCAAGGCCCCGCATGCGCTGGGTCTCCTTGCCGCACACGCGGCACGCGGTGGGAATCTCCTCCTCGTGGCCGCAATAGTGGCAGCGCAACGCGGGCGGCGTCTGGTGCACCGTGAGCGCGATGGCGCAGTGGGGGCACTCGCGTACGTCGCCGCAGGCGGGACATTGCAGGTAGGTCGCGAATCCCCGGCGGTTGAGGAGCAGGATCACCTGCTCCCCGCGCCCGAGCGCATCGCGCACCGCCTCGTCCAGCGCAGTAGTCCAGGGAACCCCGCGCGCCTCGGGCACGCGCTCGGCGCTCCGCAAGTCCACCACCTCCACCGGCGGCAGCGGGCGGGCCCCGATCCGCTCGGGCAGCTCGAAACGCTCCACGCGGCCCTGGGCCGCGAGATGCAAGGTCTCGAGCGAGGGCGTCGCGCTGCCGAGCAACACGCGCGCTCCCTCGAGTCGGGCGCGCACCAGCGCCACGTCGCGGGCGTGGTATCGCGGGGCGCTCCCCTGCTTGTAGCTGGGCTCGTGCTCCTCGTCCACCACGATGGCGGCGAGCCGCTGCACCGGCGCGAACACGGCGGAGCGTGGCCCGACCGCCACCCGCCGCTCGCCGCGCCGTAACGCCCGCCACGCGTCGGCCCGCTCGCCGTCCGAGAGCGCGGAGTGCAGCACGGCCACCTGGTCGCCGAATACACCGCGCACGCGCGCGACGGTCTGGGGCGTGAGGGCGATCTCGGGAACCAGGAGAATGGCACCGTGGCCCGACGCTACGACGCTACGCAGTACGTCGAGATACACGAGCGTCTTGCCGGAGCCGGTCACCCCCTGGATCAAGACGGGTGTCTCCACGGGCGTAGCCAGGATACCGGCGACGACGCGACGCTGGTCGGCCGTCAGCTCAGGGGGCGGGGGCGAAGAGAGCCCGGCGAACGGATCGCGTGGGCGAGCCACGTCGGCGTAGCGTGCGAGCCTTTGCCTCACCAGGCCGTCGAGCACCGCCGGGGAGAGGCCCAATCGCTGGACCAGGTGGCGCAGCGGCGCCGAGCCCCCCAGCGCCTCGAGCGCCTCGTATGCGAGCCGCCGCTTGGGCGACCGCTTGAACACGCGCTCCCGCTCGAGCAGCGACGGCACGGTCGCCACCAGCACCACCACCCGGTCGCTGCCCTCGGCCGGCCCGGCCGGGCGCTGCACGCTCCAGAGGGCGCCCGGAAGCAGGGCGCGCAGCGCCCAGCCCGGCGGCGTCCCGTAGTAGCGGCTGATCCAGCGTCCCAGCTCGAGCAGCGGCCCGGCGAGCGCCGGCTCTTCGTCCGGAGCGGCCAGGATGGCTTTCGCGGTCACCGCCGGAGCGGCCACGTCGACCGCGGTGACCACACCTACCACCCTGCGTCGCTGCACCGGGACGACCACGCGCGCCCCGGGTACGACGCGGTCCACCAGCTCCGGGGGAACCGCGTAGGTGTAAGGGCGCGGCACCGGGAGCGGGAGAACGACCTCCGCGAACTGGCGAATCCCCAGTGCTGTCACTGACCCCGGGCGCAAGCCCGGGGTGCGCGGAGGGACGCCATCACCGGCGCCGGACACCCAGCCCCGGCCCCGTCGGCAGTCGGATCTCCCCACCGTCGATCGTGGCCCCGACGAAAGGATCGTTCGCGGTGAGCGCGGCGCCGTCCAGATCGGCGGCGTCCACCAGCGGCGTGAAATGGGCGGCCGCCGTGATCCCGAGCGATGACTCGATCATGCAGCCCACCATCACCAGCATGCCGTGCGCCCGGGCGGTCGCGATCATGCGCAGCGCTTCGCGCAGCGAGCCGCACTTCGCGAGCTTGATGTTGATCCCGTCCACGGCGCCCGCCAGCCGGGGGATGTCCGCGGCCACGATGCAGCTTTCGTCCACCACCACCGGCAGGATACCCCGGCGGCGCACGGCGGCGATCCCCTCGAGGTCGTCCGGGGGAAGCGGCTGCTCCACGAACTCCACGCCGTATTCCTTCAGGATGGGCAGCATCTGCAGCGCGCGGTCCCGGGTCCACCCGGCGTTCGCATCCACGCGCAGCGGCTTATTGGTCGCGTCGCGGATGGCGCGCAGGATCTGCTCGTCGCGCTCCGTCCCGAGCTTGATCTTGAGGATCGGATAGGCCGAGGCCTCGGTCACCTTCTGGCGCATCTTCTCCGGGGTGTCGAGACCGATTGTGAACGAGGAGCGGGGCGCACGGGCGGGATCGAGCCCCCACAGCTTCCACACCGGCTGGTTGAGCCGTTTGCCCACGAGGTCGTGCAGCGCCGCCGAGAGTGCGGCCCGCGCCGCTCCGTTCTTCGGCACCAGCTCCGCGAACCGCGCCTCCGCCGCCTCGAGGTCGAACGGGTCCCGGGGCAGATGCGGCGCCAGCCGCTCGAGCACCGCCAGCACCGTGTCCGCCGTCTCGCCGTAGTAGCGCGACGGATCGGCTTCACCCCACCCTTCCACGCCGTCCGCATCCGTGAGGCGCACCCACACCACCCGAGTCTCGTCGTCCCCGCCGCGCGCGATCACGAAGGGGTGCTTGGTCTTCAAGGTGATGACAGCGGTGGCGAGTTTCACGCCAATGCCTCCACGTGCGCGCGTGCGCCTGCCGCCAGCAGGTCGAGCCGGTAGCCGCCCTCGAGCAAGCCCACGACGGGCGACGGTGCCACCCGCTCGCGAAACGCCTGCGTCCACGTCGCCACGTCGTCCGGCTCGAGCGTAAACCCGCCCAGAGGGTCGCCCGCGAGGGAGTCGAACCCGGCGGAGACGAGCAGCAGGTCGGGCCGCCAGCCGGCCCGCGCCGCGTCCACGGCGTCCAGCAGATCCTGCACGTACCGCCGGCGCTCGAGCCCCGGCGGGCGCGGCACGTTGAACACGTTTCCCACACCGCGCTCGTCCGCGGCGCCGGTTCCGGGATACCACGGATACTGGTGCATGGACACGTACCGGATGGTGGGGTCGCGCTCGACCAGCGCCTGCGTGCCGTTGCCGTGGTGGACGTCCCAATCGACGATCAGCACGCGCGCGGCGCCCAGCTGTTGCGCATGCCGTGCGGCCACGACCGCGTTGTTGACGAAGCAGAAGCCCATCGCGCGGGCCGCCAGCGCGTGGTGACCGGGGGGCCGTGTGGCGCCAAAGGCCCGGCCGGATGCGAGCCCGCATTCCACGGCGCCGATCGCCACGCCCGCCGCCGCGAGGACCGCGTCCCAGCTGGCGCGGATCATCACTGTGTCCGCATCGAGCGCCCCCCCACCGGCGCGCGCCAGCCGCTCCAACCCCGTCAGGTACGGCGCCGGGTGCACCCGCTCGAGCTGCTCCCAGGTCGCCGGTCGCGCCTCGTGCCACGTCAGGTGCCCGGCCAGGTCCGGCGATCGCAGCGCGCCGAGCACGGCGTCGATCCGTTCGGGGCGCTCGGGGTGCCCGGCCCCGGGATCGTGCAGCCGACAGGCGGGGTGATGAACGACGGGAACGGGCGATGGGCCCATTCAGTTGTGCAGGTGCTTGCTGTGCAGCAGATCGCGAATCGACTCCGCCTCGGCCCGCAGCTCGCGCCGGTCTTGCTCGAGCTCCAACATCGCGCGGCGGTAACGCCGCCACAATACGACCACCGGCGCCACCAGGACGAGGCAGATGCCGCCCCACACGATGTTCGCCGTGCGGTGGAGCGCGAAGCCACTGTAGGCGAAGAGCACCGCGTCGAGCAGCAGGAACCCGATGGCGAAGGTCGCGAGGGCCCGGCCGGGCGGGCGGGCGGCGGAGCGCACGATCAGTGCACTGGCTGGCGCCGTGCCGGCAACACGATGAACGGCGCATTGGGCGCGACCCCGAGCGCCGCCAGCGTCGTCGACTCGTCCAGCACCTGCGCACCGTGGAACTTCACGATGTACTCGGCGAGGGGGATGTTCGGCCGCTTCAAGGCCTGCCCCAGCGCCTGGCGCTTGAGCTCCGCCACCGTCGTCGTGGGCTCGACCGCCAGGAACACCTGATCCCACACGTCCGTCACCATCACGCGCACGGCGAAACGCTCCGTCACCGTGCTCACGCCACCTCCACGCCGCTCTCGAGCGGGAGCGTCGTAAAGAACCGATCGAGCGCTTGATCGAAGAACAGGGTGGACGCGCGTACCCGCGTCGTTTCCCCCCCGTCGGCCCACGCCCGGATCACTACTTCCTCCCCACCCTGACCCCGCAGCACGACGAACTGCGGTCCTTCCTTCTCCACGTAAGCGGCGGCATTCGGGACCCGCTCGGCAAAGAACCGCTTGGCCCGCTCCAGCACCTCGGCCGGCGGCAGTGCAACGCTGGTCGTGTGTGTCACAGTGTGAGCAAAGATAACACCTGCAAACCTGACACGGTTTGCCACCCTTGCAGCTCGATGTTTGTCATTGTGGCAAGGAAACGCCTCGACCAACCGGCACGCCCGTTGCGTGGCCCCCGGGCGAGACCCGGCCAACCCGGGTTGCGAACGTCAACCAATGCACCAGAGGAGGTAATGAGATATGTCGCTCCTTCCCCGCATCACCAGAGATCCGGCGCTGGCGGACTTCGTCGGCCTCTCGAACCGGCTCGGCCGTCTGCTGAACGACGGCCTGCTCGGCGTGGACTGGCAGCCGCGCGACGGCGCGACGACGGCCTGGGTGCCGCCGGTGGACATCTTCGAGGAGGACCACGCCATCCGCATCATGGCGGAGATTCCCGGCGTGCGGCCCGAGGATGTGAAGCTCACCGTGGAGAACAACGTCCTCACGATTCAGGGCTCGAAGCAGCAGCTGGCCGAAGAGCGGACCGATCGGGTGCATCGCTATGAGCGCACCTACGGCACGTTCGAGCGCAGCTTTACGCTGCCGACGACCGTGGACGCGAACTCCATCAAGGCAAGTTACGAGAACGGCGTTCTGACCGTGACGCTGCCGAAGGTGGAGAAGGCTAAGCCGCGGCAGATCGAAGTGCAGGTGGCGGCGAAGTAAGCGGGCAGCACGGTGCACGTCTTGTAGGGGCGCAGCATGCTGCGCCCCTACATGGTTTTGAGCAGCTCGGCCAGCCGTTCTGCCACCTGGGAATTGGGCACCGCCGTCGCGCCCGCTTCCCGGGCCGCGCGCAACACATCGGGGAGCACATGGGAGCCGAACGCCAACACCGGCACCCCGCGGCGCAACAAGTCTGCGATCCGCTCCGCGCCGGGGCCCCCCAACTCAAGCACGGCGAGATCGCACAGCGCCGCTTCACGTGTCACCTCCCCGCCCGCCGCCGCCACCACGCCGGCCAGCTTGGAGCGGAACAGCAGGTCGGTCGTGACCAGCAGCACGCGCTTGCCCACGCCTCAGCCCTTGAGCTTGTCGGCGACGTAGCCGGCCAGCCGATCGGCGGCGACGCGCTCCTGCTTGAGGGAGTCGCGATCGCGCACCGTGACGGTCCCGTCTTGCGTGGACTGGCCGTCGATCGTGATCCCGAAGGGTGTCCCCGCTTCGTCCTGGCGGCGGTAGCGCCGTCCGATGGATCCGCCATCGTCGTAGAACGCGTTGTGCGCCTTGCGCAAGTCGTCGAAGATGCGGCGGGCCAGCTCCGGCATGCCGTCTTTGTTCACCAACGGGAAAACCGCCGCCTTGAGGGGCGCCAACGCGGGGTGAAACCGCATGACCACCCGCTTGTCGCCTTCGACCTCTTCCTCCTTGTAGGCGTCGAGCATCACGACCAGGGCCGTCCGATCGGCGCCCGCGGACGTCTCCACGACGTACGGCACGAAGCGCTCATTGGTCGTGGGATCCAGGTACTCGAGCTTTTTCCCCGAGAACTCCTGGTGGCGCGACAAGTCGAAGTTGGTGCGGTTGTGGATGCCCTCGAACTCCTGCCAGCCGAAGGGGAACTCGTACTGAATGTCGTAGGCGTCCTTGGCGTAGTGGGCGAGCTCTTCCTTCGTATGCTGATGAAAGCGCAGCTTCTCCGGCCGGATGCCCAGGCCCGCCAGCCACTTCATCCGCTCCGCGCGCCAGAACTCGAACCACTCGAGGTCCGTGCCCGGCTTGACGAAGAACTGCATCTCCATCTGCTCGAACTCGCGCGTGCGGAAGATGAAGTTGCCGGGGGTGATCTCGTTGCGGAACGCTTTCCCGATCTGCGCGATGCCGAAGGGGATCTTTTGCCGCGCCGACTGCAGCACGTTCAGGTAATTGACGTAGATGCCCTGCGCCGTCTCGGGACGCAGATACACGACCGCCGCCGCGTCTTCCACCGGGCCCATGAACGTCTTGAACATGAGGTTGAACATGCGCGGCGCCGTGAGCGTGCCCTTGCTCCCGCACACCGGACACTGCGCGGTGGGCTCGCCGGGCGTGCCCTTGATCCGAGGATCGTCGGCGCGAAACCGGTTCTTGCAGTGCTTGCAGTCCACCAGGGGATCGGTGAAGCCGGCCACGTGGCCCGACGCCTCCCAGACCTTGGGATGCATCAGGATCGCGGCGTCGAGCCCCTCGATGTCCTCGCGCTCGTGCACCATGGAGCGCCACCAGCGCTCTTTGATGTTCTTCTTGAGCTCGACGCCCAGCGGCCCGTAGTCCCACACGGAGCCGAGGCCGCCGTAGATCTCCGAGGACTGAAACACGAAGCCGCGCCGCTTGGCGAGCGACACCAACTTCTCCATGACGTTGTCGGCAGGGGGCATAGAGGGCCGGAAGATAGACGCGCCGCTAGGCGCCGGGCAACCCGAACGCCTGGCGCACCGCGCGCTCGGCGAGGGCCGCGATGCCCGCGGCGTCCAGCCGCTTTCCCTCCCCGTCGAGCGCGTGCAGCCCGATCAGTCCTTCGACCCGGCCCGCGATCACCACCACTTTTTTCCTGGCGGCCTGCGCCCGCCGCACCACTTCTCCCGAGGCCTTGCCGACGAGCGACGTACGATCGAACGACCCCTCACCGGTGATCACCAGCTGCGCCTTCGCGAGCGCCGCGTCGAATCCCACGCGCGACAGCACCCACTCCGCCCCGGGCAGCAGCTGCGCCTTGGCGAAGAACGCGAGTCCCGCGCCCAGCCCTCCCGCCGCGCCACCGCCCGGCAGCGTGGCGAGGTCGCCGCGGCCGTGGCGCGTCATCAGCTCGCCGAGGCGCTCGAGACCGCGGGACAAGAGCTTCACCCCCTCCGGTCCAGCGCCCTTCTGCGGGCCGAACACGGGTGCCGCCCCCTCCGGTCCCACCAGCGCGGTCGTCACGTCCGCCAACGCGACCACCCGGGCTTCGAGCCCCCAGCCCCCGTCCATTACGGCTAACTGGACCAGCGAGCCTCCGCCCTCGGGGAGGGCGGCCCCCTCGGCGTCCCGCAGCGACCAACCCAACCCCCGGGCCGCGCCCGTCCCGCCGTCCACAGTGGCAGAACCGCCCAGTCCCACCACCACCGTCCGGGCACCGCGCTCGACCGCCTCCCAAATCATCTCACCCACGCCGCGCGTCGTGGCCCGCAGCGGGTCGAGCTGATCCGGTTCGAGCAGCGCGATGCCGCAGGCGGTGGCGCTCTCGAACAGCGCAGTCTCGGGGTCGATCCAGCCGAGCTCGCCCGACACCGGGTCGCCCAAGGGGCCCGTGACCTTGAGGTGCTCACGCAGCGACCCGGGTGGCAGCACCGCGTCGAGCAGCCCATCACCCCCATCGGAAACGGGGCATTGCAGCACGGCGGCGCCCGGCACCGCCCGGCGCGCACCCACGGAGATCGCTTCCGCGACCTGCCGTGGCCCGAGCGTGCCCTTGAAGGCAGATGGGGCAACTAGAACTACATCATTATCTTGCATTACGCAATTAATAATGCATTATGCAGTACATATACATGTGATGGTTGCGCGTATCTCTCGCCGTGATCGCAGTCGCAGTCAAGGCACTCTTCTTGCCTCTTAAGTCGGGGCAGAAAGCTTCGTCTCGCTCGCATCGGGTTCTAGGGCGCACGATGTCGAGCAGGCGATCACCCCCCAGGGGCAACTCTGGGGGGTTTGCTTTTGAGGTGGTCGCAAATCCGGCCGCCGTGCTCCCGGCCGTTCTCGATGAAGATCTTGTTGGCGTCGAACCCGGACGAGAGCACACCCGCGATGTACACACCCGGCACGTTGGTCTCCATGGTAGCGGGGTCGTGCCGGGGTACGCCGGTGGTCTCCTCCACCGCCACGCCGAGCGAGCGGAGCAGGCTCAGGTCGGCACGGTAGCCCGTGAGCGCCAGCACGAAGTCCGCCGGCACGGTCTCCCGGTCGCCGTCCGGCTCGCGGTGCACCACCACGTGCGAGCGCGCGATCTCGACCACGCGGCTGCACCACCGCACGGACACCCGGCCTTCCTTCACGCGATTCGTGATGTCGGGCAGGACCCAGGGTTTCACGCCACGGTCGAAGTCGCCCAGGAAATGGACCATCGTTACGCGTGCGCTCACACGGGTGAGCTCGAGCGCAGCCTCGACGGCGCTGTTTCCCCCGCCCACGACCACGACGCGCTGCTGCCAATAGGGGTGTGGCTCGACGAAGAAGTGCGACACGTGCGGCAGCTCTTCGCCGGGGACGCCGAGCAGGTTGGGCGACTCGAAGTACCCGGTCGCGCACACGACGTGACGGGTGGAGATCGTCTCCGGTGCCGCGGCCCCCGGGTGGCGCGCGACCAGCTCGAAGCCTTGCGGCGTCCGCTCCACCCGCACGACTTCGTGATACTGGCGGACGTCCAGCTCGAAGTGCTCCGCCACGCGCCGGTAGTACGCCAGGGCTTCGCGTCGCGTGGGCTTGTCGCCGGCCGTGACGAACGGGACCCCGATCTCGAGCCGTTCGGGCGTCGAGAAGAACGTCATGTACAAGGGATAGCGTAGCAGGCTGGAAACGACCGGTCCCTTGTCGAATAACGAGCACGCCAGGTGGGCGCGCTTCGCAGCGACGCCCACGGCGAGCCCGCAGGGCCCCGCACCGATCACCGCAAGATCGAGCATCAACCGGACAGTGTCACGTCACTTCGATGATCTGGTCGCGGTGCGTACCGACGCTGACATACTGAATCGGGGCATGGGCCAGGTCCTGCAGGCGATCCAGATAGGCCCGCGCGGCCGGCGGCAGGTCGGCCAGCCGCCGCACCAGGCTCAGGGAGCGCCCCCAGCCTGGTAGCGACTCGTACACCGGCTCGACCCGTCCGAGCCGCTCGACGTCGGCGGGCATCGAATCGAGCGCTTCCCCGTCGAGGCGATAGCCGACGCACACCGGGATTTCGGGGAACGAGTCCAGCACGTCCAGCTTGGTGACCGCGAGTCCGGTGAGCCCGTTCACCCGCACGGCGTAGCGCACTACGACCGCGTCGAACCAGCCGCAGCGGCGCGGGCGTCCCGTCGTGGCACCGAACTCGTCGCCCAGCTCCCGGATCTTCTCGCCGAGGGGTGAAGGCGCCTCGGTCGGCAGGGGTCCGTTGCCCACGCGTGTCGTGTACGCCTTCACCACACCCAGCACCGCGTCGATGGCGGTAGGGCCGATCCCGGCTCCGACCGCGGCGCCCCCCGCCGTCGTGTTGGACGACGTGACAAACGGGTAGGTGCCGTGGTCGACGTCGAGCAGGGCGCCCTGCGCCCCCTCCAGCAGCACCGACTCCCCGCGCTGCAGCGCTTCCCACACGACGCGCCCCGCGTCGATGGCGAGGGGCAGGAGCCGGGGCGCGAGCCGTTCCAGCAGCTGCACGTGCTCCGCGGCATCGGCCCGCTCCGGCGAGGCCAGCAGCTCCAGGAACTGGTTCGCCGCCTGCACCCGCGCGCACACGAGCTCCCGCGCGCGGGCGGGATTGCGCAGGTCGCCCACCCGGATGCCGCGCCGCCCGTACTTGTCCTCGTAGGTGGGGCCGATGCCGCGCCCGGTGGTGCCGATCTTCTCCCTGGCTTCGCGGGCCCGGTCGAGCAGCTTGTGAAACGGGAGCGTCAGGTGGGCGCGCTCCGACACGTACAGCTTGTGCTGGGTCCGGACGCCGCGCTCGCTCAAGGCATCGAGCTCGGTGAACAGCGTCTCGGGGTCGAGCACGACGCCGTTGCCGACGACGCAAATCGCCCCCTGGATGATCCCCGAGGGAATCTGGTGCAGTACGAACTCGCCGGCGGCGGTGTGCACGGTATGCCCGGCGTTGGCGCCGCCCTGGTAGCGCACCACGAGGTCGGCACGCTCGGCGAGCACGTCGACGATCTTGCCCTTCCCCTCGTCGCCCCACTGGGCGCCGACCACGACCACGCAGTGCGTCTTCGGTCCGAACATGGCTCCCCAGCAAAAACGCCCCGACTCGCGGGGCGTTGTAGTATCCTCCGTGGGAAGCTAGACCGCCGGACGAATGCCGTCAACGGCGCGACCGCAGCCTTGCAACGAATCCCGTTGTAGGGGCAAGCGCGATGCACCACCAGCCGAGAGGTTCTCGTGAGCCCACGCGTTGAGCGGTGGTACGGCTCGCTAGTCAGGTTCCTCAAGGACACGATCGGGGATGTAGCCTGGTCCCCGCCGCCCTGGATTGCGTCGCTGCGCGCCCGTGGGGAAGCCCTGCGCGCGCGCGCCGCCGCCAATCCACGCGTATTCCGTCGCAACGCGATCGCCACCGCGCTGGGGCTGGTGACGCTCTGGGCCGGCGTGCTGGTGTGGCGCCACCGCCCCCGCGCGGTGCGCACCGATTTCAGCGTCACCGCGCCGGCCGCCACCGACCTGACCGTCGATAATCCGAAGCCCAATCCCCTCCACGTCGCCTTCGAATCTTCCGTCGCACCCCTCGCGAACGTGGGCAAGGTGGTGAAGACCGGTGTCGAGATCTCTCCGAATGTCGCCGGCGTCTGGCGCTGGATCGGAGACCGGGAGCTCGAATTCACCCCCGCGGAGGACTGGCCGGTGGGCCAGACGTACAGCGTGGCGTTCAGCAAGAAAGGCTTCGTCGCTCCCACGGTCACGGTCGAGCGCTACAGCTTCGCATTCGCCTCGGCGCCCTTCACCGCCACCGTGTCGTCGGCGGAGTTCTATCAGGATCCGGTCGATCCCAACCTCAAACGGGTGGTGCTGAAGCTCACCTTCAGTCATCCGGTGGACACCGCCTCACTCGCCAAGCATGTGTCCCTCAAGATGGAGGGAGAGAGCGGCGGATTCCTGTCGGGGCTCCGGTCACTTCCCTTCACCGTGTCCGCGGACAAGAAGAGCCTGACCGGTTCAATACTCTCGGGCCCACTCCCCATCCCGGCGAAGCCCGGGCTGATGCGCGTGGCGGTGGACGCAGGGGTGCGTTCCAGTCGCGGCGGCCCCGGCACGGATCAACCGCTCGAGCAGCGAGTGCAGATCCCGGGCCTGTTCAGCCTCGCGGTGCAGGGCGCGCAGCTGACGCTCGTCCGAAACGAGCGCTACGAGCCGGAGCAGGTCCTCATGCTCTCGATGTCGGCCGATGTGGGCGAAAAGGACATCCGAGAGAACGTGAAGGCCTGGGTCCTCCCCCTGTACAACCCCAGCACGCCGGCGGACCAGCGCGTGCGCCCCTTCGTCTGGGGTCAGCCAGAGATCATCGGCCCGGAGATCCTCAAGGAATCGACGCCGCTCACCCTCACACCAGTCCCGGCGGAGCGCGAATACACCTCGCTCCAGGCGTTCCGCTTCGACGCCGACCCCGGCCGTTACATCTACGTCCGGGTGACCAAGGGCCTGCGGTCGTTCGGTGGCTACCTGCTGGGTGAGACCTGGGACCGCACCGCCGTCATCCCGCCCTTCCCCAAGGAGATCAAGATCCTGGGCAACGGCTCCCTCCTCAGCTTGAGTGGTGACCGAAAGATCTCCATCTACAGCCGCGACGTGCCCGCGTTGCTGGTAGAGGTGGGTCGCGTTGTGCCCAATCAGCTGCAGCACCTCGTGACGCAAACGAGTCTCGTGTTCGGCACCACCGAATTCACCAATTACAATTTCGACGCCTCGAACCTCACGGCCCGGCAAGCGGACACGATTCCCGTCCCGCCGCTCGGGCCCGGCAAGGCGCACTACCAACCGTATGACGTGGGCAGGCACCTGTTCGGCGGTGCCCTGCCCAAGGGGCTCTTCCTGCTCTCCGTCCAGGGGTACGACTCGATTACCAAGCGAAGTATCCCGCCGGTGGATCGCCGACTCGTCCTCCTCACCGATCTCGGCCTGCTGGCCAAGAAGGCCGCGGACGGCGGCCGGGACGTCTTCGTGCAGTCCTTGCGCACGGGATCGCCGCTGGCGGGCGTCACCGTGGATGTCGTCGGCAAGAACGGCCTCACGGTGCTCTCGGGAGAGTCCGATGCCGAAGGGCACGTGCGGTTCCCGAGCCTCAGATCGTTCGAGCGGGAGCGCACACCGGTGCTGTACGCCGCCCACCGCGGCGAGGACCTCTCGTTCCTCCCGATCGATCGCGCGGACCGGGACCTCGACCTGTCGCGATTCGACGTGGGCGGCGTGTCCAATGCCCTGCAGGCGGACAAGCTCTCCGCCTATCTCTTTTCCGATCGCGGCGTGTATCGGCCCGGCGACACGTTCCATGTCGGCGTGATCGTGAAGCCCGCAGACTGGACGACGCCGCTCGCCGGCATCCCGCTCGAGGCGGTGGTCTCCGACGCCCGGGGCCTCGAAGTGAAGCGAGAACGCGTCAGGCTCTCCCCCCAGGGGTTCGAGGAAGTCCAGTACACCACGTCGGACGCGGCGCCTACCGGGACCTGGACCGTCGCGCTCTACATCGTGAAGGACGGACGGGCCGGTGCGCTGTTGGGCAGCGTCACGGTGCAGGTGCGCGAATTCCAGCCCGATCGCATGACCATGGCCGCGCATCTGTCGGCGGAATCGGCGGACGGATGGGTCTCCCCCGACGGCCTCACGGCACGGATCACCCTCAAGAATCTGTTCGGGACCCCGGCCGCCGGCCGCCGTGTCACCGCGCGCGTGCAGCTGACGCCCGGCTTCCCCACGCTGCGAGGACTCGAGGATTATCGTTTCTCTGACCCACAGAAAGCCAAAGAGACCTACTCGGACGAGCTGCCGCCCGCGACGACCGACGGCTCCGGCGAAGCGCAGTTCACCCTCGGGCTGGAGCGCTTTGCCCGGGCCACCTATCGCCTGCGCTTCATCGCGGAAGGGTACGAGGCCGAGGGCGGCCGCAGCGTCACCGCCGAGGCGGGCGCCGTCGTGTCGAACCAGCCGTTCCTCGTCGGCTACAAGCCGGACGGCGATCTGCGCTATCTGCACAAAGACAGCCAGCGTGCCGTGGAATTCGTCGTGGTCGGTTCCGACGGCAAGCAGCTCGGCGTCAGGAAGCTGCGTCTCGCGCGTATCCGCGTCAGCTACGTGTCGGTGCTCGCCCGGCAGTTCGACGGGACGTACAAGTATCAGTCGGTCAAGAAGGAGATCCCGGTCAGCGACGCGCCGCTCGCGATTGCAGCCACGGGGCTCACCGTGCCGCTGCCGACCGCCGAGCCCGGTGACTTCGCCCTCGTCGTGCGAGACTCGGCCGCGACCGAGCTGTCTCGGGTGGAGTACACCGTCGCCGGTGCCGCCAATCTCGCCCGATCGCTCGAGCGCAACGCCGAGCTGCAGCTCACGCTCGACAAGGGAGACTACGCCCCGGGCGAGACCATCGAGCTCCAGGTCCAGGCGCCCTATGCCGGTGCCGGCCTGATCACGATCGAGCGCGACCGGGTGTACGCCTGGCGCTGGTTCCGGGCCGCGACGACCAGCTCCGTGCAGCGGATTCCGCTCCCGGACGGCGTGGAAGGCAACGCCTACGTCTCGGTGTCGTTCGTGCGAGACGTGAACTCGGACGAGGTGTTCACGAGTCCGCTGAGCTACGGCGTCGCGCCGTTCTCGGTGAGCCTGGCTCGCCGGAAGACGCCGATCACTCTCACGGCGCCGGATCTCGTCAAGCCGGGCGAGTCGTTCAAGATTCACTACAGCACCGACCGGCCCTCCCGCATCGCGATCTTCGCGGTAGACGAAGGGATTCTCCAGGTGGCCGGGTACAGAACGCCGGATCCGCTCGGCTTCTTTTTCCAGAAGCGGGCGCTCGAAGTCCGCACCAGCCAGGTCCTCGACCTCATCCTGCCGGAATTCGCGCGGCTGATGGCCGCCTCCGCGCCCGGCGGCGACCAGGCATCCATGGTGGCTCGCAACCTCAACCCGTTCAAGCGCAAGCGGGACAAGCCGGTGGCCTTCTGGTCCGGGGTGCGCGATGCCCGCCCCGATGGCGCCGACTACGGCTTCACCGTACCCGAGTATTTCAACGGCACGCTGCGCGTGATGGCGGTGGCGGTGAGCCCGGACGCCGTCGGTGCGGCCGAGGCGAAATCGCTGGTGCGGGGCGACTTCGTCCTTACTCCCAACGTGCCACTCATGGTGGCCCCCGGGGACACCTTCGAGGTGAGCCTCGGCGTTGCGAACAACGTGGCCGGCTCGGGAACAGGAGCGCAGGTGCAGGTCGTGCTCGAGGCATCCCCCTCGCTCGAGGTGCTGGGGCCCGCCACCACGATGTTGCCGATCGCGGCGACGCGGGAAGGGGCGGCAACCTTCCGGCTGCGAGCGCGAGAGAAACTCGGCGACGCCGATCTCGGCTTCACGGCCCGGCTCGGCGGCAAGGCGGGCCATATCACCGCGTCCTTGAGTCTCAGGCCTTCCGTGCCGTATCGCACGATGCTCACGGTCGGGAGCATGCGGCCGGGGGGAAGCGCGTCCGCGCCGGCGGATCGCGACCTGTTCCCCGAACTCCGCACCGTGCGGGCGGGCATGTCGGTCGTGCCGTTGGGATTGGCGCATGGCCTCGTCAGCTATCTCGCGAAATACCCGTACGGCTGCACCGAGCAGCTCGTGAGCCAGGGCGTCCCGGCGATGGTGCTGGCGCGCCGCCCGGAGTTCGGGATCAGCGGCGCGCAAGCCAACGCGACGTTCGACAAAGTGCTCGACATGCTGCGGTCGCGGCAAAACGAGGAAGGGGCCTACGGACTGTGGGCCGCCAACACCCACGTGGACCCCTATGTGTCGGTGTACGCCCAGCACTTTCTACTCGATGCCAAGGAGCGCGGCTTCCCCGTCCCACCGGAAGTCCTGTCCCAGGGCGTCGGGTATCTCCAGCGACTCGCGGCGTCCGAAGGGGCGAGCCTGTTCGACGAGCGCACCCGGGCCTATGCGATCTACCTGCTCACGCGGCAAGGCGCGGTTACCACAGGCTACGTCATGGCGCTCGAGCGACGGGTGCAGAAGACCTACCCCGATACTTGGCGGCAAGACCTGACGGGAGCATTCCTGGCGGCGACGTACCAGCTGCTGCGCCAGGAGGGGCACGCCGGCTCGCTGATCGGCGCGTCGCGCTTCGACCAGAAGCGTCCCGCCGATTACCAATTCTACGACGACGGCCTGACGCACGACGCGATGCTCCTGTATCTCATCGCGCGGCATTTCCCCGAGCGCCTCGGTGGCGTCAAGGCGCAGGCGATCGACGCGATCGTTAGTCCGATCGAGCGCGGCTCGTACAACAGTTTGTCCAGCGCCTATGCCATCATGGCGCTGGACGCGTACGTCGCGGCGGCCGGGCCCGTGGCAGCCGGCCGCTTCACGGTGACGGAGACCCTCAAGGACGGATCGCATCGGGCCCTGCCCCTGCCGGCGGGCACATTCCCGCAGACCGACGTCTCGGCCGCTGCCCAGAAGGTCGGGTTCTCGAGCGATGCGGCGGTCGTCGCCTTCTATCTCCTGACCCAGGCGGGGTTCGATCGTACGATTCCCGCTCAACCACTCTCGCAGGGCCTCGAGGTGCTGCGGGAGTACACCGATATGAACGGGAAGCCCGTCACCGATGTGACTCTGGGCGACGAGCTCCAGGTGCACCTCCGGTTCCGCGCGCTGGGCGCGCAACCCATCGCCAGTGTAGCCCTGGTCGACCTGCTGCCTGGCGGGTTCGAGGTCGTGGAGAATCCGCCCGCCACGGCGACGCTCGCGCCCATGCGTCGCACGGGCAACCAGGGTGGAGGCGAAGGGGAGCGGGCCGCATCGGCGTGGACTCCGAATTTCGGCGAAGCGGTGGGATGGTCGCCCGATTACGCCGAGGTGCGCGAAGATCGGGTAAACGTCTACGGGCTGGCCGATGCATCGGCGCGCGAGTTCATCTATAAGGTGAAGGCGACGGCGGCCGGCTCGTACGCGGTGCCACCGGCGTATGGCGAAGGGATGTACGACCGGGCGGTGCGGGCGTGGTCGCAGCCGGGCAAGATCGTGGTACGGCGCCCGAAATGACGCACTCGGTCGTGGACGGGATCATCCGCTGGGTACGACGCGCGGGGATCACGGCGTGCACCGGCATTGTGGCGTTCTGGTTGTTGCCGCGCGTGATTCCGCATCAGCCGTTGCGGGCGCGAGTCTCGACGTCCAAGGCCGTGTACGACGGGGACGGCGGCCTGCTGCGGCTGACGCTCTCGCCGGACGAGAAGTACCGCGTCTGGGTGCCGCTCGAGCGAGTCTCGCCGCTGTTGGTGGACGCGACGTTGCTGCAGGAGGACCGGCATTTCCGACTCCACCCGGGCGTCGATCCGCTGGCACTGGTGCGGGGCGCGTGGCAGACCTACGTGGTTCGAGGGCGCCGCCAGGGGGGCTCCACCATCACGATGCAGCTCGCCCGCATGCTGTATGGCGTCCGCTCCTCCACGCCGGGCGGCAAACTCGCTCAAATCGGGCGGGCCGTCGAGCTCGAGCTCTGCTACACCAAGCGAGAGATCCTGGAGGCGTATCTCAACCTCGTCCCCTATGGCGGCAATCTCGAGGGTGCCGCGGCGGCGAGCCTGGTTTACTTCGGCAAAGATCCGAGCCGGCTGACGTTGTCGGAGGCGCTGACGCTCGCAGTTCTGCCGCAGAACCCGACGCGCCGGGCGCCAAGCGCGGGGGAAGGAGCAGGCGTGGCGCTGCGTACGGCCCGCGCAGCGTTGTACGCCGCGTGGCAGGCGAGACATCCGCCGGTGGAGGGTGAGGCGGACCTGATGAAACTCGCCATCCGGATCGGATCCGCCGGAGGGTTGCCCTTCCGGGCGCCGCACGTGGTCGACGCCGTGCTGGCCGACGCCGGCGACGCGTCGGAGGTGCACACCACGCTCGATCGCGGGCTGCAGGCGCTGCTGGAGCGCCAGATCAGGCGCTACGTCGCCGCAGCGGCCCGGCTCGGTGTGCACAACGCCGCCGCGATGCTGGTGGACTCGCGCACCATGGAGGTGAAGGCGCTGGTCGGCTCCGCTGATTTCTTCGACAAGGACATCGCTGGCCAGGTGAATGGTACCACTGCCAAACGCTCGCCGGGGTCGACCCTCAAGCCGTTCATCTACGCGCTCGGGCTCGATCAGGGCGTGCTGCATCCCATGACTGTCCTCAAGGACGCGCCGTCCGCGTTCGGTGCCTACAGCCCGGAGAACTTCGACGGCCGCTTCGTAGGACCACTCACCGCCAAGGAAGCCCTGATCCGCAGCCGCAATGTGCCGGCGGTGTACGTCGCCGCGCAGCTCTCTCAGCCCGACCTGTACGGGCTCCTCGAGCTGGCGGGCGTTTCAGGGCTACGGTCTCGCGAGTACTACGGGTTGGCGCTGGTGCTCGGTGGCGGCTCGCTCACCATGGAGGAGTTGGTTTCGCTGTACGGCGCGTTGGCCAATCGCGGTATGGTGCGCCCGGTGCGGTATCGGGCGGATCAACCCGCGAGCGCTGGCGTCCGCCTGTTCAGCGCCGAGGCGAGCTATGTCACGCTCGACATGCTCAAGGACAATCCCCGACCCGGGGACGTGTCCGCCGCCACCCCCGGTCCGCTGCCCGTCTATTGGAAGACCGGCACATCGTATGGTTTCCGCGATGCCTGGACGATCGGGATGTTCGGCCCCTACATCCTGGCCGTGTGGGTCGGGAACTTCGACGGATCCGGCAATCCCGCGTTCGTCGGCGTCCAGGTGGCGGCACCTCTTTTCTTCCAGGTGGTGGACGCGGTCGAGGTCCAGGAGCCGTCGTTGGCGGAGCCGGTGCAAACGTTCCCCGCGGGGTTGGCCACGGTGGATGTTTGCGCGGCCTCAGGAGACCTGCCCAATGCCGACTGCCCGCGCACCGTGCCGACGTGGTTCATCCCCGGCAAGTCGCCGATCCGTGTGAGCACGCTGCATCAGGCGTTGCTCATTGACGACCGCAGCGGCCTCCGCGCCTGCCCGCCGTACACCCGGGGGCCGGTGCATCGCGTCGTGTACGAAATGTGGGGGTCCGACATGCTCAAGCTGTTCCAGCAGGCCGGGCTGCCGCGCCGCGCGCCGCCGTCCTTCGACCCGATATGCGACACGCATGTCGCCGAGTCTCAGGGGAGTCCGCCGCCGCAAATCACGTCCCCACTGCGGGGCGTGGTGTATTCGCTGCGCGCCAAACGACTCGGCCAGGAGACCATCACGCTGCGTGCCACCACCGGCGCCGGCGTCCGGGAGGTGTACTGGTTCGTGGGTAAGACCTTCGTGGGTAAAGCGCCCTCCGGCGGGAGCCTCGCCTGGAGGGCGGAGGCACCGGGCTCGTTCATGGTGCGCGCCGTGGATGACCAGGGCCAGGCCGACTCCCGGTTGGTCGAGCTGGCGGTGGTGCCGTGAGGGACTGAGGGAGGCGGTCAGCGCGGAAACGCCTCCGGCAGACCGCCGTCGATGGTCAGGATGTCCCCGGTGGTGAAGCGGAATCGCTCACTCGCCAGCAACACGGCGAGGTCCGCCACCGCCTCGGCCGGGATGAGCGATACATCCATGACGGTGCGGCGGCGGTATGCCTCGAGCTGCTGCTCCACGGAGACCCCACCGCGAGCGGCCCGCTCCTCGAGGAACCGCCGGAACAACGGCGTCTCCACCTGGTCGGCGTTGATGGCGTTCACCCGAATGCGGTCGCCGCCCAACTCGACGGCGGCGACGCGCAGCGCCTGCAGCAGCGCGGCCTTGCTTCCGCCGTACGCCACGGCCTCCCGCCCGGGCACGAGCGCCGCCTTCGACACCGACGCCACGATCGAGCCGCCCGTTCGCTGGCGTTGCATCACGGCTGCCGCGGCGCCCATGGCCAGGACGGCGCCGAGGTAGTGCACCTCGAGCTGGCGCTGGAGATCCTCGCGCCGGACGTCCGTCAGTCCCGCGAACCGGGGAGCCAGACCCGCCGTGTAGAACAGGCAATCGAGCCCGCCCAGCTCGAGGACGGTGCGACTCACCAGGTGAGCGAGACTCGCGTCGTCCCGGACGTCCACGCGGACGGCGACGGCGCGGCCCGGGTACGCCGCTTGGACCTCCGTCGCCACCGTCTCCGCGGCCGCCTGGTCGAGATCCGCGACCACGACGTGCGCGCCTTCCTCCGCGAACCGCCGGACGGCGGCCCTTCCGATGCCGCTCCCCGCGCCGATCACGACGACGACGTGACGGGGGACGAGGAGCGACGCGCGCTCCCGCGCGTCCTGCGCTTCGGTCTTGCGCCGCTCCAGGGGCCAGTGCTCGAAGGCGAACACCTCCGGCTCGGGAATGAACTGGAACGCGTCGATCGCTTCCGCGTTCGTGATCGTCTCGAGCACGGCCCGGTAGCAGAGATTGGCCGTCACCGCGCCCCGCTTGTTCCGGAACGCCGTGATCATCCCCACCCCCGGCACGAGCAGCACCTTGGCCCAGTCGTCGAGCGGCCGCTCTCCTGGGGCAGCGTAGCGCCGGTGATACTCCTCGTATTCGTCCCGCTGCTGCGCGATCTGGGTGCGGACGGCGTCAGCCATGCGGTCCGGCGGAGCGGCCGGATCCAGATCGAGCCAGAGGGGAAGGCGGCCGGCGCGCAGGATGTGCTCCGGCGTGGCCACGCCGCGGCGGACCAGCGACGGCAGCCGCTCCGCCCCGAGGGCGGTCACGATGTCCTCGGAGTCGTCGAAATGGAGGATCACCCGACCTCCTGCGGGCGGCCCGAGCGCGCCGCGCACGACGGGCAGCACCAGCTCCGCGCAACGCCGCCGGACCTCCGCCGTGGGGATCGAGCGCGGGGTTGCCCCCAGCACGGCTCGACCGCGCCGGCTCCGCTCCAGGTAATCCTCGATGCGGTTCACGACGCGCGCCAGGCGCGCGCAGCACTCCGCCGGGTCTGCCCCCCATACCACCAGGCCGTGATGCGCCAGCGCGAGGCCGGTCGCCCTCGGTGAAATCCCCTCTACCATGCCACTCACCACCCGAGCCAACGGGAACCCCGGGCGTATGTACGGGACGTAGAGGACCTCGCCCTGAAACAGCTCGACGACGAGGCGCTCCGCCGTCGCGTCGCTCACGTTCGTAAGGCTCATCGTGGCGACGTCGTGGGTGTGCGCGATGACTCGATGGGGAAGCAGTGAATGCAGCGGGGTCTCGACACTCGGTTCCGGCCCGCCGCCCTGCAGCTGACAGCTCGACATGAACCGCATCAGGTCGACGTCGCTCATTGCCGCGACGTCCCGCAGCGCAGCCAGCCGGGGAAGCGACAGGTGCGCGAAGCCCTCGCGCCCGATGGTGCGCAGGTCGGTGCCGCTGCCCTTCACCAGCAAGGCTTCACCCAGCTTGATCGACGTGTTCCCGCCGCCCGGTTGCACGAGGCGTGGTTCCCGCCCGATGAGGTGCGAGAGGTAGACGAGCTGGTCGAGCTCGTCGGCGCCCGGTGCAGGGCCGCGAGCCCAATCGAGGGTCATGGCACTGTAAGATGCGCGCTCCCGGGCGACGCGCGAGCTTCAGCCTGGGAAGAGCGCCGCCGCCACTGCTCCCGCCACCCGGCGGGCGCCGTCTAGGGTCAGCCGGGCGGCCGTGTCCCGCGGCGTATGGACGACGCGGGCGGTGCTCCAGTTGCCTCGCATGATCGTGACGCACTCGCGCGCCGCCGCCGCGAGCGCGAGCCCGTCCACGAGGACGGGGAGCCAGCGGGCGCGTCTCGCGGCGAGGGTGCGGGCCACCCGGTCGACCGTGGCCCCGGCGCGATGCAGCAGCGCGATCGTCAGGCCCCGGTCGTCGATGCCGTCGAAGTTGACGATGGTGGTGTCGGCGAGCAGCTGCGCTCGCTCCCGCACCAGAGCTCGGGCGCCCAACAGGCCGTACTCCTCGGCATCCGGAAGGATCACACCCACTGGAGCGTCGGGCGGCAGTGCGTCGACCGTGGCGAATGCCGTGACCACCCCCGCCGCGTTGTCGACCGCGCCCGCCGAGCGATCCGTCACCCGGTTCACGACCAGCAGGGCGGCTCCAGCGACGCCGGCTCCCCCGAGCATGCCGTCCAACAGGCTGGGATGCACGCCCCCCAGGACGGCGCGCAGAGCGAGGCCGAGCAGCTCGACCACACCGACCCCGGCGAGAGCCACCGCCCCGAGGCGCGCGGCCATGGAGAGGGGCTGACCCTTCGAGTCGTAGTGCGCCACCAGCCAGGTGGTCACGCGCGCGCGGGGACGGACGGCGATCAGGTTGACGCCCGGGAGCGGGACGCGGGCCAGCCGGTGCAGCAGGGAGCGACCGGTGAAGCGCTGCTCCATGACGACGAACCCGCGCGCGGCGAGCTCGCGTTTGAGCACCGCGCGCACTTGCTCGGCGGAGGACGTGCCGGCGAGCCGGGGAACGGCCAGCTCGGCCAGCAGGCCCCGATAGTCGGTCAAGCGGCGACGAGCTTGGCGACGCGCTCCCGCTCCGCCGCCGCGACGGGCGCCAGGGGCGCGCGCACCGGCCCGCCATACAGCCCCCCTCCCACCGCGTCCATCGCCGCCTTCACCCCCGCCGGCCCGAGCTTGGCAACGATCTCCTTGTCGAGCGGCACGAGACGCTCTTGCAGCTTGCCCGCCTGGGCGCGGTCTCCGGCCCGGAACGCTGCGAGAATGCCGGCGCACAGCCGGGCGGCGAAGCATGCCACGGCGAGCACGCCCCCATCGCACCCCAGCTCGAGGGCCGCATACAAGAGCGACCCTGAGCCGACGAGCACGGACCACTGCGGGACGGCGTCCCGGTACGCGGCGAGGTTCTTCGTGTCACCCGACGAGTCCTTCACGCCCACGATGTTGGGATGGCTCGCGAGCTGCTGCAGCAGAGCGGCCGCGACGGGGAGGTGGGTGTACTTGGGGATGTTGTACACCAGGACCGGAATCGGACTCGCTTCCGCAACGGCGCGGTAGTAATCGACCAGGCTCGCCGGCGACACCGCCGCCGCGTAGTAGCTCGGGGGGCGCACCAGGACCGCGTCCGCGCCCTCCGCGCCGGCCGCCCGGCTGAGGGCGACGGCTTGTCGCGTGGATTCGGCGCCCGTACCGGCCACGAGCCAGCGCTGGTCGGGCAGGATGTCCCTGACCCACGCGACCATGCGGCGCTGCTCGTCCGGGTCGAGCAGGGCCGACTCCCCGGTCGACCCCGCCACCACCACGCCGTCGAGGCCGTCCTGCACCAGGCGCACGACATTGTCGCGCAAGTGGACCGGGGCGACTTCCCCCGTGGCGCCGTCGAACGGCGTGGTAATGGGAGCGAGCACGCCCGTGAGCTGCCGTGCCGTCACCGCCCCCTCACCGACGCGGGGTCGCCTCCGCCGGCGCGGCGACCCGGGTGCGACGACGCTCGTCGCGCATCTGGCGCTCGAACTCCTTGAGGTTCGTGGCCGCCGCCACCGCCGCCTCGTAGGTCACCACTTCGTCCATCACCAGCTCGATCAGGTGCTGGTCGAAGGTCTGCATCCCGTACTGTTCACGCGCCTCGGCGATGTAGTCGTGCAGCTCCTGCATGCGGGCGGGGTCCTTCATCAGGTCGCGCGCGACGGCGGTGCAGATCAGGATCTCCACGGCGGGCACCCGCCCATGGCCGTCGGCGCGCGGCAGCAGTCGCTGCGACACCACCGCCTGGAGCGCCTCACACAACCGCATCCGTGCGATCTCCTGCTCCTCGGTCGTGAACATCGACACGACGCGCGTGATGGTGCTGACGGCGTCCGGGGTATGCAGGCTGGAAATCACGAGATGCCCCGTTTCGGCTGCCTTCAGGGCCGTATCGATCGTCTCGGCGTCTTCCATTTCGCCGATCATGACGACGTCGGGGTCCTGGCGCAGCGCGGCGTGCAGCCCGGCCCGAAAGCCATCCGTGTCCACGCCGATCTCCCGCTGGGTCACCGAGCTGTTGATGTCGCGGTGCAGAAACTCGATCGGGTTCTCGAGCGTCACGACGTGCTTGTGCTGCGTCTGATTGATGTGGTTGACGATCGCCGCCATGGTCGAGCTCTTGCCCGAGCCGGTCACGCCGGTCACCAGGATCAGGCCGCGCTCGGCCGCCGCCACGCTGGGGAGAATGGCCGGCAGCTTGAGGGTATCGAACGTCGGGATGTCGAACGGGATGACGCGCATGACGATCATGAACGACGAGCGCTGCCGTAAGATGTTCACGCGGAACCGCCCGACGCCGGGCATGCCCCAGGAGCAGTCGTAGTCCCGCAGCTTGTCGAGCCGGGCACGATCCTCGTCGTTGGCGATGAGGTGCTGGGCGATGGCCCTGGTCTGCTCGGGGGTGAGGCGCTGCTTGGTGAACGGCACGAGCTGGCCGTCGATCCGGGCACGGAACACGTCGCCGGCCTTGATGTGGAGGTCGGACGCGTTGCGGTCGATCGCCGCCTTGATGATCTGCTCGATTCCGCGCTGGTGCGTCGTGGCCGCGCTGGCGCGCGCGCCCTTGGACTTCTCTTCCACTAGTAGCCGGCCTCCGGGTCGACGGTGTTGGCGAGTGGCGACCCTGCAAGATAGCGGGTGATGTTGTCCACGATGAGGCCCGTCTCCCGCTCCCAGAACCGGGCCGTCACGGCCGCCACGTGGGGGCTCACCAGCACGCGGGGATGGCGCCAGAAGGGATGGCCCGGGTGAAGCGGCTCCACCGTGAACACGTCGAGCGCTGCACCACGCAGGCGCGACGCGTCGAGCAGGTCCAGCAAGGCCGTTTCATCCGACAGCTCTCCGCGGGACACGTTCACGACGATCGCCTCGGGCGGCAGGCGTTCGAGGACCTCCCGACTGACGACTCCGCGCGTCTGGTCGGTGTGCGGTGCCGCAATCACGAAGCAATCGCTCTCGGAGGCAAGCCGCGGCAGGGCGTCGAGACCGCCCACCCAGCGGACCCCCGCCGGCCCACCCCGCGCCGGCCGCCGGCGCACCCCCGCGACGCTCATCCCCAGCGCGATGCCACGTCGCGCGATCGCCCCACCGATGCCGCCCAGGCCGAACACGCCAAGCCGCAGCTCGGCGAATTCGCGCACCGAGACCGGCACCGCCGTGAGCTCCGGGCTCGCCCAGTGCTCCGCTGCCTGAAACGCGCGCATCCGGTCCAGGCCGCGCGCGAAATAGCCGAGGGCGGCGATCGTCCAGTCGGCGATCGGCTCGGCGTGCACCGCGGCGCTGTTCGTGAGTACGATCTCTGTGCCGGCAACGCTCGGGAGACTCATCCACACGCCCGCCGTGGCGGTATGCACCCAGCGCAGGGTGCCCCGCCCGGCAGCGATCACTCCCGGCGGGACGCCGTAACCGACGTAAATCTCCGCGCTGCGGGCGGCCGCCACCGCCTCCGGGTTCCCCGAGCCGCCGTCGCCGTCCGAGGCCGCGGGCGCCTGGACCTCGACGACCTCCCAGCCGGAGCCGAGCGCGGCGCGGATCGTCTGCACGGTGGCGGGCGGGATCCGCCAGGCAGCGCGAGGTGAAACGAGGTCGACCACCAGCCGGCGGGTCACTCGCCGGTGGACACCGTGCGCACGCCCGGGTGATGCAGCAGCGCGATCATCACCTCGTCGTGCAGCCGCTTCGGCCCGCGCAGCGTGAACTCGATCACCAGATCGACGTTCTCGCGCCGGCTCGCCTGGCGCTCGATCTCGAGACCGGTGCGGCGCACCACCGTCTCCAGCTCGTCCAGGGCGGCGGGCTCGGGGCGGGCGTGCACCAGCAGGCTGCTCTGCGTGGACTGCCGTGCCACCAGCCGCTCGACGCGTCCCAGCCCCTGGAGCACGAGCAGCACCAGCAGCGTGGTACCCGCGGCTTCCCAGTAGAAGGCGGCGCCGAGCGCCACGCCGATGGCGGCGACCACCCAGATCGTGGCGGCGCTGGTGAGGCCCACGACCGCGCCGCGCGCGTGCAGGATCGTTCCCGCGCCGATGAATCCCACGCCGGTCACGATCTGCGCCGCAATGCGGGTGGGATCGGCGGTCCCCGTGGCCATGGCGACGGACAGCTTGGTGTAGATCACCGAGCCGAGGCAGATCAGGATGTTGGTCCGCAACCCGGCCGGCTTGCCGCCGAGCTCGCGCTCGAGGCCGATGGCGCCGCCGAACAGCGTGGCGAGACACAGCTGGAGAAACAGCTCCAGCCGGAACATCTGGACGAGGCCCGAGAGAAAGTGCTGCATCAGCCGTCCGCCTCCCCGAGAAAACCCATGCGGCCCCGTACCTGGGCCATCGTGCGGCGCGCCAGGGCGCGCGCCTTGCCCGCACCACTGCGCAGCAGGTCCAGCACCCGGCGCGGTTCCGCGCGCAGCGCCACGGCCCGCTCGCGGATAGGTGTGAGCGCCGCTATCATATTGTCCGCCAGCACCCGCTTGCAGTCGAGGCAGCCCCACCCCGCCGTACGGCAGTTGTGCGCCACCAGCTTGATCGTGTCGGGCGGGGAGAAGCCCTGGTGGATCGTGAAGATGTTACAGATGTCCGGATTACCCGGATCCTTACGGGTGACCCGTGCCGGGTCGGTGGCCGCGGGCTTGAGCTTTTCCCAGATGGTCTCCGGTGATTCGAAGAGACCGATCGTGTTGCCGAGGCTCTTCGACATCTTGGCCTGACCGTCGAGCCCGAGCACCCGCTTGGCCGTGGACAAGAGCGCCTGCGGCTCCGGAAACGCGAAGCCGCCCGCGAAACGGCTGTTCCAGCGACGGGCGATCTCGCGCATCAGCTCGAGGTGCTGGAGCTGGTCCTCGCCCACGGGCACGAGGGTTGCTTCGTACAGGAGCACGTCGGCGGCCTGAAGAACGGGATAATTCAGGAGTCCCGCGGGAACGCTCTCCTGACGCTGGGCCTTGTCCTTGAACTGGGTCTGACGCTCGAGCTCGCCGAGCGGCGTGACGGTGTTCAAGAGCCAGTTCAGCTCGGTATGCTCCGGCACGTGCGACTGCACGAACACGATCGCCCGCTCGGCGTCGAGCCCGGAGGCGAACAGCCCGACCGCCATGTCGATCGTGCGCTGCGGCAGGGTCGCGGGGTCGTAGGGCTGCGTGATGGCGTGCAGGTCCACCACGCAGAAGAGGCAGTCGTGCTGATGCTGCAGTCGCACCCAGTTCTGCACCGCGCCCAGATAGTTGCCGATGTGCAGCTCGCCCGAGGGCTGGATACCGGAGAAGACGCGCGCCATGGGCTCACAACCTACGCGGGTGGAGGCGAGCGCCGCAAGGTGCGAGAATTCAAAGACTTAGTCGATGTGGCCCGGCGTGCCGCCGGACGCGCGGCCGCCTTGCTCCGCGACACCACGCCGCCCCCGGCGGCGGACTGGATCGAGAAGGGCCGCCACGATTTCGTGACCCAAGTCGACCGGCGGGCGGAAGCGCTGATCACCGAGGCGCTCACGCGCGAGGTGCCCGGCAGTACGGTCATGGGCGAAGAGCTGTCGCCGCACGTCGCGGCCGCAGGGGAAGTAGCGTGGATCGTGGACCCGCTCGACGGCACGACGAACTATCTGCACGGATATCCGCAATACGCAGTCTCGATCGCGTGCGCGCTGCGTGGCACGCTGCGCATCGGAGTCGTGCACGACGTGGCGCGTGACCTGGCCTATTGGGGGGGAGCGGGGCTCGGCGCCTGGCAGGGCGAACGCCCGATCCACGTATCACGCCTCAGCCAGCCGCGCCACGCGCTGGTCGGCACCGGGTTCCCGTTCAAGCAGCTCCCGATTCTGCGTCGGTACCAGGACCAGTTCGCCGCGGTGATGGGAGCGACGAGCGGCATCCGCCGGGCCGGTGCCGCGGCGCTCGATCTCGTGGATGTAGCCGCGGGCCGCCTCGACTGCTTCTGGGAGCTGACGCTCGCGCCGTGGGACGTGGCGGCTGGCGTGGTGCTGATCCGCGAAGCGGGCGGTATCGTCACCACATTGGACGGCTCGGACGACGTGCTGCAACACGGCTCCCTCGTCGCCGGCAATCCGGTGCTGCATAAGTGGCTCTTGGATCTCTTGAGGAGCGCATGAGAACGCGGAACGCGGAACGCGGAACGCGGAACCGAGCGGCGACCTCTCGGTCCAGAGCTCGTTGCTCTGTTCCGCGTTCCCACTTCCGCGTTCCGCGTTGAAGTCTTCCAATGCCCTCTCCCCTCGTCGAATGCGTCCCGAATTTCTCCGAAGGCCGTGACGCCGCGACCATCGAGGCCCTCCGCACGGCGCTCACGACCGTCCCCGGCGTCCGCCTGCTCGACGTGCAGGCCGACCGGTCGCACAACCGCTCCGTGTTCACGTTCGTCGCTCCGCCGGACGCTGCCGTGGACGCCGCGCTCTCCGCTATGCGCGTCGCCACGGAGCGGATCGACCTGACCAACCACACGGGCGAGCACCCTCGCATGGGGGCGACCGACGTGGTCCCCTTTATCCCCGTGCGCGACGTGACGATGGACCAGTGCGTCGCGCTCGCCCGGCGGCTCGGCGAGCGGGCGGCGGCCGAGCTCGGGATCCCGATCTATCTCTACGCCAAGGCGGCGGCGCGCGCAGAGCGCGAGCTCCTGCCGGACATCCGCAAGGGCGAGTTCGAGGGCCTGCGCGAGCGGATCGGCACCGATGCGGCCGCCGATCCGGACTTCGGCCCGCGTCGCATCCATCCCACGGCGGGAGCGACAGCCGTGGGAGCGCGACCCTTCCTCGTGGCGTTCAACATCTACCTCGACACCCCCGACGTGGGCGTCGCCAAGGAGATCGCGAAGCGCATCCGCACCTCGAGCGGTGGCCTGCCGGCGGTTCAGGCCTCCGGCTTCGAAGTTGGAGGACGGGCCCAGGTGTCGATGAACCTGCTCGACATCGACACGACGCCGCCGGCGGCGGTGTACGCCGCGGTCGAGGCCGAGGCACGCGTCCGCGGCGTCGCCGTCGTGCGGAGCGAGGTCGTGGGTCTCGTGCCCGAACGCGCCATCCTGGGCGCGGGCGCGGCCGCGCTGCAGCTGCCCGACGCGGCGGACCACCTGCTCGAGGCGAAGATCCGTGCCGCCGAGGGACCGACGCTCGACGGCTGGCTCGAGGACCTGGCCGGTGGGGCCCCCGTCCCGGGTGGGGGCAGCGCGGCGGCGCTCGCGGGCGCGCTCGCCGGCGCGCTGGTGGCGATGGTGGCCCGGCTGACCGTGGGGCGGAAGGCCTACGCCGCTGTCGAACGGCGCGCCGCGGAGGTCCTCAGCGCAGCGGATACGCTGCGAGCCGAGCTGCGCCGCCTGGTCGACGACGACGCCGCCGCGTACGCGAAGGTCAGTGCCGCCTACCGGATTCCCAAGGACGACGCGACCCGCGTGCGGGCCATCGACGCGGGTCTGGTCGGGGCGGCGCAACCGCCGATCGAGGTCGCCCGGCGGGCCGCACGGCTGATCACGCTGGCGCGCGAGATCGCGGAGATCGGTAACAGGAATGCCCGCTCCGACGCAACGGTGGCCGAAGCGCTGGCCCGGGCCGCTGTCGCCGGGGCGATCGAGAACGTACGCGTGAACCTCGCCGGCCTGTCGACGCCGGAGCAGGGGACCGCCCTGCTCGCGGAGATCGAACGACTCGAGCGAGCACTGCGCGCGTAGGGATCTCTCCTCGTCGACTGCTGCGACGCTGCACCACCACCGACGTCCGAACCTGTCCACACCGCGGCGGTACAAGACCCGAACGGAATAATCGTGGGAGGTTCTTGTATGAAACGCGCCGTCGCGTACGCCAGGTCCGTGGCCCTCGTCCTTACCCTGACGCGATGCTCGGAAGCGCCGCTCCAGCCGGCGCCACGCGAGCAGCTCAAGTCCGCACTGCCGCGCCTCGTCCCGCAGGCGGATGGATTGTCTTGTACCGAACCCGATGCGAAGCTGAGCTCGGGAGCGTTGTTCAAGCTCTGCGTCGACCCGGCCAAGTGGAACCGCGATCTGGTCGTGTTCATCCCCGGCTACCACGACCCTGCGAGCGAGCCGACGCTACCTCAGGATCTCTCTCCGACGGCCGCGTCCCTGCTGTTCGGCCGTCTCGGCTACGGCTACGCGACCACGAGCTTTCGCGCGACCGGTCTCATCGAGCCGGATACCTGGATCGGCGGCGACCTGCTCGAGCTGGTCGACACGGCCAAGGCGGTGCTCACGGCTACGACGGGTCGGACCACGCGCTACGTCTATCAGACCGGAGGATCGCAGGGCGGCCTCGGCACCGTGATGGCGGTCGAGCGCTACCCCAACATCTTCAGCGGCGGGTTAGCGGGGTGCGGTCCCATCGGCGACTACCGCAAGCAGATCGAATACGTCGGCGACTTCCGCGTGGTGTTCGATCAGGTCTTTGCCGGCACGATCGCGGCGTGGCCGGTGTGGCGGCAGGACCTGGGCGCGGGCGACCCCGGCTACATCGATCCGAGCGCGTGGGGGACGGCCGAAGCCAGCGCCGGCGCGGCGGTGGACGACCCGACGAATGCCCCGCGGATCCAGCAGGTCCTGAACGTGACGCACGCCCCGACCGATGCTGCCGATCCGGCGAGCGTCAAACAGACCACGCTGGGGATCCTCTGGTACAGCTTCCGCGGCACCAATGACGCCATCGCCAAGAACGGTGGCATGCCGTTCGATAACGTGGACCGCCGCTACAGCGGCTCGAACGACGACGCAGCGCTCAACGCCGGCGTGCAGCGGTTTCGGTTCACGGCGGACCCGGCCCGGCTCGCTGCGTTGCAGACGTCGGCGCGACTGCGGCGGCCCCTGGTGACGATTCACACCACGGGCGACCCGATCGTCCCGATATGGCACGAGGCGCTGTATCGTCGCCGGCTGGACCTGCGCAGTCGCCTGCTGAATACCGCGTTTACCATCAACCGGTACGGGCACTGCAACTTTACCGACGCGGAAGTGTTGGCGGCGTTTGCCGTCCTCGTCCTCGAGGTGAGCGGCCAGAACCTGCTGGTGTCGAGGAGCGTCCTGCCGCAGCCGGGCGCCCAGGCGGAGTTTCTCGCCCTGGCCCGGCATCACGGAGCGTTGCCGACCGTGACGCCCTAGTCGGCGGTCGTGAGCACCCGCGGCGGCCCACCGTGCTCGAGAATGGCCACCGTGTGCTCGAAGTGGGCGGAGAGCGAGCCGTCCTCGGTGACCACCGTCCACTTATCGTCGAGGGTGCGGATGTCGGCGCCGCCCAGGTTCACCATCGGCTCGATGGCGATGGTCATCCCCGGCACGAGGCGGGGCCCGCGCCGCGGCTTGCCGTAGTTCGGCACCTGGGGATCTTCGTGGAACGACGACCCGATCCCGTGTCCCACGAGCTCGCGCACGACCGAGTACCCCGCCCCCTCCGCCACCTGCTGGACGGCGTGCCCGATATCGCCGATATGATTGCCCGCGCGCGCCTGCGCCACACCGGCCGCGAGGGCGGTCCGGGTAGTGGCGAGCAGCCGCTCTGCGTCCACGCTCACGGCGCCGACGGGAAACGTCGCCGCCGAGTCCGCGTGCAGCCCGTCGAGCCACACGCCCACGTCGACGCTCAAGAGGTCGCCCGCCTTGAGGACCCGTTTGGACGACGGGATGCCGTGAACCACCTCGTGGTTGATCGACGTGCACAGGGTGGCGGGAAAGTCGTACAATCCCTTGAACGACGGCCGGGCCCCGGGGTGCGAGCGGATGAATTGCTCGGCGAGGCGGTCGAGCTCCTCGGTGGACACGCCGGGCTGGACGTGGCGCTCCACGAGCGCGAGCGTCGCGGCCACGATGCGGCCGGCGGCCGCCATCGTCTCGATCTCGCGGGGCGACTTGATCGTGATCATCGCCCGATGACGCGCTTGATCTCCATCGCGATCTCGTCCACGGCGCCCACGCCGGGCACGCGCTTCACGATGCCGCGCTCGGCGTAATGGGCGATGAGGGGGGCGGTGTCGCGCTGGTACACCTGGAGCCGCGTCCGGATGGCCTCGGGCGTATCATCGGAACGCCCTTCGTGCGCCGCCCGTCCCATCATCCGAGGCACCAGCTCTTCTTCGGGCACGTCGAGCAGCACAATGTGATTGAGCCGCTGGCCGCGCTCGGCCAGCGTGCGGTCGACCAGCTCCGCCTGGGCGGCGGTGCGGGGGAACCCGTCGAACACGGCGCCCTGGTGTGCTTCCGGCTTGGCGAGCTCCTCCTTGATCATGCCAAGGATCACGCCGTCGGGCACGAGCGAGCCGGCGTCCATGAATTTCTTCGCTTCGCGGCCGAGCGGCGTCTCGGCCTTCACGGCGGCGCGCAGGATATCGCCCGTGGTGATTTTCGGCAGACCCAGCCGTTCGGCGAGGATCTTTCCCTGGGTCCCCTTGCCCGAGCCCGGCGCGCCTAACAGGAGGATGAACACATGCCTACATGTAGCGCTGACGGCCGCGGAACTTGACGCGCCCTTCCTTCATGAAGCCGTCGTAATGGCGCAGCAGCAGATGCTGCTGCACCTGCTGCACCGTGTCCAGGGCCACGCCCACGACGATGAGCAGCGCCGTGCCGCCGAATCCGAACGGCATGCCGAGGATGTTTGACACCACGATCGGCAGCATCGCCACGATCGTCAGAAACAGCGCACCCGGGAACGTGATCCGCGAGAGCACGTCGTCGATGTAGTCGGCGGTGGCGGCCCCGGGCTTCACCCCGGGGATGAAGCCGCCCTGCTTCTTGAGGTTTTCCGCCAGGTCCACCGGGTTGAAGATGATGGACGTGTAGAAGTAGGCGAAGAAGATGATCAGGACGGCGCTCGAGATCACGTACACCGGCGATGTGACGCTGAAATACTCGGCCAGGTGCTTCAAGGTCTGGTTGCCGCTGAAGGCGGCGATCGTGCCCGGAACGATGATGAGCGACTGGGCGAAGATGATCGGCATGACGTTGGCGGTATTGAGCCGCAAGGGGATGAACGTTTTCTGTCCCTCGCGGATCCGGCCCCGGCCCATCACCTTGCGCGGAATCTGGATCGGGATGCGCCGCGCCGCGACCGTCACCGCCACCGTGCCCGCCACCACCAGTACCATCACGAACAGCACGGCGAGCAGCATCGGCACGCTGAGGCTGCGCGCCTGCAGCGCGTCGATCGTGCGGATCGTCTCGGGCCAGATCCGTTCCACGATCGAGAAGAAGATCAGCAAGCTCGCCCCGTTGCCGATCCCGCGCTCCGTGATCTGCTCCCCCAACCACATCACGAACACACCACCGGTGGTGAGGGTGAGCACCGTGGTGAGCCGGAAGAAGAAGCCGGGATGGCCCACCGCGCCCGGGATCTGCTCGGTGAAGAGGGCGTAGCCGTACGCCTGGAACAGGCACAGCAACACGGTGAGGTAACGCGTCCACTGCGTCAGCTTTCGCCGACCCTCGTCGTCGCGCTGCATCTTCTCGACCACGGGGAACACCGGCGCTGCGAGCTGGAAGACGATGCTCGCCGAGATGTACGGCATGATGCCGAGCGCGAACACGGTCGCCCGACCGAAGCTGCCACCCGCGAACAGATCGTACAGCGCGAACAGCGTGCCCTGCGCCTGGTTCTTCAGATAATCGGCGAGGGCCTGGACGTTGACGCCGGGCGTCGCGATATGGGCGCCGACGCGGTACACCACCAGGCACAGGAGCGTGAAGAGAATCTTCTCTTTCAGCTCCGGCACCTTGAACAGGTTGGGCAGTCGGGGAGCGGTCATCCGGTCAGCTCGCGATCGTGCCGCCCGCCTGCTCGATCTTCGAGCGGGCGGAGGCCGACACCGTCACGCCCTTCACGCTGAACTTGCGCTGGACGTCCCCCATGCCGAGCAGCTTGATGGGGCGGTCCGGCCGGCGCACCAGCCCGGCGCCGAACAACGTGTCGGGCGTGACCTCGACGCCCTCGGCGAGCTTGCCCAGGTGCCGCACGTTGACCACCTGCGCCGCCAGCTTGAACGGGTTCGTGAAGCCACGCTTGGGGATGCGGCGGATCAGCGGCATCTGCCCGCCCTCGAACCCGGGCCGGGTCTGGCCGCCGGTCCGCGCGGTCTGCCCCTTGCCTCCCCGGCCGGCGGTCTTGCCGATCCCCGAGCCGGGCCCACGGCCCTTGCGGATGCGGGCGCGGTGCGAGCCGGGCGGCGGCCGCAGGCCCGACAGGGTGAGCGGCCGTATTTCCCCGGCGGGCCCGGCGGGCGCCTTGGCCTTGGGGGTCGCGCGCGCGCGCCGGGCTTTGGGCTTCGCCTTTCCTTTCGCCTTCGCTTTCGCCTTCGGCATCGTCTACTCCCCTGCCTGCGCGGGCGTCACCTCGATCAGATGACGCACCTGATGGAGCATGCCGCGGAGCGCTGGATGATCCGGCTTCACCACGCTGTCCTGGTGATGCTTCAACCCCAGGGCCTCGAGCGTGCGGCGCTCGAACGCCGGCCGGCCGATTCCGGAGCGGACCTGGACGATCCGCAGCGGGGCCTTGCCCGGGGGCGGCAGCACGCGGTCGCGACCGGGCTTGCGCTTGCGGTATTTCCGAGTCGGCGGCTTCCTAGCCATGCACCGCCTCCTGGCGGGCCTTGTAATGGATCGCCTCGACCTCCACGCCGCGCTCGCGAGCCACGTGACGGGCCGTCGTGAGGTGCTGCAGAGCGTCGAGGGCGGCCCGTACCATGTTATGCGGGTTGGTCGAGCCGAGGCTCTTCGTGAGGATGTCGCGCACGCCGGCGCACTCGAGCACCGCGCGCACCGCGCCACCGGCGATGACCCCGGTCCCCGACGCCGCGGGCTTCAGGAGCACGCGGCCGGCGCCGTGATGACCGATGATCTCGTGCGGGATCGTCGTCCCCGTGAGCGGCACCTCCATCATCCGACGGCGCGCCGCTTCCACCGCCTTGCGCACGGCTTCGCTGACCTCGTTCGCCTTGCCCGTCGCGACGCCGACATGGCCGTGCCCGTCGCCCACGGCGACGAGCGCGTTGAAGCCGAACCGCCGGCCGCCTTTCACCACCTTGGCCACGCGGTTGATCGCGATGACGTTCTCGATCAGCCCGTCGCCCTCCCGCTGGCGCTCGCCCGACTCGCGCCGCTCGCCGCCGCGTCCCCGGCCGCGGCCGCCACGCCCCCCGCCCC
>DATDFC010000037.1:0-10031 GCA_036522815.1 Gemmatimonadales bacterium | reverse complement strand
GTGCCGCCCCGCGCCGCGGCGAACAGCCCCTGCTTGTCGCGCACCGCGCCCGTGAACGATCCCTTCACGTGGCCGAACAGCTCCGATTCGAGCAGGCTCTCCGGCAGCGCGCCGCAGTTGAGCGAAAAGAAGCCGCCGTCCGCGCGACCCGACAGCTCGTGGATGTAGCGGGCGATCACCTCTTTGCCGGTCCCCGATTCGCCCTGGATCAGCACCGTGCTTTCGGTTGGGGCCACCTGCTCCGCGAGCTTGAGCACCTCGACGAACGGGCGTGACTTGCCGAGCGGCTTGACCAGTCCGGAGCGCTCGCGCCGCCGGATCTCCTGCTTGAGCTGTTTGTTCTCGGCCTTGAGGATGCGCTGCTCGGCGGCGCGGCGACAGATCGCCACCAGGTCGTCGTTGGAAAACGGCTTCTGGATGTAGTAAAAGGCGCCCTGGTTCACCGCCTGGATCGCGCTCTGCAGCGACGCCTGCGCGGTCATGAGGATCACCGGCGTCTCGGGATCCTGCTCCCGCACGGCGGCGAGCAGGTCGGTCCCCGAGACCCCCGGCATCTTGATGTCGGTGAGCACGATGTCGGGGGCGCCCGCCTTGAGCGCCTCCAGGCCCGCCTTACCGCCCTGGGCCGTGGTGACGTCGAACCCCTCCCCCTTCAACAGGATCCGGAGCACATCCAGGATCCCCATCTCGTCGTCGACCACCAGAATCGAGGCTTGCTGGCTCATGCGGCTTCCTCTCTCCGTCGGGCTGCCGGCAGGTACACCGTGAAGGTGGTCCCCCGTCCCGCGGTGGAATCCACCAGGACCAGGCCGCGGTGCGCCTCCACGGCGCGCTGCACGATGGCGAGCCCCAGCCCCGTGCCGCCGACTCGCCCGGTGACGAACGGCTCGAACAGCCGGGCCCGCAGATTCTCCGGGATGCCAGGGCCGTTGTCGGTGACGGTGAGCATCACCGGATGCTCGATTCCCGCCCCGCCCGGGACCTCCTGCGGTCCCGGCCGCCCCGTGCGCACCACCACGCGGGCGTCCTTGCCGCCCGCCTGCACGGCGTTCAAGACCAGATTTGAGACCACGCGATGGAGCAGGTCTTCGTCCCCCTCCATGGGGGTCGCTCCGCCCGCCAGGTCGATCACCGCGTCCGCGGGGCAGTCGGGATGCTCGCGCACCAGGCGAATCGCCGCCCCGGCCACGGTGTGGAGGTCGAGCGGGCGGCATTCCGTGGCGCGCACACGCGAAAAGTCGAGGAACTCCGACAGCAGGCGCGACAGCCGGTCGCTTTCGCGCACCACCAGGGACGTGAGGAACTTCTCGTCCGGGTTGGCACGCTTGGCGCGCCCCAGCTGCTCCACCGACGAGCGGATCGACGCGAGCGGGTTCTTGATCTCGTGCGCCAGGCTGGCCGACAGCTCGGCCACCGCTTCCAGCCGCTCGGCGCGCAGGTGCAGCTCTTCCAACCGCTTCGAATCCGAGATGTCGGTGAAGATCGCCGTCACCCGCGGCTCGGTGGCGGGCTCGAGCTCCAAGGTCGTGGTCGTCACGCCGATCGGGAACGTGCGGTCGGGACGTCGCACCGTCGCCTCGACCCGCATGGCCCGCACGCCGCGCCGCGCCGTCGCCGTAATCGCCGCCCAGAACTCGGGCGCGATCTTCGCGAATTCGGGCATGATCGGCCGGCCGCGCCAGAGACGCTCCTTGAAGCCGAGAATCTGCTCCGCCGCCGGATTGCAGTAGAGCAAATGACCCGCCTGGTCGACCGTGACGATGCCCGTCGGGATGTTGCGCAGCACGTCGGCCGCCTCGAGCCGGGCCTGCCGCAGCTCGCCCGCGAGCGCCTCGCGCTCCGCTCCCATCACCGACACCCGGCTCGCGAAGTACGCCGTCACGGCCGCCACTCCCACGAAGACCAACAGCTGCAGCGCCACCTGTCCGGTCATGGGGGTGCGGTGGCCGAAAAACACATCCGCGAAATAGACGATGCCCACGAGCGCCGTGATCAGCCCCGTGCTCGCCGGGGGCATCAGCACCGCGGTCACCGCGATCAGGGGGACGTACAAGGGCGTCAGGTCGCTCTGCGGCCCGCCCGTGATGTGGACGACCGCCGTGATCAGCGCGACGTCGAATAACGCCTGTCCGTACAGGAACGTGCGGCCCGGCGAGCGCCGCCGGAAATGGGTGTACCAGTACGACGCACCGGTGACCACGACCGTGGCCACGAGCACGAACGACGTGACGAGCAGGTCGAGCGGCGCCGCGACGGCGAACTTGAGAGCCGCGGCCAGATAGATCGCCACCGCCACGCACACCCGGCCCACGTACACCGACCGTAGCAGTGCCTGGGGAGTCGGGATCGATGATCCGCGCGAGTCGTCGCCGAACCAGCTCACGGAGCGGTACCTCGCGGCTCGAAGACCTGTAACCGATTGACATTACGCCCGTTACGCGGCTAGCGGCGGGCGACTTTCGGCTTGCGGTTGACAACTATTGTGAATGGTCTGGCAAAGTGCAAGAGCGACCGTTGCGAGACACGCGCGCGAGCGACGCGTGGTATCGTACGGCATGTCACCCCGGTGCCGTGGTGTCCTTGCCGGGACGCTGGTCGTGGCCGTGGTCGGTCCCGTCCCGGCTCACGCCCAAGCGCCGCTCACGGCGGCGGATTCCGCGATACTCGCGTCCCAGCCGCTCAAGCGCCTCCGGCTCGCCCCGTCACTGTTGCGGCGGGTGAGTCTCCTGGCGGCCGGGCTCGATCGCGAGGTGGTGCTGTGCCTGCGGGGCACGGCGGTGGGTGACAGCGCGGTGGTGGAGGATTTCGTGATGCCCGATCTGGTGAGCTCAACGGCCGATCAGGTACAACCGCTCCCCTGCAGCCCGGGCACGCTGGCGGTATGGCACAACCATGTCTGGATGGGCCCGGACTCGACCTTCGGCGTGAAGACACCGGAGGACCTGTGCTCTTTGAGCCAGCCCGACCTGCGTACCGTGGTGGCGGACTCGATTCCGTTCGCCGTGGTGAGCGTGGGCCGAACGCCACACCCGATCGTGTGCTGGTGGCGGCGCGTGCAGGCCGTGGTGAATCGGCACGTCAAGTTCCTGCCGCGCTTCCCGCGACAGTGGCTGGAGGGGCCGTAAAGGAGGTTGGTGGAGGTTCTGGAGGTTGTGGAGGTTGGCATGGCGTCGGAACGACCTCCACAACCTCCACCACTTCCACAACCTCCACAACCCGTTATTGGACGGCGTTCACCATGTCGAAGATCGGGAGGTACATGGCGACCACCATGCCGCCCACGATCACGCCCAGCACCACGATCATGATCGGCTCCATGAGCGACAGCAGGGCGCTCACGGCGGCGTCGACCTCGTCGTCGTAGAAGTCGGCGATCTTGGACAGCATCTCGTCCATGCCGCCGGTCTGCTCGCCGACGGAGATCATGGAGATGACCATGGGCGGGAACACTTTCGACTTGGCGAGCGGGGCGGCGATCGTCTCGCCTCCGGCGATCGAGGCGCGCGATTCCATCACGGCGTTGTGGATGACCATGTTGCCGGCGGTGCGTGCCGTGATCTCAAGACCGTCGAGGATCGACACGCCGGAGGAGATCAGCGTGCCGAGCGTGCGGGTGAACCGGGACACGGCGGCCTTGCGGAGCACGTCGCCCAGCACCGGCATCTTGAGCAGCATGGTATCGATCTGCAGCCGGCCCGGTGCCGTCTTGTAATAGCGGTTCAGGGCGAACACTCCCGCGCCGACGCCCCCAATCATGACCCACCAGTAGCTCTTGAGAAGGTTGCTCAGCCCGATCACGATCCGGGTCGGCAGCGGCAACTGCAGGTTCACCGACGCGAACATGTTTTGGAACGTCGGAATCACGAAGATGAGCAGCACCGATACGGCGATGACCGCGACCGACAGAATCACGCCGGGGTAGATCATCGCGCCTTTCACCTTGCGGATGATCGCGTCGTTCTTCTCGAGGAATTCGGCGAGGCGCACGAGAATGGTGTCGAGAATACCGCCGGCTTCGCCCGCGGCCACCATGTTGACGTACAGATCGCTGAACGCCTTGGGATGCTTGCGGAGCGCGTCGGCGAGGGTCTGGCCGCTCTCGACGTCGTACACTACCTGCCGCGTCGTGTCGGCGAGCAGCTTGTTCTCGGTCTGCTGCGCCAGGATGTCGAGGGCCTGCACCAGGGGCAGGCCCGCGTTGATCATGGTGGCGAACTGGCGCGTGAACACGACGACGTCGCGGGTCTTGACGCCGCCGCCGAACTTCAGGCTGAGCTTGAACTCCTTGGGCGCGGCCCGGACCTGGACGACCACCATGCGGTTCTTGCGCAGGTGGGCGATGACGTCGTCACGGGACGGCAGGTCGATCTTGTCGTTGACGAGATCGCCCTTGAGTGTGCGGGCGGTGTATTGAAAAACCGGCATGGCTCCCTCCCCTTCCCCTTCGCTGCGGGCGCCTAGCGGCGGGCCGCGACCTTACCCGCGCCGACCGCGGGCTGGCCCCCAGACGGCAAGGGCTCTCTGTCGTCCAACGGGGCCTCGCCGATCATCCGGAGAAATTCGTTGGGGGTCGACGTCACGCGCAGACACTCGTCCTTGGTGACTTCTCGGCCCACGTACAGCTGGTACAGCGCGTCGTTCAGCGTCTGCATGCCGTGCTTCTTGCCGGCCTGCATCATCGACGGAATCTGCTCGATCTTTTCGTCGCGGATCAGCGCCCGCACCGCGGGCGTCATGATCAGGATCTCGCACGCCATCACGCGGCCGCGGCCCTTGGCCTTCTGCAGCAGCGTCTGCGTGACGATGCCCTCGAGCACGAACGAGAGCTGGGCGCGCACCTGCGCCTGCTGGTGCGAGGGGAACACGTCGATGATGCGGTTGATGCTCTCCATCGCCGAATTGGTGTGTAGCGTGGCGAACGCCAGGTGCCCCGTCTCCGCGATGGTCAGCGCCGCCCCGATCGTCTCCAGGTCGCGCATTTCGCCCACCAGCACGACATCCGGGTCCTGGCGCAGCGCGTACTTGAGCGCGGCCGCGAAGCTCGACGTGTCGGTGCCGATCTCGCGCTGATTGACGATGCACTGCTGGTGGCGGTGGATGAACTCGATCGGGTCCTCCACCGTGATGATGTGCCCCTTGAGCTCCTTGTTGATCTTGTCGATCATCGCCGCCAGCGTCGTGCTTTTGCCCGATCCCGTGGGACCGGTCACGAGCACGAGTCCGCGCGGCTTCTCGGCCAGCTTCGCCACCACGCCCGGCAGCCCCAGCTCCTCGAACGTCTTGACGTTGAAGGGAATCTGCCGGATCACGAGCGACACACAGCCGCGCTGCTTGAAGCAGTTGCCGCGGAACCGCGCCAGGTTCTGGATGCCGAAGGAGAAGTCGAGCTCGTTCTCGGTCTCGAACCGCTTCTTTTGGTTCTCGGTGAGCACCGAGTAGGCGATCGAGAGCGTGTCCTTGGGGGTGAGCACCGCCTCCACCCCCGAGTTCACGATGTCGCCGTCCACGCGCAGCTTGGGACGCTCGCCCGCCACGATGTGGAGGTCGGAGGCGTCCTTCTCGATCATCTCCTCCAGCAGCGAGCGGAGATTGACACCTTGCGAGGCGCCGGCCGTCATGCCGCCGTTTCTTTCACGACTTCCTCCAGGGTGGTGATGCCGCGTTTCACCTTCAGCATGCCGTCCATGCGCAGGGTCAGCATCCCTTCCTTGACCGCCTCCTCCCGCAGCTCCTCCGTCGAGGCGCCCTTCAGCACCATGCGCCGCAGCATGCTCGTCAGCGCCATGACCTCGTACAACCCTTGGCGCCCCTTGTACCCCGACCCGCCGCAGGTGTCGCAGCCGCCGCCCTTGTAGAACGTCAGCTTCTGCGCCTCGGCCTGCGGGATGCCCAGCGCCTTGAGCTCTTCCTCGGAATACTTGTGCTCTTCCTTGCACTCCGAGCAGATGCGCCGCACCAGCCGTTGCGCCACGATCAGGTTCACGGCGCTCGCCACGTTGAACGGCTCGATGCCCATGTCCACCATGCGTGTCACGGTGGACGGCGCATCGTTGGTATGGAGCGTGGAGAGCACGAGGTGGCCCGTCAACGCCGCCTTGATCGCGATCGACCCGGTCTCGAGATCGCGGATCTCGCCGACCATGATGATGTTGGGGTCCTGCCGCAAGAACGCCTTGAGGGCGGCCGCGAACGTCATGCCCACGTCGTTACGGACCAGCACCTGATTGATGCCCATCAGGTTGTACTCGACGGGATCCTCGGCGGTCATGATGTTCACGTCGATCTGATTGATGCGCGACAGCGCCGAATAGAGCGTCGTGGTCTTGCCCGATCCCGTCGGCCCGGTCACCAGCACCATGCCGTACGGGTTCAGGATCGCCCGCATCAGGTCCTGTTCGGCCTTGGCCTCGAACCCGAACTTGGTCAGGTCGAGCGCCAGGTTGCCCTTGTCGAGAATACGCAGCACGATCTTCTCGCCGAACAGCACCGGCAGGGTCGAGACACGATAATCGATCACTTTGGCGCCGAACTTGAGCTTGATGCGGCCGTCCTGCGGCACGCGTCGCTCCGCGATGTTCAACTGCGCCATGATCTTGATGCGCGACGTCAGCGCCGCGCGCATCTTGATCGGCGGCTTCATCACCTCGTGCAGCGACCCGTCCACGCGGTAGCGCACCCGCATCTCGTGCTCGAACGGCTCGATGTGAATGTCGGACGCCCCCCGCTTCACCGCGTCGGTGAGCAGGCCGTTGATCAGCTTCACGACCGGCGCGTCGTCCGCCAGGTCCTGCGCGTTGACGTCCTGGTCGACTTCCTCGGCGACGACCTCGAGATCTTCCGCCGCTTCGATGTCCTTGAGCAGCGTCTGCAGCTGCGCGTCGGATTGCTGGTAGTACTTCTCGATCGCGTTGCGGAGCGTGTACTCCCCCGCGATCACTGGGAACACGTCGCAGCGGGTGATGAACTTGATGTCCTCGATCGCCGTGACGTTGTTCGGGTCCGCGATCGCCACCGTGAGGGTCCGCCCCTCGCGCTTGAGCGGCAGCACGGTGTGCTTCACGGCCACGTCGGGCGGGAGCAGCTTGAGGATCTTGGGGTCGACCTCGAAGCGGGAGAGGTCGACGGCCGGCATGCGGTACTGCCGGGCCAGCATCTTGGAGATCTCGGTCTCCTCGACGAACCCCAGCTTCACCAGCGTGTAGCCCAGACGCATCCCCGTGTTCTTCTGCTCGAGGAGCGCCTTCTTGAGTTGATCCTGGGTGATCAGCCCCTCCCGGAGGAGGATTTCACCCAGTCGGTCGGAGGTGGCTGCCGCGGTCGCCGTACGCAACTCGTTGAAAATGAACAGCATAACATACGGGCCGACGAAGGGAAGTCAACCCCGAGAGGCAGGTTGTGGAGGTGATGGAGGTTGTGGAGGTCGCCGCGATTCACGGCAGCACCCCCGAAAACATCACGTAAGGTCGGAGCGACTCGACCAGCTTCGGGCCCACGCCGGGGACGCTGTCGAACTGCGCAAGCCCGCCGAACAGGCCGTGTTGCTCGCGCCACGCGACGATGCGCTGGGCAAAGGCGGGACCGATGCGCGGCAGGCGCGTGATCTCCGTCACGTCGGCACGATCGAGGTCGACCCGCTCGCCCGGCAGGAGGGGGCGCGCCAGCCGGGCGGCCGTGCGCGCCGTCGCGCTCAGGCCGCGCGGACCGGGGGGCGGGGTGTCGCGACCGACCAGGTGAACGTCGCCGGGTGCGGCCGCCGTGGACGGCGCGAGCGCAAGCCGAACGCCTGCACCGGCGAGGGTGAGGAGAGCCAGCAGCAGCGCGGCACGACGGTCATCCATGGTCAGAAGATAGGACAAGCCTGTCCAGCATGAGGATCAGATTCTTGCGGGAGGGATCAGAAAATCGCGGGCAATGCAGCGACTAGACGCACACACGCACAGCGGTGGACCGATGTCAGTGAGTAGGCCTCTCCTGCAACCTGCTCACTGTTTTCCGCTGCGCGGCTGTGCGTCTAGCGTTTGCCTTGCCGCGCAATTGGGCTATCTCACCAAAGCCACAGCCACATCCCCGACGATCTGTAACGACGCCGCACTGACTTTGTCGATCGTGTCTTCCCTCGTGTGCCAGTACGGATAATCGAAGTCCACCACGTCGATCGCGTGGATGCCGGCCTGTTGCAGGGCGACGTGGTCGTCGGTGAGGGTATGCTTGACGCCGGGCTGGAAAATGCGCCCGTAGCCCAGGTCGGCGGCCGTGCGCCACACGCGGTCCACGACCTCAGGGGCGAAGGCCTGCGAGTTGCCCTCGTAGTAGAACTGCTGGTCTTTGTCCGCGACCATGTCGAACAGCACGGCGAAGAGCGGCTGGTAGCCCGCGGGCCGGTGAGCCGCGAAGTAGCGCGAGCCGATCAGCACGTCGGCGGAGTCGCGGGCGAAATCGCCGTAGTCTTCCCCGTCCACGAACAGCAGGTCTACGCCGAGCTTGGGCGGCCTGGCCTTGAGCGCGTCGGCCACGCCCAGCAGCACGGCCACGCCCGACGCCCCGTCGTTCGCCCCGGGCACGGGCAGGCGCTGCTGGCCGAGATTCTGGCTCTGGTCGGCGTGCGGCCGCGTGTCCCAGTGTGCGAGCAGCAGCACGCGGTCCGGGACGCCGGGCCGGAAGCGTGCGAAGAAGTTGCGCAGGTGCAGCGTCACGCCGTGGCGCGTGACGTGCGTGATGGACTGGACGACGACGCTGTCGGCCGTGGCGCGGAGGTGCTCGAGGATCCAGTCTCCGGAGCGCTCGTGGCCCGCGGTCCCGGGGATGCGCGGGCCGAACTGCATCTGCTGCTCGAGATAGCCGAAGGCCCGCGTGCCGCCGAACTCCCGCGGCTTTTCTCCGCCCCGCGCCGAGCAAGCGGATACGAGGGCGAGGCAGGGGGCGGCGCGCCACAAGCGGCTCTTTGGGATGGTCACGGGGGTAGTGATGTCTTGTAGAGGCTTGGACTTCCGAATATAATGGCGCCACCGATCGTGCGCACTATCAGCCGCTACCTCCTGCGCCAGCACGTCGCGCCGCTCGGCTTCTCCCTGGCGGCGCTCACGTCGCTGATGCTCATCCAGCAGATCGCGAAACAGCTCTCGAGCCTGCTCGGCAAGGGCCTGCCCACCAGCGTGATCGTCGAAGTGTTCCTGCTGTCGGTGCCGTTCATCGTGGCCGTGACCCTCCCGATGGCGGTGCTGGTCGCCGTGCTGCACGTGTTCACCCGGCTCGCGGCCGACAACGAGATCACGGCGCTGCAGGCCGGAGGCGTGAGCGTCGGGCGCGTGATCGCGCCGGCGCTCGCGGGGGCGGCCGGCATCGCACTGCTGTCGTTCCTGTGGAACGATCAGCTGCTGCCCCGCACCAACCACCAGCTGCGCACGCTGCAGATGGATATCCAGCGCAAGAAGCCGTCGCTGGCGCTCAAGGAGCAGGTGATCAACGAGGTGGTGGCCGGGCAGTTCTTCCTGCGCGCGGCGCGGATCGACGGCAGCGCGAACAAGCTGAAGGACGTCACGATCTACGACCTGGCGGACGCGGAGCGCCGGCGCATCATCACGGCGGACTCGGGCCGGATGGCGTACAGCGGCGGCGGGCGCGACCTCTACCTGACGCTCCAGGACGGGGACATCGAGGAGGTGAGTCGCACCGACCCGACCCAGTTCAACCGCACGTTCTTCAACACGAACCGCATGCGCGTCGCGGGCGTGGCCAATACCTTCCAGCCGACCACCACCGACAGCTACAAGAGCGACCGCGAGATGTCGACGTGCGAGATGCAGGAGCAGGTCGACGCCGCCCGGCGCGACGTCGAGAGCGCCACGAGCGACGCCCACGTCGTGATCGAAAACGACCTGCGCCGCCTGGCGGGGCTCGCACCGCTGCCGCCGCGAACGTCTCCTCCCCCCGCGCGGGACCCGAAGCGGCAGGGCCCGTACTGCCGGGCGCTGGAGCGGCTCGCGGCGTGGCTCCTGCCGGCGGAGGCGGGGGCGCAGACGCCGCGCTCGACG
>DATDFC010000036.1:0-6162 GCA_036522815.1 Gemmatimonadales bacterium | reverse complement strand
GCTGGCCCCCGAGGGCGAGATCCGCGCCGACGACATCCCGCGCGACATCCGCGAGCGCGGGCGGGGGCTGCCGATGCGCCTGGTGGGCGCGACGCGCGACGTGGCGGGTCAGGAGCTGGAGTTCATTTTCCGCAGTCTTGTGGAGCTCAAGTTACAGGTGGAGGAGCTACGGCGACGGCTGGAGGAGCGGCCCCAGCGGGTGGAGGTCATCGAGGTCGGCCCCGGGTCTGCACTTAGCCCGAGTACGCCGGTGGAAGCCGAGCCCGCGTCGGAGGCCGAGGTGCTGTACCGTCCCGGCATGACAATGGCGGAGGTTGAGAGGGCCGCCATCGAGGCGGCGCTGCGCGAAACCAAGGGCAACCGGCGCCAGGCGGCCGAGGTCTTGGGGATCGGCGAGCGCACGCTGTATCGCAAGCTCAAGGAATTCGCGCTGTCGTAAGTCTCCGCGCTCAGTTGAGCCCTTGTTGAATCGCATCCGCTACAGTTATCGACGTGATTGACCGCCGCCGAGTCACCAGCCTCCTGGGCGAGACGTCGAGAGAAATCGGAATCCTCGTCTTCGTCTTCGCGCCGCTAGACATGCTGTTTCAGCGCGGCGGTCCAGACCTCGGAGTCGTCATCTTGCTGATCGCGGGGGCATTGATTCTGATTACACTGGGGACCATCATTGAAGCATGGGAAGCGAAAATATGAAGTTTCTTGTCTACTGGATTCCTACGTTCGTCGGCGCGTTCTTGATCGCGGCGGCCGGCATTGTTTTGATCGTCCTGGAGACCCGCAGTCAGCGCCGCCGCCGGTCGGAGCAGTCCAAGTAAAACGCCTCGCACGTCCACGTACTTCGGGCTATCTTAGTCCCCCAGCCCGTTTCATTAGGCAGCACCCCTAGCGTCCTGCCGGAGCCGCTCGCGTGGAATTTCGAATCGATCCGGAGGCCTGCGTCGCGTGCCTGGCATGCGTGCGCGTCTGCCCCTCCGACGCGGTTGCGGTAGAAGACACCAAAGTCTGGATCGTCGAGGAGGCCTGCACCCGCGCCGGCCTCTGCTATCCCGCATGCCCCCATGAAGCCATCATTGCCGTCGGCGATTCGACCCGCGCCCTCGAATACGCCCTCGCCCGCAATGCCGTCCTCATCCTCTCCGTCGAATCCGCCGCCTGGTTCTATCCCGCCACCCCCGAGCAAGTCGTCAACGCCTGCTACGCCGCCGGCTTCGGCACCGTGCACCGCGGCGTGCTCGGCGACGAGCTCGTCGCCAAGGCGTACCTGGATCTCTGGGACGAAGAAGGCTGGGGCTCGGGGGGCACGGTCATCCGATCGACCTGCCCGGTCATCGTCGAGACGATCAAGCATCAGTATCCCGAGCTGATCCCGTATCTCGCGCCCGTCGCCACGCCGATCGAGGCCGAGGCGCGCTATCTCAAGGCGATCTACGGCGAGGATACGCCGATCGTCTATACCGGCGTCTGCCTCACCGAAGGCGGGCCGGACGTGGACGCCGCCATCACGCTGGCCGAGCTGGAAGGGCTGCTCAAGAAGCGGGGCATCCGGGTGCAGGACCAGCCGCTCTATTTCTCCCGCATCCCCGAGGAGCGGCGCCGCTACTGGAGCACCGCGGGCGGCATGCCGCGCGAGTTGCTGGACGAGGAGCGGCAGACGTCGCGCCGCTTCCGGAAGGTCCGCGGCCTCGGCGCCCTCGAGGGGATCGCGCGCGCGGTCGGCGTCGATCGCATCGAGCTGGGTTTCGTCGACATCCTGCCGTGCGAGGGCTGCCTCGACCACCCGCTGCTCGGCCCGAAGGACGAGCTGTTCCGCAGGCGCGCGATCGTCGGCGCGACCGAGCCGCCGCGCGCCCGCGCCTCCGTATTAAAGGAAGGGACGCTGGTGCAGGTGGGGGCGGCGTTCAAGATCGAGCGGAACGGCACGCCGCCGGCGCAGGAGCTGATCGACGACATCATCGACCAGATCGGCCTCGCGCCCAACGGCCGGCCCTGGGACTCGGGGGCGTGCGGCTTCGCGACGTGTCACGACTTTGCGGTTGCGGCGGCGCAGGGACGGACGACGCTCAAGTCCTGTCCCCGCTATCTCGAGCGCCAGGCGGCGGTCGCGCAGCAGCAGGCGGCGGTCGACGCGCTGACGGGCCTCGCGTCGTTCCGCGTGCTGCGCGACAGGCTGGCCAATGAAGTCGCGCGCTGCCACCGCTCGGGCGACCGCTTCGCGGTCCTGTTTCTCGATCTCGACAACTTCAAGCAGGTGAACGACAAGTTCGGCCACGAGGCGGGCAACCTCGTGCTGCGCGAGACGGCGCGGCGCTGCGGCGCCCACATCCGCTCGACCGACCTGGCGGGCCGCTACGGCGGTGACGAGTTCGTCGTCGTGCTGGTGGGCACGGGCGAAGAGGGTGCCGTCGGCGTCGCCGAGAAGGTGCGGGCCGCGGTCGAGGAGCTGGGGATTGGGTTGGGCTATCCCGCGGGGATGGTGACGGCGAGCATCGGGGTGGCCGAGTATCAGCCGGAGAAGAAAGATGAAGACGTGCTCGTGGCGGCCGATCGCGCATTGTATCGGGCCAAGGCCGCGGGGCGCAATCGCGTTGCCACGAGTGGAGAGGGGACGCCGCCCTAACGCCCCTTACGGTAGTAAGGACAACGCCATCTTCCAAAATCAGTTGCGTGCCGCATCGGGAAATATTCCAAGCTGCGACAAATGAATACGCCTCTCGTTAGTTCTGCGATTGCTATCTTGGCCGGCTGCCTCGCCGCTTGTGGCGGACGCGCGCCAGCAAAGCAGTCACCAGGCGAAGGGTTAAATGGCACAACCATCACCGCATCGGCCAGCCAGTTCTGCACGCTCGATTCTCCCATCTCCATTTCTAGGGATTCGATTTGGCGGCTGCCATTGCGTAGCCCCCTGAGGGCGCTTCAGTCCGCATGCCCATCTAGCCGAGACACTTCTGTCCGGGGCGAGGAAAGAGGCTATCCGGGTCTGCGGTTCTCCTTTCAGGGGCTAAGAGCGATCGCGGTTCAATACAGAAACTTGCTGCGACTCGATGAACCGCCTGACGTGTGGATTATTGTGGGGGGTTCGGCAGTCCTACCCCAGGGGCTACCGCTTGACGTTTCTTGGACTCAACTGCACGCTGCCTATGGTGATGCCGTTGCCAGCACGGAAGATGAAGATGGTCTTACGGTGAAGTTCTGCCGACTGCCGAACTTCTTCTTTACTCTGAATTCATCGATGGCCCCGCAAGGCCTTATACGCGACTTCACACGGGTTCCTGCCGCCGCACGCGTTAAGGAACTGCGTGTGATGATTGAGCCACCGGGTTGGGGCTGTTGAGGCTGTCAACCACGACGGATAGAGTCCTGCAGCTCTGTGCGAGAACAGCGACGACTCTCGTCATCGCCTGCGCTTGCGGCCACGCTTTGCCCCGGGTGGCCGTGGGACAATCGAACGGAGGGGCCAAGTGCCGCGCCAAGTCGCCAATAAGTCTGACCGACACTTCGGTAGGCCCGCTAGTTGCCTCCGCAACGCTCGCTGTGCTGCGATCGCTCTGCTCTGCTGCGTATGACACGACTTTGTTGGACCCAGCTTCCAGCGGAAGCGAGTACCCTGGCTTGGCGTTTCCTTTCAAGGGCGCCACAATCATCGCCCTCCAGTATCGCGCGGTCACGCTAAAGCCGCACCTGTCGGCCGATGGTTGGATCGTGACCGGCTCCGTGCGGCTCCCGAGCGGTGCACCGCTTGATGGACGCTGGTCTCGGATTTACAGAGACTATCCGGCCATCCAGGCAAGTGCAGGATTCGTTCTAGTCGTGCGCTTGTGCGCGCTCCCCAACGTTCTTCTCACACTCGATACGGATCCTAACCTGGTGCGCGACCCGTCCGGACTCGTTGATCTAGCGAGGATACCGAAGGACGCGCGCGTCCTACAGGCGTTTATCCTATCGAAGCAGCTAGGACATTCCCTTTCCCCGTGCTGAGGCGAGCGGGACGGAATCGGCAATTGACCCGTGTCGAGCTCTCGACATTAGGCGAACATCCGCCAGAACCAGCATGAAGGGGACTGTAGTCGTAGCGACGATCCTCGTCGTCCTCACCGCCTGCATGCGCGGCGGCCTCAACCTCACGCCCGGCCCCATCCAGCTGTACGACGGCCCGAAGCAGCCGGCCGACTCGCTCGCCCTGATCGAGAACGACCCCAACATGTTCATCGTCTCGCTCGACAGCCAAAGCCTCATGCTCCGCCAGCACGCCCACGAGGTCCTCTCCGTCAACGTCGTGCCGGGCCGCCACGTCCTCGTGGCCCAGCCCAGCGAGCGCGCAGGCCTCCCCTAGCTTCCCGCTCTCTCGCAAGGGGGGGGAATTCTCGTTATCTTGGCCCCCAGCGAGGTACCTGAGCCAGTGCATCTCTAGCGCCCTGCCGGAGAGCCGCCGTGACGCATTCGAATCCGCAGTCGTCGGGAGATCAGCCGGTCTTGCCGCTCGGCGGCGATAAGCCCGATCCCTGGGGCATGAAACGCGTCGAGAACCTCATCACCAGCCTGGTGGGGGTCCTCTCGGCCCGCGTCGTCGTCACCCCGCTCGGCGAAGTCAGCGAAATCCACGTCACCACCCGCGCCGACCAGCCGCCCAAACAGACCGTCCGCAACATCGAATCCGCCCTCATGGCGCAGCTCGGCTTCAAGGTCGATCACCGCAAGATCAGCGTCGCGCAAGTCGCCGACGTCCGGCCGATCGAGGCGTTGCAGGACGAGGCGATCTCGGAGCGCGCCAAGCGCCGCGTCGTCGTGTTCAAGAACCTCGAGGTCCGGCCCTCCGACAAGCCGGGCCGGGTGCAGCTCAAGGTGAAGCTCGCGTTCGGCGAAAAAGAGGCCGAGTCGCAGGAGGTGGGGACCGATACGATGCGCAATCGCGTCGAAGCCGCCGCCCGCGCCGCCGCGACCTGCCTCGACGACCTCCTGCCCGACAATTCCATCGCCCTCGAGGGCGCGCAGATCCTCGAGGCGTTCGATCGCAAGTTCGTGCTGGTCGCCGTCCACGGCCTCGGCGGCCGCGAGGCTCAGCTGCTCACCGGCACCTGCGAAATCCGCGAATCGGCCGAGCGCAGCGCAGTGTTGGCCGTGCTCGACGCCACCAATCGCTGGGTGGATGCCCGGCGGTAAACACCGGCGGCTGAAGAGGCGGCGGCAGATGAGGCGGCGGCAAATGCAATAAGTTCTTACATATCAAGCATTTGCCGCCGCCTTATCTCGCCGCCCCTCGCCGCCGCCTCATCACGCCGCCGCCTTTCTCGCCAGAACCCCGGCCCTCTACCTCCGGTATTAATCCCTACTAGCGGACTTTTCGTTTTGGCGGTATTTGGTGTTTCGTGGCTCCTATTAGAACCAAGCGCTATTGGGGGACGCAGCGTGTCGCGCGCGTGCTGCAGGTCGCTCCCGCGACGGTGGCGAGCTGGATCGATCAAGGCCACCTGAAGGGGCATCGCACGCCGACGGGCCGGCGGCGGGTGGAGGCGACGGATCTCGCCGACTTCCTCCAGGCGCACGGCATGTCGGTGCCGGGCGAGCTGCTCGGCCCGCGCGAGCGCCAGGTGGTCGTGCTGGTCGAGGACGATCCCGGCTACCTGAAGGCGCTGGTGCGGACGCTGGCGCGCGAGGCGCCGGAGGTCGAGGTGGTGGAGGCGTCGACCGGCGTGGACGGCCTGCTCGAGATCGGCCGAGTGAGTCCCGACCTCGTGGTGCTCGATTATGCGCTGCCGGACCTGAACGCGGTGCAGGTGGTGGAGCGGTTGCAGGATCCGACGAAGCGGATGACGGCGCCGGTGGTGATCGTGACGGGCGGGTTGCCGGCGGCGGCGGAGAACGATCTGCGGCGGCTCGGAGTGCGGGCGATCGTCAACAAGGTGGACGGCATGGGGGTGGTTATCGAGGCGATGCGTCGTGCGTTGCAGGCGCGGAAGGTAGCGTAGGACTGATGATCGACAATTCGAACAGGGGGCCCCTGGTCACCGCTAGCTAGAGCGGAGCAGAGCGGACAGTAGACGAGCGGAGCGTCGGGCATGCCATAGCGAGGTATGCCACTCCTAGGCGAGACACTACTCGCTGGACCCATTAAGGGGGTGACGCTCGATGTTGCAACTGCTCGCTTTTCTGTTCACGGCGGTCGCG
>DATDFC010000035.1:0-5150 GCA_036522815.1 Gemmatimonadales bacterium | reverse complement strand
CGATCTGTTCGGCAAGCAGCGCCAGCTCATCGTCTATCACTTCATGTTCGGTCTCCCTCCCGATTGGGAGGACGAGGGGTGCCCGGCCTGCTCGTATGTGGCCGACAACTTCGCCGGCAGTCTCGTACACCTCGCGGCGCGTGACACCGCGTTCGCCGTGATCTCGCGCGCGCCGCTCACCAAGATCGCGCCGTTCAAACAGCGCATGGGCTGGACGTTCCCGTGGTTGTCGTCGTACGGGACCGACTTCAACGACGACTTTGGCGTGACGCTCGACGCCACGCACACGACCTACAACTATGCGCCCGTCACCGCGCAGCCCGAGGGCCGGCCGCATGAGGGCGAGCGGGAAGGACTGAGCGTGTTCTTCCGTGACGGGACCCGCGTGTTCCACACCTACTCGACCTACCAGCGCGGTCTCGATCCGCTCCTCAACACCTACAACCTGCTCGATCTCACGCCGCTCGGCCGACAGGAAGAGGAGGGCATCATGCATTGGCTCAAGTACCACGATGAGTACTGACCGGATCGAGAAGTGAGTAGGGCAGTGACTCACGGTGCCGGCGGGTTCCTCTTGCCGATCTCGTACTCCCGCGGCGGCTCGGCGCCGAGCAGGTTCCGTACGAAGTAGTCCCAGCGCCGTCGCATCATGTAGAGCCCATCGCGGCCGTAGCCGTGACGGGCGTTGGGCAGAATCAATAAGTCGAAGTCCTTGTTCGCCTTGATCAACGCATCGACCACGAGGTAGGTGTTGTAGGGCGGGACATTGTCGTCCATCCCGCCGTGCGCCAGCAGCAGCTTGCCGCGCAGATTCGCGGCGTGCATCTGGTTGGCGTCGGCGGCGTAGTTGTCGCTCTGGCCGTTCTTGACCAGGAGGCCCTGGTAACGCTCGCCCCAGTCGTCCTCGTAGTCCCGGTTGTCGTGGTTGCCGGACTCCGAGATGCCGACCTTGAACACGTCCGGATAGTTGAACAGCGCGGCCGCGGTGGCGAACCCGCCACCCGAGTGCCCCCAGATCCCGACGCGCTCGCCATCGATCCACGGGTAGCGCGCGGCGAGCTGCTTGATCGCCGCGACCTGATCGGGGAGTGTGTTCTCGTCCATCTTGCCGTACGCCGCGTCGCGGAACGTCTTCGACCGCCCTCCCCGCGTCCCCATGCCGTCGATCGCGACGACCACGAATCCCAGCTCGGCGAGCGCCTGATGATCGCCGCGCGCGGGCACGAAGCTGCGCGGCCCCACGCTCCCGCTCGGCATGGGATAGATGTAGTCCACGAGCGGGTACTTGGCGGTCGAGTCGAGCCGCGACGGCGTGAACATCAGGCCGTAGAGATCCGTCGCGCCGTCCCGCGCCTTCACCGTGATCTGTGCCGGGGGATGCCAGCCGGCGGCGACGAGGCGCGAGATGTCGGCGCGCTCGAGTGGGACCATCACGCGGCCGTTCCGGTCGCGTAACACAGTGATGGGCGGTGTGACCGGCGTCGAGTAGGAGTCGATGAACGACGCGCCGCCCGGCGCCATGGCGACCTGGTGATCGGCATCTTCGGGGGTGAGGAGCGTCTGCCCCCGCCCGTCGAACCCGATGCGATAGAGGAACCGGTAATAGGGGTCGCGACCCGTCTCAATTCCCTGGCCGGTGAAATAGATCGTCCGTGCGCGCTCGTCCACGTACACGATCGACTCGACGTTACCATCACTACTCGTAATGCGGTTTTTGAGTTGCCCGGTGGCGAGATCGTACAAGTACAGGTGAATCCAGCCGTCGCGCTCCGACCACCAGATCAGCTCGTTCGAGCGGGGCAGCACGCGCCAGTTCTGCGCCATGCCGACCTCGCCCACCTGCGTCTTCGCCTGCTCCTCGAGCAGCGTGCGCACGGCGCCGGTGCGCGCATCGGCCACGCGCACCCACGCTTGCTTGTGATCGCGCGAGCTCGACACGAACGCGATCGCCGACGCGTCGGGATACCAGAGGAGGTCGCAGATCCTGCCGCCGCAGGCGACGTGGTCGCTCACCATCGAGCGATGCGCGTCGGGCGGCATCTGGAGGCGTACCAGCTGTGGCTTCGGACCGCTCACATCGATCACCACGCGCTGAATCCGGAAGATCACGCTGTCGCCCGGAAGCGGGTAGCGCCACGCTTCCAACTCCGGCGCGCCGACCTTCGTGCGCACGAGGTACATGCGACTCACCCCGCGCCCGTCGTGCTGGAACGTGGCGATCTTGCGCGAGTCGGGAGACCACGTGACGACCGGCTCGTCGCTCTTGACCCAGCCGGCGTTGTTCGTTCCGTAGCCGAAGTCCTCGACACCGTCCGTCGTCAGCGCCGTCTCGGCGCCGGTCGTCAGGTCGGTCATCCAGAGATTGTTGTTGCGAATGAACACGGCGCGCGTGCTGTCGGGTGACAGAATCGAATTGGGCGGCGGCTCGCGCCGCGTGCTCTCGGCCGCTCTACAACGGTAGGCGGTGAGATCGCAGCGCCAGCGTTTCTCGCTTTCGAAGATGAGCTGGCCATCAGGCGAGAGATCGAACGAGGAGAACGGCAGGCTATCACCTGTCACCCGCCGGCCCAACGCCGTGGACACGGCCTCCGCGAGCCGCGCGTGATCGAACGCCGGGCTCCGCGTCCGGCGCCGCGGATCCACGATCACAAACTGCCCCCCGGTGGGGGTCGACACCCGGTAGGCGGCCCGTCCGTCCGGCAGCCAGATCGGCCGGCCGGGGATGCCACTCACGAGCCGGCCCACGGCGGGGCCGAGCGCGCGCTCGGCGCGGGCGTAGTCGTCGGCGGTCAGCGCGGGTCGCGCCTGGGGCAGCGCGGCGGAAGGCAGGATATTGCCGAGCAATACGGCGGCGATGGCTACAGGGTGAGGGCGCATCCGGAAAGACTGCTACGAGGAGAGGTGAAAGGCAACTTGCTTGCTCCGCAAACCGCCCGCGCCTACGTTCTCGGCATGTTCGCATCCCTTCGAACGCTTTTCGCCATCTTCCTGCTCGGCTCCGCGGCCGCGCCGCTCGCCGCCCAGCATTTCCATCGACTCCCCGCCACGCCGGGCACCGTCGCGTACGGCTACTACAGCGCCGCCGCGACGCCGGTGCTCCGCATCGCCTCGGGCGACACCGTTCTGGTCGAAACCCTCATCACGAACCGCCCCGACCGCCTGGAAGCCGCGGGCGTCGCCCCGGCGGACGTGCAACAGTCGCTGCGCGACATCGTCACCCAGGTGACCGACAAGGGCCCCGGCGGACACATCCTCACGGGGCCCATTTACGTGGAGGGGGCCGATTCGGGCGACGTGCTCGAGGTGCGGATTCTCCGTATCGATCTCCCCCTCCGGTACGGTTACAACGGCTGCAGCGGGTTTCTTCCGGCGAATTGCGACACCACGCAGCGCACGCGGATCATCCCACTCGATCGCCGGCGCATGGTTGCGCAGTTCGCCCCGAGAGTCGTGATCCCGCTGCATCCCTTCTTCGGCAGCATGGGCGTGGCGCCGCCGCGCGATTCCGGCCGCGTCAGCTCGAACCCACCCGGCATTCACGCCGGGAACATGGACAACAAGGAGCTGGTGGCTGGCACCACGCTGTTCATTCCGGTTCACACCGCGGGCGCCTTGTTCGAGATCGGTGACGGCCACGCGGCGCAAGGGGACGGCGAAGTGGACCAGACCGCCATCGAGACCTCACTCACCGGCCGCCTGCAGCTCATCGTCCGCAAGAACATGCACCTCGCCTGGCCCCGCGCCGAGACGCCCACGCACTTCATCGCGATGGGCATGGATAAGGATCTCACGAGAGCGACCGAGATCGCCGTACAGAACGCCATCGATTTCGTCGCCGCCCACCGCGGCTGGTCGCAGGCGGAAGCCTATCGGCTGGTGAGCGTGGCGTGCGATGTGCGCGTCACCGAGCTGGTGGACGGCAACGTCGGGGTGCACGTCATGATTCCCAAATCGATCGTGGGGAAATAATTCATGCCCAGACCGCTCGTCATGCTGCTTGCCATTCTTGTGGTTCCAATGATCGCGCCGGCTCAGGACTCGATGGCGGTAGATCCCGTCGCCCAGCTCGTCGCGCGCCTCGACCTGGAGCGCTACAAGGCGACGATCAAGGGGCTCACCACCTTCGGCGACCGCCGCCAGGGCACGGACCGGAACCGCGCCGCCGTGGACTGGATCGAGGCTCAGCTCAAGAGCTACGGCTGCAGCAACGTGGCGCGGCTCAAGTACGACTATCAGCCTCCTAGTTCCCCCTCTCCCGGAGGGAGAGGGGGACAGGGGGTGAGGACCGACGGAGGGGGACAGGGGGTGAGGCCCGCCGTGGGCGGCGGCCGCTACCGTGGCATCCGCGCCCGCACCGGCGTCAACAACGACTCCCTCAAACAACCCGACGCCCGCGTGCGCGCGCTCGATGCGCAACCCACTACCCCGGGCGCGCGCGAAGAGGTGTACTGCACCAAGATCGGCACGACGCACCCCGGGGAGATGTACATCGTCGGCGGCCACATGGACGGGATCGGGTGGGGCGAGGCCGCGAACGACGACGGCTCGGGGACCGCGCTCGTCATGGAGCTGGCCCGCGTGTTCTCGAGCGCCGACGTGCGCACCGATCGCTCGATCCGGTTCATCCTGTGGAACAACGAGGAGACAGGGCTCAACGGCTCACGCGCCTACGTCGAGCAGCGCCGCGCGCTGCAGGGCACGAAAGACGAGCCCAAATGGCTCGGCATGATCCAGCACGACATGATGCTGTTCGACCACGGCATGCCGCGCGCCGATGGCACGCTCGCCGCCGAGCAGCGGCCGGAGGCGGACGTGAACATCGAGTTCCAATCGAGCGCGAAGTTCGCGGCCGAGGCCGAGCGGCTCGCCTGGGCGTTCGAGCGGGCCAACGAGAAGTATGCGACCGACTACCCGGCGTCCGTGGGCTCGCACATGACGAACACCGACTCGGCGCCATTCCAGGACTACGTGCCGGCGATCAGCCTGCGCGAAAACGAGCGCGGCACGCAGATCGGCGCGGGCTGGGACCCGAACTGGCACCAGCCCACCGATCTGTACGCCACCTATAGCGACAAGGACTTCCGGCTCGGCCTGAATGCGGCGCAGACGACGCTGGGGGCGCTGGCGGGGCTGGTGGGGGCGGTGATCAA
>DATDFC010000034.1:0-12517 GCA_036522815.1 Gemmatimonadales bacterium | reverse complement strand
GGCAGCCGGCGTCGTCAGGGGCGCTCCGCCACCGCGTTCCATTCGCGCGTGGTGCGGGCCACGTAGGCCCGGTACAGCGACGGCAGGGCGGCGCGCGCCGCGACCTTGCAGCGGCGTACGAGCAGGGCGCGGCCCCAGCCGCGAAACGCCGCCAGTGCGGCGATGCGGGCCGACGGCGTCGCGGCCTTGACGATGTAGCGGCCCAGGATCCAGCAGCCGTGGACCCGGCGCGGCGCGAGCCACGGCTCGGACGTGAACAAGGCGCGCAGGCCGGCGGCTGCGGCCGATTCGAGCACCTGCGGCGAGATGTCGCCTCCCGGGACCGCGGCGGTGGCACAGCGCTCCCCCAGCACCTGAGACAGCGTGTCCGTGCTGACGTGCCACTCCTCGAGCATGCGGCGTGGCGACAGGGCGTTGAAAATATCGGGGTGGGTGTGCGAATGGCTGCCGATCAGGTGACCGCAGCTCCGCAGGTGACGGATGTCGGCGGCGGTCAGGAAGGTGCGGGCCCCGACCAGGTTGGTGACGATAAAGAAGTGACCGCGCCAGCCCCGCGCGCCCAACATCTCGCCGATGTGCAGCGCGCTCTTGCCGCCGTCGTCGAACGTGAGCAGCAGATGGCGGCCGGGCGCTGAGAGATCTATATCGCTGATGAGCCGCGGCGCGCTCGCGGCCCCCGCGATCGCGTCGAGATCGCGGCCGAACCCCGCCATGGTGTGCTTGAAGGGCAGTGCACCGGCGCGCTGAAAGCCCGAGACGAAAGGATCGTCGGTGACGTCGTGATAGCCCAGACCGGCGATCTCCAGTCGCGACGTCATGGCGCGCCTCGCGCGGCGGCGACGGGCGGCGGGCGACGCTCCGCCATCCCGCCGTTACGAGCGTCCAAGACCGAGCGGTACACATCGATCACCTGCTGCGCCAGCCGACGCTCGTCCAGATCCTGCACCGCTGCACGCCCGGCCGCCCGGATCCCGCGTCGCAACACCCGCTCGAGCGCCGCCGCAATGGACTCGGGCTTTTCATCGGAGCACAGCTCGCATCCGGCCACGCCGCCGATCCGTTGCGCGACGTCGCCGACCGGCACCGATACCACCGGCAGGTCGCAGGCGAGCGCCTCCTTGACCGCGTTGGGCGAGCCTTCCTGCATCGAGGTGAACACGAGCGCGTCGCACGCGTTCATCCACACCGGCACGTCCCGGTGGCGCACGGTCCAGGCGACCACCAGGTCGGCCGGCAGAGAGCGCTTGAGGATGTCCACCGCCGCGCGCGCCAACGGGTAGCGTTTGCGCTCGACGGCGGGATTGCCGACGAACAGCACCAGACGCTTGTCGAGCGGGAGGCCGAGGCGGGTCCGCGCCTCCTCCCGGGGAATGGGACGGAACTGGTCCAGATCGAGACCGGACGGGATCACATGGGCCGACACGGAGCGGGGCAGGAACGCCTTCATGTGCTCCGACACCACGATGCAGGCGTCGGCCGAGCGCGCCACCAGCTGCGACAGCCTCTGTAGGACCTTCCCGGCCGGCGTGATCCGCAGGTTGGGCCCCACGATTCCCTGCAGATCGTCGCCCCGGAACGTCACCACCAGCGGCAGGCGCTTGGGAAGCGCCACGAGCCCGCTCTGCCCGAATTGCGCATGCACGAGGTCGTAGTGGTTGCGCGCCGTGCGGCGCCGCGCGCCGACCCAGGCGCGCAGGTAGTTCGCGGGCCGCATGGCGGAGGTGAAGTGGAATACGTCCACGTCCACCCCCGCGGCCTGGAGAAACTCGACCTGACGTCTGATGAACGTGGTCGTGTATCCCGGGCGGTCCGGTGGCGGCCACGCACAGGTGAGCATCAGCACCCGAATCGGGCGCCCGTTGCTCGTCATCGCTGCTTGAACGCTTGGATGAGCACGTCGCGCACTCCCTCTACCCACTCGGCCACGGCCGGCCACTTGTCGCGCCGGTCCCACACTTCGAGGCGCGTGCCGGCCGGCTGTCGGCCGAACAACTCCTGCAGACCGCGGGCCACCGAGGGGTAGGCCCCGGGGTAGCTGCGGGGCGGTCCCGCGAGAATGTAGAGGAAGCGCTTCACATCTCCCCAGAGCCAGCGCACCGTGACGCCGGCGCGATAGTCACCGGCGGGGGCGACCGGCTTGCCAGCGAGCAGGTCGACCCAGAGGCGGGGGAAGTCGCACCCGGCGTCGATCGAGAGCTGCAACGACCCCCAAAACCGCCCGTTCACCTCGATGAGCCAAGGAGGATTGACGCCATCGTCGCGAAACTCGACCATCGCCGGCCCGTGCCACCGCATGGCCTCGAGCAGCCGCTCGGCGCGCGAGCGCAGGCGTGGGTCGACGGCCACCGAGCGGCGCAGGCTCGAGCCGGAGCCCGACGGGCGAATGTCCCGGAGACGCTCGTGGGCGAACCAGGCGACCGGGCGCCCGTGATCGCACACCGTGAACACACCCTTGCCCTGGCCGGCCACGAAGCGCTGGATCACAGGCCAGTGCCGGCCCTGGCGGCGCGTCAGGACCGCGTGGTCGAGCTCGGCCGCGCTGGCCACATAGCACAGCCCGGGGTCGGGAATGAGCCGCCTGCCGTTCCAGGCAGCGGTGAAGCAGGGTTTCACGATGCAGGGATACCCGACGGCATCGGCCGCGGCGCGGCACTCTTCGAGGGAGGTGGGATAGCGGGTGGGCGGGATCTCGACGCCGGCGGCCTCGGCCAGCCGTAGCGTCTGCGCTTTGTCGAACGCGCGCAGGGCGAGCGGCTCAGGCGCGCAGCCGACGACCATGCCGAGGGCTTCCCATTCAGCCCGCTCGACGTTGCAGAGCTGGCACGCCAGCTCGGTGAGGGGAAGGACGATGCCCACGCCGTGCGCGTGCGCCCAGGCGCGCGCCGTGGCGAATCCCTGAAGCGTCTCTTCCGCGTGCCAGCAGGTGCCCGCGCAGTAGCGCGACCAGGCCGCCAAGGGCCAGCGGCGGTGACTGGCCACGAAGACGGTGTAGCCGGCCCGTCCGAGCGAGCGCACGCACGCGAGGGCGGGATTCGAATAGCCGTCCAGGACGAGGACGCGATCCGGGACGGGCCGTTGCGCGTGTGTGTGGGCACCGGCCGTGCCGGGCCGGGGGCGGCGCGTCTCCCGCACCTGCTGCTCCTTGAACGATTCCTGAGTGCTGCTCACTCGTGACACGCGGGTCTCCATAACGATGCGCCTGCAATCCGCCCTGTAACGGTCGCGTACCGGACCGTACTTTATCTGCAGCTATCGTGCAGCCCCGCTGCGACGTCGCGCGCTCTCCGCAGCCACGCACTAATCCATTGTGCCACCACTGATTACGCGGTGGAGTGCCGCGCCTGACGCACGTCGCGCAGGCCGTGTTTGTCGCCAGCGGGCCACACGCGCCCCGCGTGCGGAGGCGTCTGTCTCGATGGAAACGGGGCATCTATTTTGCCCCGCGCATGAGATACGGTCGCCGCGATGGGTGAGTACAGAGCCGCGCGGTGGTCTGTCGCGTGCCCGCAACACCATGCCGATTGCGTGCGGTTTCTGTGCAGGAGTCGTGTGTTGAATTGTGGACGAGCGTGTTGAGCCACGCATGACGCTGCGTCTGGCGGCGTTGGGGCTCGTGCTGCTCGCCAGCCCGCGGCTGGGGGGTGGGGGCGGCGCAGGCAGTCACTACGTGTCGCCATCCGGCTCGAGCGCGGGTGACGGCACGCTGGCGCGACCGTGGGACCTGGCGACGGCACTGGGTGGCGGGGGCGGCCGGATCGCGCCGGGCGACACGATCTGGCTCCGGGGCGGTACGTACCGGGGGGCGGTGGAGAGCAGCGTGCACGGCGCGGCAGGGGCCCCCGTGGTGGTGCGGCAGTATCGCGGCGAGCGGGCGGTGATCGACGCGGCGGGCGCGACGTCGTCGACCCGGCGCGGCGACCTGTTCGTGGTCACGGGCGACTACGCCGTGTATTGGGGCTTCGAGGTGATGGACTCGGATCCGGATCGTACCACGGACACGCGGCCGAACATGGTGGTGAACGACGCGTCGCATACCCGCTACGTCAATCTGATCGTGCACGACGGCGGCATCGGGTTCTACACCTACGCCCCGCCCGTGGACGTGGAGGTGAGCGGCTGCCTCTTCTACAACAACGGGTGGGAGGTGCCGCGTCAGGCCAACGGTCACGCGATCTACGCCAAGAGCAATACGGGTCCGCTGGTGTTGCGCGACAACATCGCGTTCGATCAGTTCGGCTACGGTCTGCACGTGTACACCGAAGCGCGCAGTGGTCTGCTGAACAACATCCGTCTCGAAGGCAACATCGTCTTTAACAACGGCACCCTGTCGGCGAAGTCGGGGGCTGCGAACATCCTGGTCGGCGGGCGCGCCCGTGCCGACGCGATCGTCGCGCAGGACAACCTGGCCTATTTCAGTCCCGGCGTACCGCAGACGAATGCGGTGTTCGGTTGGCGGAACGCGCTGGGCGTTCGCAACGGAACGCTCACCCTGTCGCGCAACTACCTCGTCGGCGGAAACGTGGTGCTCGATCTCCACGCCTGGGAGCGCTCGGAGGTGAGCCACAACACGCTGTATGGTCCCGACGCCCGACCGGTGGTGGCGCAGGACGCAACGGTCCCGCCGCTCGATGCCACGAATCAGGTGCTGGTGGCGCCACCGTCGCAGGCGGCGGTGTTCGTGCGCCCCAACGTATACGAGGCGGGCCGGGCGAACGTCGTCGTGTACAACTGGTCGCGCCAAGACACGGTCGCGGTAGCGCTCTCCGGGCTACTGCGGCGTGGTGAGCGGTACGCGGTGTACAATGTGCAGGACTTCTTCGGGGCCCCGGTCGCCGGGGGCGTGTACGCCGGCGAGGCGGTGCGCATCCCGATGAAGGGCGTGGCGCCGCCGGCACCGATCGGCGGCGCTCCCCAGCCGCCGCCCCCCACCGGGTCGGCGTTCGGCGTGTTCGTGGTGATGAAACGATGAGCGACTCGCGACGATGGACGACTGCATGGCTCGTGGTGCTGGCGAGCGTGGTCGGCTGCGGGGACGACAACCTGGTCCAGCCACCGCCACCGCCGCCCCCGCCGCCGCCGCCGCCACCGCCGGTGGTGCATTACGTGTCGCCGACGGGATCGGCGACGGGCGACGGGAGCAGCGCGCAGCCGTGGGATCTTGCGACGGCGCTGAGCGGCGCGGCCGGGAAGATTCAGCCGGGTGACACCGTGTGGCTGCGCGGGGGCACGTATACGCCGACGGCGCCGCTGGTGAGCCGCGTCGCCGGCGCGCCGGGCGCACCCGTCGTGGTGCGGCGTTACGCGGCGGAGCGTGCGGTCCTGGACGCCGCGGTATTCTCGTCGGATACGGTGCGCCGCGATTTCTTCATCGTCCGCGGCGATTACACCGTACTGTGGGGCCTCGAGTTCACGGACTCCGATCTCGACCGCGCGACGGCGAGCCGGCCCAACCTGCTCGTGAACGACGCATCGCACACCCGCTACGTCAACCTGACCCTCCACGACGGGGGCATCGGCTTCTTCACCTACCCCAATCGCAGCGACGTCGAGGTGGCCGGGTGCATCGTGTACAACAACGGCTGGTCGGCGGTCACGGGCGTCGGGAACGGGCACGGCCTGTACGTGAAGAGCGATGCCGGGCCGCTGGTGCTGCGCGACAACGTGCTGTTCGACCAGTTCGGTTTCGGGATTCACGCCTATACGGACGCGACCGACGGGCTGCTCAACAACATCACGGTGCAAGGGAACGCCAGCTTCAACAACGGGCTGCTGTCGGGTAGCCCGAGCGGCTCGAACGTGCTGGTGGGCGGCCTCGCCCCCGCGGACGGCATCGTCGTCGACAGCAACATGACGTATTTCAGTCCCGGGGTCGCGTTCCCGAACATGTGGCTGGGGTGGTCCAAGTCGCAGGTGGTGAACGGCTCGCTCCAGGTCCGCGGCAACTACGTCGTGGGTGGCGCCGCCGTGTTCGACGTGCACGCCTGGCGGTCGGTCACGGCGAGCGGCAACACGCTCGCCCCCGGGGGCGCAGGCGAGGTCGTGCGGCTCAACGACTCGAGCACCACGGACGCCACCGGGTACAGCTGGGGAGGAAACGCCTACTACACCGATCCCGCAGACACCGCCTGGAGCTACCACGACACGACCTACACGTTCGCGGCCTGGCGGGCCAAGACGGGTCTCGGCGCCACGGATCAGGCGATGGCGACGGGGCCGGCGGCACCCATCGTGTTCGTGCGCCGGAACCCGTACGAGCCGGGCCGGGCCACGATCGCGGTCTACAACTGGAGCCACCTGCCCAGCGTTCCCGCGAGCGTCGCGGGCATTCTGCAGCCGGGACAGGCCTATGCCGTGTGGAGCGTGCAGGCGCTGTTCGGGCCCCCGCTCGTGAGCGGTGTCTACTCGGGCGGTACGATCGATCTCCCGATGACCGTGCGACCACCGCCCGTGCCGGTCGGCATGGCGACGTCGCCGGCGCCGGCGACGCTGCCGGCGTTCGACGTGTTCCTGCTCACGCGCGCGTCCTAGGGGCGCGCTAAGGAACCTCAGTTCGTGCGCTGGGGGTCGCCCTCCGCCCCGACCCCCAGCGCACGATCACTTGTGCAGAGGTCCCTAACGCGACAGCGGTAACGCCGCGAGCTCGGGGCTGAGCTTGCGGGGCCGGAGCACGTGGTCGCGCACCCCCAGCAGGAATCCCACGCCGTAGGCGACGTGCAGCACGGGGAACACGAGCGTCAGCGCGGCGGCGACGCGCAGGCCGTGGCGCGGCGCCGCGGCCGCGCTGGCGGCCAGCACCGCCGCCGCATACGCCGCCGCGATGCCCGCCCCCACGACGGCCGCGGGTCGCCACCACAGGGCGGCGAGGCCGCTCCCCGCCAGGGTCGTGAGGAACAGGCTCGGGATCAGCTGCCGCAGCGTCATGACGCGCCCCACCTTGCGCGCGACGAGCGGCTTGAAGTAGCCGTACTGGAAATACATGCGCCACAGCTGCCGGAGCGACGTGCGGGCGACGTAGTAGGCTCGCGCGGTGGGCATCAACAGCACGCGTCCGCCGCGGCGGATGAGGCGGTAGTTGAACTCATCGTCCTGATTCCGCACCAGCTCTTCGTCGAACAGGCCGGCGCGCTCGAACGCCTCGCGCCGGAAACAGCCGAACGCCACGGTGTCGACCCAGCGAGGCTCGCGCGCTCCCACGCGGAAGTAGGAGTTCCCCACCCCGAGGCGGTGCGCCAGTCCGAGGGCGATGGCGTGCGCCATCGGCGTGTCGGCGCCGGGGAGCGTTTCCAGCACGCCGCCCACGTTGTCCGCCCCGCGCTCGAGCAGGGCGCGCACCAGGATCGGGAGGTAGCTGGCCGGATAGATGACGTGGGCATCCATGCGCACGATCACCTCGCCGCGCGCCGCCTCGATGCCGATGTTCAACGCGCACGGCGCGATGCGGCGCGGGTTGTCGAGCAGCCGGATCATGGGGTGGCTGGCGGCATACGATGCGACGATGTCGCGCGTGCGGTCGCTGCTCATGCCGTCCACGACGAACAGCTCCATCCGGTCGGCGGGATAGTCGCTCGCGAGGATGGACTCGAGGCAGCGGCCGAGATGCTGCTCCTCGTTGCGGCACGGCACGATCACCGAGACGAAAGGATGCGGGCGGGGCCGGGAGGGAGTGATCATGAGGTGCCTGCGGCGGCGGTCTGCGGCCAGGCGTTGACGGTGGCGGTGTAGCGGCGCAGCCGGGCGCCGAGCGCCGCGAACGGCCACAGCCCGAGGCGCCCGGCGGCGGCCCAGTCTCGGGAGACGAGCGCCCCAGCCAGCTGGCGGGCGTGCACCCGGCCGGTGACCCAGAGCGCGGAGCAGTGAAACCCCGCGCGATCGAAGCGCGCGCGGCGCGAGAGGCGCGGGCCCAAGGCCCGGCGCGTGTCGGGCGCGAGCAGCTCGCCGCCCAGGAGACGGGCGTGGATATCGTGGACGAGCTGGAGGTAACAGGAGAGTCCGCCCCGCACGCCGAGCGCGCGCGCCGTCGTGATGATGCGGTCCCAGTCGAGGTCGCCCCGGCGGATCGTGGCAATCGTGTGCACTACATCGGTGAGATGAAACGCACGCCGGGCGACCACCTTCTCCACGCCTTGCAGCACGAGCTGGTCCTCCGGCGCGGGACAGGCGCACTCCAGCCCGTCGAGCGCCACCGTGCGGCGCGTGCGGAACAGCCGGGCGACGTAAGCGGCGTGCTGGCCCGCGTGGCCGAGCCGGCCGTGCCGGATATCGAGCACCAAGTCCGTACCCGCGACCCCGAACACCGTGCTTCCTGCCAGGCGGTGGGCGAGGGTCGACCGCTGCGGCGTGACGGCGAGGCCCTCGAGCAGGGAGCGATCGACGGCGACGTTGTTGGCGAGCGTCAGGACATCGAGATCGTCCCCGACGTCCGGAAAGCGATCGCAGGCCTTGGGGAGGAGCCAGGGGACGCTATGGCGCACGCCGGACGCATGGATCTGGGCGAGCGCCTCGAGCGCCGCCCGGGCGCGCGCCCGCTCGCGCTCTACCATTGCGACGAAGCGGCGCGGCGGATGCACGCCGCCCGCGGCCAGCCGGTCGGCGAGACGCACCAGGACGGCGTTCTGCTGGGCCAGCGGGGCGATGAGGCTCCAGTCGATGTCGGCGAGCCGGTCCGCGGACACGGGCTCTCCGAGCAACACGCGGAGCGCGAACCCGGCGATCCGCTCCTCGCGCGCCACGGCGCTCATGCGGCCAACCGCTCCCGCACCAGTTGCGCGACGGCCTGCTGCGCGGCGTGCAAGTCGTCGTTCTTGATGACCAGGGCGCCGCGCACCCAGGGGAACACCGTGCGATACACCAACCAGCGGTTCCGGAGGTAGTCGACCGGATAGTCGTGCTTGCGCGCGTACGATTCCTCCGGCCCGACGTCGAGCAGCACGGCCACGTCGGGGGTGGGGGTGAGCCGGTGCAGCAACCGCAGCACGCCCCAATGCCGGCCGTCGGCGACGTCCACGAGCGTGTCGTAGAAATAGCGGTCCATGATCACGACGCGCCGGCGGATCGACTCGTGATACAGCCGATAGACGAGGAAGAGCAGCAGGTCGAGCGGGTAGATCACGCGTCTCAGGAGCCTGCCCCAGAGCACGGCGTCGCGCACGCGGCGCAGCGCCCCCGTGCCGCCGTTCTTGGGCGGAGCGCCGCCGAGCTGGTTCCGGAGCCGCCGGAGGTAGGCGTACACCCCCACGTGGTCGTTCATGTGGAATACGACGACGCGCCGGTTCTGCCGCTCGAGCGTCTGTTGCAGCCAGCGCGCCAGGGTGGACTTGCCGGCGCCGTCCAGGCCCGAAAACGTGATCAGCATCGGGTCACCACGCCAGGCCGTGGTCGGCGAGCCAGAGCTCGAGGGCCAGCAGCGTGAAGACGCGCTGGTACAGCCCGCCGCGACTGATACTGCCGCCGCCACTGCCGTTCTCGGGGTGGGGGCGTCGGAACGCGTCGAGCCAGCCGCGCACCAGCGCGTCGTCCACTACACAGCGGGTGCGCGCCCGCGGCGAGAGCAGCAGGTCGTCGAGCGCCGCGTGCACCTGGTGCCCCACCATCACGTCGAGCGGGATCGTGAATCCGTGCTTGGGGTGTCGCGCCACCGCGCGCGGCAGCCAGCGGCGCGCCAGGGTGCGGAGCACCAGCTTGCCGGAGCGGCCGTCGGTCTTGAGCCGGTGGGGCAGGGTGAGGCCGAGGGCGACGACGTCCTCATCGAGCAGCGGCACCCGCACCTCGATGCTCGCCCGCATGCTCATCATGTCCACCTTTCTGAGCATGTCCGACGGCAGGCTGATGCGGAACCACGTCTCCGTCATGCGGCGGGACAGCTCTTCCAGGTCGCCGGCGGCCGCGGGGTCGTAGCCGTCGTACAGGCGATGCACGGGGGCGAGTCCGTCACGCGCCTCGGCGCGCACCAGCGCGGCCTTCTGGTCTTCGCTCAGGTAGTTGGCGAGGCCGGCGAGGAGCATGCTGGAGTCGTTGAGGCCGGCTTCCGCGAGCGTGAGCGCCTTGGTCAGCTGCCGGCCCCAGTTCTCGGTCCAGTGGGTGAGGGCGCGGGTGGTGCGCCGCGTGACGCGCCGCAGCCACGCCGGCAGCGCCGAGGCCCGCATCAGGTGGTTGGCGCGCCAGAAGCACGGGTATCCTCCGAACACTTCGTCGCCGCCGTCGCCCGACAGGGTGCAGATGATGCCCCGTTCCCGGACGGCGCGCGAGATCCAGTACATCGGCACCAGGCTGGTGTCGGCGAACGGTTGATCGAAGTGCCGCAACAGGCCGAACAGCGCGTCGGGAGACAGCGCCGAGTCGGCGAGATCGATCGTATGGTGCCGGGTGCGGCAATGGGTCGCGGCGGCGAGCGCGGCGTCGGTTTCGTCGTGTCCCTTGTCGGGGAAGCGCACGTTGAAGGTGGTCGTCGGGCCCAGCCCGGCGCGCTCGTGGGTCGCGACGACGAGCGAGGAGTCGATGCCGCCGGAGAGGAGCGCGGCGACCGGCACGTCGGCCACGGACTGCCGCCGGACCGCGGTGAGCAGCCGGTCGGCGAGCGCCTCGACGGTGTCCTCGAGCCGGCGCTCCGGCCGGGGCGTGGCGACCACACGGTCGTAGCCGGCGAGGTGCGTCCCCTCGGGGGCGATGGTGAGGACGCTGCCGGGCGGGAGGGCGCGCACGTTCGCGAAGCCCGTGGCCGGCTCGGGCACGTAGCCCAGGCCGAGGAAATCGTAGCAGGCCTGGCGGTCGAGCCGCGGGACGAAGCCGCGCCGCGCGACGATGGCTTTGATCTCGCTCGCGAACAGCCATTCACCGTCCAGCTCCGCATAGAACAACGGCTTCACGCCGTAGCGGTCGCGCGCCAGCAGCAGGCGACGCCGCGGCCGGTCGTAGATCGCGAACGCGAAAATGCCCCGCAGCGCCTGCACCAGATTCGCGCCCTCCTCCTCGTAGAGGTGGACGAGGATCTCGGTGTCGGAGGTGCTCTTGAAGAGGTGCCCGCGGCGGGCCAGGGCGGCGCGCAGGTCCGCGTGGTTGTAGATCTCGCCGTTGTAGACGACCTGGATGGCGCCGTCCTCGTTGGTCATCGGCTGCGCCCCGCGGGGCGAGAGGTCGATGAGCGCGAGACGGCGGTGGACCAGCTCGCACTGCTCGTCGGCGTAGCGGCCGGCGCCGTCCGGACCGCGATGGCGCAGCAGCTCGTCGGCCCGAGCGGCCCACCCGGGGTCGGGCGCGAGTGCGGCGGCGTGGAACCGTCCGGCCAGGCCGCACATGGCCTAGGCGCCTCTCGCCGCGAGTGTCGGGCGGCGTCCCGCCGCTGCGCCGTGCGCGAGCACCAGCCACAGGATCTTGGAGGCGATCCAAGTGCCGCTCATGGTGCCCGTGAGAATCGCGAGCAGCATGGCGAACGGCAGCACGCCGCGCGTGGTGCGCCGGGCGCGCCAGGCGCTCGACACGCAGAGCGCGAGCCCGATCACGAACGGGATCGTGCCCGCCACGCCGGTGCTGGTCAGCAGCTCGAGGATCAAGTTATGCGCGTCGCGCTTGATGTAGCCGGGGTCCTGCAGCCGGCGCTCCAGCTCGTACTGGTTCTCCACCGGACCCCAGCCCAGGGCCGGCCGCTCGCGGATCATGACGAGCAGCGCCGGGTAGATGCGCTCCCGGCCCGCGAGCGTTCCTTCCTCGAAGGTAGCGGAGAACCGATTGCGCATCCCTTCGGAGTGGTAGGCGGCGAAACTGAGCAAGCCCAGCAGCACCAGGGCGGCGGCGGCATTGCGCACCCGAGCCCAGGGGGTCGGTCCGCTGAGCAGGAACATCATCACGCCGGTGGCGAGCGCGAGCAGGCCGCCGCGCGACCCCGTCTGCACGATCGCCACGGCGATGAGCACGACGATTGGCCAGCGCAGCGCGACCGGCCAGCGACGCCTCGGGTCGCGGGAGCTCGGCAGCGCGAGCGCGGCGAGCAGTCCGGCCGCGAGGATCAAGGCGCTCAAGTTGGCGTTCTGTCCCAGCGCCGAGACCCGATAGCCCCCGGTCCAGAGGGCGCGCTCGGTGCTCGCGAGACCGCCCACCTGCAGCACCGCTCGCAGCCCGCACGCGAGGGCCAGCGCGCGCAGCGCTCCGATCCGCACTGGCTCGTCCGTCAAGAGGTTGACGGTGGTCCAGAACAACAGCAGCGCCTGGAGCATCTCGAGGAAGAACTTGCCGACGAAGAGCTCGTGGCTCGTCAAATTCACGAGCGCGGACGCGACGAACACCCAGAGATACAACGCGAACGCCGTGAGCGGAGCCGGGAATCGCCGGTACGCCGCGCGCCGGTGGAGCAGCGTGGCGAGGAGGAACACGCAGCCCACCAAAGTCGGGATCTCGACCGGGATGGACCGCTGCGGCATCTCGAAAGGGATCGAAAAGATGTAGGCGTACAGCGCCCAGCGCACCACCGGCTGCACGGCGGAGCGCGCGCCCGGGAGCGGCGCGGGCGCCCGGTCCGGCGGCGGCT
>DATDFC010000033.1:0-25192 GCA_036522815.1 Gemmatimonadales bacterium | reverse complement strand
GAGCCGGGCCCGCGCGCAGCAGCTGGGGCACACGCCGTAGCTGCGGCGCGCGGCGGCGGCGGCCCCCGCGTCGCGAGGTCCCGGCACCACGGTCCACGCCGGCGGCCGGAGCGGCAGGATCTGCACGAAGGCGCGGGGAATGTGGAGCAGGCGGTGGTTGACGTCGACGACGGCTTCGACGGGGGTGAGCTCGACGACCCGGTACCAGGCGCCGCGGCGCAGCGGGCAGTCCTGACCGGCCCGCACCCGGGCCCAGTATTGTTCGTGCGGCATGCGCGCTCTCCGAGCGACGATCGTGATGAGTTTCAGGGCGTCCGCGCACCCGATGGTCGCGCGCGCTCGATCAAGATGGCGTCGGCCGACCCGTTCAGACTGTGACATCCGACACGGACGCGGGGTTCGGACGTTTTTCGGGCGCGAGCGCTGAGGGTGCCGTGCGAGGCGTCGAGGCGCTAAGTTCAGCCCCGGCCAGCGGGCCCGAGTGGCGGAATGGCAGACGCAGGGGACTCAAAATCGCCTGAGGAATCCCGTCGTTACTGAATTATCTGGCGAAAACATGCAGTGAACATGAAGCGACTTCGTCGTTGCCCGGGTGGCGGAACTGGCAGACGCGCCGGACTCAAAATCCGGTGGGGGCGACCCCATCCGAGTTCGATTCTCGGCCCGGGCACTGTCGCATAACGAGCTTTGGTTCAACGTCTCATCGGCGAAGCGGCGCGCCCCCTGGCCTTCAGGGCCGAATCTTCCCCCAGCGCTTTTCGATCTCCCGCTCCCGTTTCTCCTCGACCTCCCGAAGGTCGCGCTCCCGTTCGGCTTCTGCTTTCAGCAACGGGTCGAGAAAATCCGCGAGGACTGTCAGGTTGTGGATACGGCGCCGTAGGTATCTCACCAGGCGCTCCCCGAACGCCGGGGGCACCCCGCGTTGCATCGCGGCATACGACTGGAGCGTGCGATAGTTGACCTCCATATGGTCCGCGACTTCGCTTAGTGGCGTGGTCAAATACTCGAGGGACTGTCGAATCGCGTTCGCATAGTCCGCATTCATAACCAGGACGGCGTCCGAGGTGTGCTTCGGCCACATTTTGCTCCGTCGGATGAATGGATGTTCAGCGGCGGCCATACGGGAGCCTCCCCAAGTGGTGTGTCAACTGTAACTACGCTGTAGTAAAGATATCTACGCTGTAGGAATGTGTCCTACACGCAACCCCCTCGTCAAGTCCGCGGCCGTAGTCGGCGGCCTGCCCCGAGCACTTCCAAAACCCGGGGCCAAGGCGCGGGGGTCCGACTCGTCCGAGGAACTCGGCGAGCTTTACTTCAACCGGATGCTGAGGTATACGGGCATCAAGGAGTACGAGGCGCAGGTGGCCGGCATCCTGAAGGAGACGTCGGGACGCGAGGACCAGGCGGCCCTTGCCGTGGTGGCGTAGGCGCCAAGCTCAACGGGCAGCCACCAGTTGGTTTTCGTACTCCGCGCTCTCGGATCGTCCCGGGGGCGCGCTTCTTTACCACCCCTTGTGGTGCGGTTCGATATGCAGGTATTCTTGTATGCACGACAACACGCATACCTGAATATTGGAGGCGACCCGACGATGGCTAAAGCGAAGATCACCACAAAGAGCGGGCTGGTCATGCAAATCGACGGGACGCCGGCGGAGATCGCTGCGGTCCTGCGCGACCTGAAAGATCAGGAGGAGAACGCGGCCGCCCCGAAACGAAAGGGCGGACGCAACGGCGGACCGGTGCAGCTCCCCGATCTGATCGGGGCGCTCGTCGACGGCAAGTTCTTTAACAAGCCGCAGGACCTCGCCGCCGTGAGGACCGCGCTCCAAGAGCTGGGGCATCATTATCCGATGACGACGCTCTCCGGCGCGATGCTGCGGCAGGTGCGACGGCGGAACCTGCGGCGGATGCGGCAGGACAAACGATGGGTCTACGTGACGAGGTAACTATGCGAGTGCAGATCACCGTAACCGACGATGGCGGTAAGGCGTTCAAGGGCGAAGTCGACCTGGCGCCCGCCGGAACACGGCGGGGCGGCGCGCGACGCGCCAAGCCGACGCCCGCCCCGGCGACGCCGAGCGCGGCCGCGGACGGCAAGGTCGACTTCAAGCTCCCGCTCCGCGCCTTCCTTAAGAAGCACGCGACCGGCGGCGGACCGCAGAAGTTCGCCGTTCTGCTCGCCCACATGACGGGCGGTAAGACAGGCGTGGAGGTCACGCGCGAAGCCCTCGAAGCCGCGTGGACGAAGAACAAGCGCGTGCTGGGGGTCGACTACCACACGATGTACGGGACCCGGTCGACCGGGGAGGGGTGGAGCGACTCGCCGAAGCGGGGGACGTTCGTGTTGCTCGCGGACTGGACGGGAGCGCTGAAGTAGCGTGGCCGACGACGCCGTCCTGAAGCTGCTCAAGGCGAGGCTCCCGGCGCGCCACGCGACTGCTGCGGTGAAGCACTTCCGCGACGCGGTCCTCGAGTATCAAAAGCGCGAGTGGGACGACGCGAGCGCCAAGACGGGAAAGTTCGTCGAGGCCGTGCTGAAGGCACTCGTGGTCCACACGAGCCTGCCCAACGTTCCGACCGCGGGCCGTGCGTTCAGCGCCGGGACGTGCATCGATCGGCTTCCGGGCGCGCAGGGTTTCGACGACACCCTCCGCCTGACGATCCCGCGGGCCTGCCGGTTCATCTACGACATCGCGAGCAACCGCGGGGCGCGGCACGACCCGGACGAGATCGACCCGAACGAGATGGATGCGACGTCCGCCCTCAACACGAGCGCGTGGGTCCTCGCCGAGCTGCTCCGGTACGCTCAGAAGGGCGGGGACCTGACGCAGACGGCCGCCCTCGTGGCCGGGCTCATGCGGCGCCGGTATCCCTTCATCGAGGAAGTCGACGGGCGGGTCTACTTCCACGTACTCGACATCAGCGCGCGCGGCGTCGCGCTGCTAACCCTTTGGCACCGGTACCCCGGCCGCGTCGCGCGGTCGGAACTCGTCGCAGCCGTGAAGCGACACCGGTTCACGGAGAACAACGCCCAGGTCGCCGTGACCCGCCTGGCCGGCGCGGTCGATGACGACGGGCAGGGTCTGCTCTACCTGTTGATACCGGGGCTCCGGGAGGCGGAGCGGCTGGTCGAGAAGGCCGAACAGCGGAGCGCGTGATGAGCGGCGACGACAAGACAGCAGGCAACCGGCCCGACGCGCCCACCGAGATCGAGTATGCCGGGATCGAGTACGCCGGCGTAGCCGGCAGCTCGGAAGACTGCAAGGAAGCCGTCATCCGGCGTATCCAGTACGGCGAGAAGATCCACCAAGCACGGATCGTCTCGGCCGATAACACGCACTGCCTGCTGCTGGCGAACGGGATCGGGGACCTGACCGCGATCAAGTCAGGCTTCGCGTCGGGGTACGGCGGGGAAGGACCGGCCGCACTGTCATACGTACTGCAGCTGCTGGAGGCTCACGGCGTCGAGCTGGAGGAGGTCGAGGTCAGCCCCGCCCTGATCGAGCGGCTCGACGATTCCGCGCTGACGGTCGGCGACGTCGAGCTCATCAACAGCGCGCGGCCGGTTCGGCGGCGGTGGCACCACTACATCCTCGACGACGACCAGCGCAGCACCAAGCTGGGACGGGTATGGCGTGAGTTTCGTCCCGTGATCCCCTACGCGATCATCGACGACCGCCTGACCGACCTCGTCCTCGCGTTCTGGGACGATCCGGACGCCAAGCTGGTCACCGGCTACCGACGGCTGGAGGACCTCGTGCGGGAGCAGACGGGTCTGACGGCCTACGGCTCCCAGCTGATGGCGGCCGCGTTCCTCGGGGACCGGTCCGCGATGTGCTGGGACGGCGTGAGCGAGAACGAGCAACGCGGGCGGGGGAACCTGTTCACGGGCGCGTTCATGGCGCACCGGAATCCGCGCGCGCATCAGGAGCTGAAGGCCGACGCCGACGCGCAGCTGCGGGAACTGCTGCTCCTTAACCACCTGTACGTCCTTGAACGTGAGGCGACGCTTCGGGCGGTGGCTTGACCGTCAAACGAATAGGCGCGAACCAACCGTGACGACCCCGTTTCTCCCCTCGCGCGAGGAGCTTCGCTTTCGGGAAGCGCAGAAGACCCTGAGCAACTACCGAGAGATGATCGAGGGTCAACTCGCGCAGGTTCCCCGGGATCTGAGCCCGGAAGAGCGCGCTGCCCTGCAGACGCAGTTCGAGAAGCTCCCCGACGTCCGCGACGCGATCATCAACATCCGTCGGGCGAACCGCCTCTACGAGGTCGAGATCGCCTTTCCGCAGGTCGCGCGGCGGTCCCTCGTGGTGGCTGTCGCGTCGGCGATCGAGGAGCAGGCCCGCGTCTTCTGCGACGCGCTCCACACGTTTCGGGCGCTGCCGCTGCGCTGGAATGATCTGAAGGGGAACACGCTCGACCGGCTCCACACCTACGCGTTCAAGCTGGCCGGGCTATCGGCGCCCCCCGCGACACTCTGGGAACGCGCCCTGTGGCTGCACGAGATTCGCAACTGCATCGTGCACGCGAACGGTGACGTTGCCCGGAGCCGGGATGCCAAGAGCCTCCGCGCGATGGTGGGGAAGTTCGCGGGGTACGACATCGACGCGCAGGGCCAGATCCTCCTCCACGAGGCCGGCGGCCGCCTCGCCGTCGACGTGTTCACCCATTTGTTCACGATCCTTTACCAAGAGGCCAAGCTCCCGGGGACGGTCCTGCCGAACCTGTAGCGCCGGTGGTTACCGACCGGCCGGCGCCATCCGTCGCCCGGGCACGATTACCTCAGCGATCAGATCGCGGAGCGCGACGCGGAACTCGGGCTCCGACTTGATCCCGTCGATGAAGTTGAGGGTGGCCCGGAAGGTGCCAACAGCCTCGGGTCCACGGTGCACGCCGGTGACCGCCGACGGTACGTACTGGCCCGGCCGCTCGCCGGCGGCCAGGTTGAGCGCATCCAACTGATGGCGGGACATCGTCCGAAGCGTGCACGCGAGATTGTGGACCGCGACCTGCCGCGGCCACGCGCTCATGGGCTCGTGGAGCGCGGCCCCGATCGGGGACGTTCGGTACAGGAGCTCGGTCAGGTCCCGGCGGACGAACGTTGGCAGGACTCTGAGGCTAACGACCGTCAGGCGGCCGGGGCGGCGTCGCTTGGCGGTGATCGTCCAGGGGCAGCGCGCCAGGTCGGGATACGAGTGAACGAGGCCGTCCTCCGGCGGGTGCGGTTCCCACGACGTGAATCCGACGAGCCTTAGCATCGCGATGGCGCGCCGACGAAGAACGGTCAGACGCTCGCCGATCGCGAGGGCGTTGAAGGCCGCGCGATCCTTCGCGAGCCGGTCCGCGGCGAGGGTGGCGCGCCGCCAATCCCGCAGGACGGTCGCGCGCAGACGCCGTTCCAAGCGGGCCGCGAACGTCGCGTCGTTCGGGCCGGACCACCGAATGAGCGGCTTCATCTGAAGGTCGAAGTGCACACGACGGTCGTCGGCCTGACCGCCCTTGAGGTGGTCGGTTCGGACGGTGTAGATGACGGGAACGGTCCGCTGGGCGTATCCCGCCTCGAAGTAAACCGACTGCCGAGCATAGGTGAGGTCGGCGATCGCGAAGTCGCAGGCGTCGAGCTGGCCGATGATCTGGTTGTTCAGGTCGTCGTTGCTGTGCCGCCGGTTGATGATGACCGGCGTCACGCCGTTCCGCCGGAGGACGGGCCTTATGTGCAGCTCGTAAAGGGCGTCGGTATCATCGTGGTCGAAGGCCATCGCGACGAAGCAGCGCGGCCCGCGCTGGGCAGGCATCGGCCATAAGCTAACGGACCGCGGAGGGCGTGGCAGAAACGTGGCAGAACTACCGGCGCGACCGGGGACCCCCGGGGAGTACCGCGCCGCGCAAGTCCCCGTATCTTCCCGCTAGGCCCCGGTCGTCCCCGTAGGTCGCGTACTCAAAATCCCCCGGGGCAACCCCGTGAGAGTTCGACTCTTCTCGGGCACTAGTCACGTGCGGACACGACCAACGATGCACCGCCTACTCCAGCTCAAGCGAACTCCCGTCAGACCGCGGCATCCCCTGGTCTATGGCGCGGGCTCTTTCCTCTTGATTGCGGTAATGGCATTCATCGGCAGGATCGGAATGGTCTGGGTCTTGTTGGCCACCACCTTGGCTGTTGCGATGGCGATCGGTGCGATCGCAATTGCGGTGCGAGCCAGCCGAGGGAACAGTTCAGGTGATACGTAACAGTTCGTGCTCGAAGGAAGCGCTACGGCTCGACGCAACCGTCGGCCGCGCATCGACTGGCTTCGACGGACACTACGTCGATCGTGTTCCGGCTCCGTAACGTCACCAGTGACACGATCGCCCTGTCCTTCCCCAATAGCTGCCAAGTGCTGCCCTACATCACGACTCCGCAGGTGGACCGCGTCGTCTACCTCAGCGGGGGCGCGTGGGGATGCTTGGCGGTGGTGACGAGTCTTGTTCTGGCTCCAGGCGCCGCGCATGTAACGACGGTTCTTGTACGCGCTAGTGCCCAAGCGACCGATCCCGCCATCCCGCTGCTACGGGGTGAGTACCGAGCCTACGCTCGACTGGGGACGATACGGTTCCGGGTCGACTGACGGGTTGGGCGGTGCGCCCGTCCTCTGTGATAGAATTCCACTTGTGTGTATTCCAGTCCGGTGCGGCGCCCTGGCGAGCGCGGCCGCCGGCCACCTGCCTAGCCCCAAGGAGCGGTTCGCCCGCAGCTTGAGCGCGAGCCGCTAGCCCGCCTCATGGCATCGGTGGTACGCGCCCAGGCACTGGGAGAGGCTCATGCAACAGGTAACACTGAACAATGGCGTCACAATGCCCCTGCTCGGCTTTGGCGTGTTCCAAATCACCGATGCGGCAACATGTGAACAGAGCGTGGTCGACGCCATTGCCACGGGTTATCGCCTGATCGACACGGCCGCGTCCTATCTCAACGAAGCCGCCGTTGGTCGCGGGATCGAGCGGTGCGGAATCGCCCGAGAAGAGCTGTTTGTCACCACGAAACTGTGGATTCAGAAGAACGGCTATGAAGGCACGCTGGCAGCGTTTGAGCGGTCCTTGAAGCGCCTGCAGCTGGACTATGTGGACCTGTATCTCATTCATCAACCATTTGGCGACGTGTATGGCGAGTGGCGCGCGATGGAGGACTTGTACCGCGCGGGCAAAGTCAGGGCGATTGGCGTCGCCAACTTTCATCCTGACCGTATCATGGACCTCATGCTGCACAACAAGGTGACCCCAGCCGTCAACCAGATCGAAGTGAATCCGTTCCTGCAGCAACGTGAGACCCAACAGTTCCTGCAGACCAATGGGGTTCAGCCGGAAGCATGGGCCCCACTTGCGGAGGGGCGGAATCATATCTTCGAGAATCCAACCTTGCGGGCAGTCGCAACGCGACACAAGAAGAGCGTTGCCCAGGTGATACTCCGCTGGCTGTCGCAACGGGACATCGTGGTCCTGTCCAAGTCGGTTCGCAAAGAACGCATGGTGGAGAACTTCAATGTGCTCGACTTTGACCTGAGCACGGATGACATTGCCGCCATTGCAACATTGGACACCGGGACCAGTAGTTTCTTTGACCATCGTGACCCGGAGAAGGTGAAATGGCTGGGCACGAGGGAGCTCGAAGTGTAGCGCGGCTTTTCGGGCATCCTAGGATCCGCATTCCGCGCTCGCGCGGGCACTGTCCGCCGGAACGTAGATCGCGAGCGCATCGTCGTACAACACCTCTCGGCTGCCGGCGATATGGTTGAGAATGACGCCATTCGCCCCGAGCTCCGCCGCCTTGTTTCGCTCCGCCTCATCCACCTGCTCCGGTGTCGGTTCCCGCGAGCCACTGCGTGACGGCGAGATCTGCGCGACCTCGACGTACGGCTTGCCCACCTCGCTCGGTGCAGCGAACAAGGTGACCGCCGCGGGGCACATGCCGGGGCGCGGAAACGCGCGATTGAGAATGCGCGCATGCGCGTGCACCCTGGCCGTGGGCGGTTCCGGTCCAACGCGGCCCAGGAATTCCACCAGCACCAGCTGTTGCTTCCATCCCGTGGCCACTGTCGCACCGCCGGCGTCGCGGAGCGCCCCCACCGTGCCATAGTGGTAGGCGACCCGCATGCCGTGCCAGCCGACGCCGAGTGTGTATCCCCATCCCGTGCCCGAGGAATACGACGGGTAGTCGTCGGAGACAGGCTCAATCGCATCGCCCGTACCGTGCTCGAGCGCGTAGTTCGAGAACCCCACCCCGGCCTCCACGAACGCGCTCCCGCTCACGCTGGGATAGTACGCCAGCAGCACGGTCCCGGTGCTGATGGTCGGGAGCTTGCCTTGGTGCAGCCCGTTCAGCCAGAAGTCGCCCTGGACCCCGACCTGGACATGTGGATTCGGCGTCCCGCCGAGACCCAAGTTGAACGTCCAGCCATCGAGCTGCCGCGCGCCGCGGCAGCTGTCGCACGTGAGCCGCGCCAAGCCGTAGCCCAGGCCCAGCCCCATCCAACCGCCGTGGCGCGTGTCGGCGTCCTGGGCGCGTGCGGCCGCGCCCGACGCGCACAGCATCGCGCTGACGACGCAGAGTTTCAAAACGTGGGTAATGGTGACCCTCCCGGCGACGAACCTGTCCGGGAGGTCTCAAGCGATTCTCAAGCGAGGGGACGACTGCGGGGGGCGCATCGTGGCCGATGCGCCCCGCCCACCGTCTTTAACTCAACGCTTTGCTCAGCTGCTCGCAGCGGCCCAGCAACGTGGGGTCGCCGAGCGCGGTGCCGCCAGCGTCGGTGAACCCAGCCCAGATCCAGGGATTGCCACCGACGCCCCCCTGCACGGGCTGTTTCGGGAAGGTGACGCTGAAACCCGCCGGGATCATCGTCACGGTACGCGTCACATCGGCCTCGTGCGGCCCGCCGACGGGGTTGTCGTTATTGCGGAAGATGATCCGCGCAGCCAGGCCGGCGCTGGTCATGCTGGCATCGAAGCTGATGTATGGTCCGGGGCTGTTGGCGCAGCTCTGAACCGTGAAAGTGGCGGCCGTCGACGCCGACGTGGTGGCCGACTGCGTCACGTGCCAACCCGCTCCCTGTACGCACCGGCCGACAAAGATCTCCCCCGTGAGTGGCGCGCCGCCGCCGTCCACGAACTGCACCCAGATGAACGGGTTCCCGCCGGTACCGCCGTCGACCGGCTGCTTCGGGATCACGATCGCGCCGCCCGTCGGCTGCAAGATCGTGTTGACCGTCGTGCCACTGGTGAACGAGTGCGTGCCCTGCATGTTGTTCGTGAACGTCAGGGCGACGCCAAAGCCGCCGAGCACCGTCGCGCCCGAGAACGTGATCTGCGGTCCCGGGTTGTTGCTGCAGTCGTACGCCGAGAAATCGGCGGAGATGCTCGCCGGGATCGGCACGCTGGTGTTGTTGATGTGGGGCAGGGAAGCGGTCGACGCGTACGACGGTTTGGGGGCAACCGGCTGCGAGTCCTGCTGGCAAGCGGTGCCGGACAACAGCACCATGCTACACCCCGTGACCAGGGCGCGAAACCAGCTCTGCGATGATGGGCGCATACTCGACGTCCTCCGTGGGTTGAGTAGGTGAGACGGCGTCGAAACCGGACAGCACTCCATCCACGGGCACGCGCAAGGGACGTGCCCTGCGATGTGCTGGGGTCGCGTGTGCAGTTTGTGCAACGAGATCGCAGTTTGTGCAACGAGATCGTTACACGCTGTGGCCTCGCCGACACGGGCGTGTCGAGCGCGCGCGATGGGAGGTTTTTTGCGCAGTTCGCCGACCGTTACGCGACGCGCTCGCAAGCATCTTCATTAGTTTGGGCAGCAAACTCATGGCTTGCGTTCCCGCGCGCGCGTGCCGATGATCCCGGACATGCGCAGCGCGCGCGGCATCCTTCACCTGGCGTGCGCCGGCCTCGCCGCCGGCGCGCTCCTCGCATGCGACTCCCGCGGCGCCGAGCGCGCGTTCCTGGCGCGGCGCATCCCCGTCGCTCACCTCGACTCAGTTCTCAAGACCGCAGACAGCGTGCGCCTCCCGCTCGCGGCGGCGCGCGCCCTGCTCGGCGTCGTGGCCGAGTCGGGGTTCGCCGCGCGCGCCCCGCACGACTCGATGACCATCACGGAAATCGTCACGTGGGCCCGCGAGGAGCAGATCCGCAAACACCAGGCGGAGGCGGCCGCCTCGGCCGCCGAACGGGCACGCCAGGACAGCGTCCGACAGCTGCTCGCGCCGCTGCTCGCCGTCGCGATCGTGAAGAAGACCTACCTGCCCAAGGACCCTGCGTCCGAGCAGTACGAGGACTACATCTCCCTCGCCTTCACGTACCAGAATAAAGGAACGAAGCCGCTGCGCGCTTTCCAGGGTGACGCGACCTTCCTCGACACGTTCGGCGATTCGATCTACAGCGCGCACCTCAAGGTCGACATGGCACTCGCTCCGGGGCAGACGCGGCGCGAGCCCGACCGCATCGTCCGGTTCAACCCGTTCCGCGTGGCCCATCAACGGCTGCGCGATACACCCCTCGCCAAGATGAAGCTGGTGTGGGAAACGACCGACGTGCTGTTCGCCGACGGCACCCGGCTCAGTCTCGCGCCCGGTCAGGAAGCTCCCTAGGCACCCGCCCAAATCGGGCGTATCTTGAGGATGGCCCTCGTATCCTCATGACCGCGCCCTGGCCCTACACCTTCCCGTCGCGCGCCGCCGAGCAGTTGCTCGGCGCGCCCCGCGAAGTCCGCATTCCCCGCAACGGGGATCGCGACCTGTCGTTCGAGGGATGGCGCCTGGGTCACGCCGCGGGCCGGAAGAGCACCGCGCCACAGACGAGCGGCATAGACGTCGACATCTATCTCACGGTCGGCAAGCGCCTGGTCGCCCACGTGTGCCAGTGGTCCCTGCGCGAGGGCGGGGCGGGGCTCGCCGAAGATCACCGCGTTGCCGCCCTCGAATCCCCTTCACAAGCGATCGATTGGCTCAAGCAGGACAATGCCGGCCGGCTCGGCTACCTCTCCAAGCGTGCGTGGGTGCAGGCGTGCCTCACCTGGCCCGGCCTGCGGAGCGAGGCCGTAGAACGAATGGAGTGAGTGTCGCGTCCACGCTTCTAAGAGCGCAGCGGAACTCCTGTTTCGTGTTGGATCCTCGCAGCACTACCGGCGCCGCCATCTTGCGGCAACATTCGATCAACTAAGCAGTTACATAAGTGAAGTCCGGCCGCACGACTCGTGCGAAGGCAAGGCCCGACCCGAGCCCGGCCAGAGGCCTCCCATGCGTGCCTGCCGTCCCATCGCCCGTGCCGCCCTGATCGGCGTTACGAGCGCCTTGCTCCTCGCCACTTGTCGCGAGGACAATCGCCTGACAGCCCCGCTCGGTCCCGAGCCACCCCCGGCTCCCAGCTTCGCTACGCTCACGAGCGGACAAGTGCTGGTCGGCGCGGGGAACGTCGCGACCTGCGGCAACAGCAACGACGAAGCGACCGCGAAGCTGTTGGATGTCATCCCCGGCACCGTGTTCGCCGACGGCGACTTGGCGTACGACAACGGGTCCAAGGACCGGTTCAGCAAGTGCTACAACCCGACCTGGGGGCGGCATAAGGCGCGCACGCGCCCGGTTCCCGGCGAGATCGAGTACAAGACGAGCGGCGCGTCGGGCTACTTCGGCTATTTCGGCTCGGCCGCCGGCTCGTCGGGGAAGGGCTATTACAGCTACGACATAGGTGACTGGCACGTGGTCGCTCTGAACAGCGCCATCTCCACGGCTGCCGGCTCTGCCCAGGAGCAGTGGCTGCGCGCCGACCTGGCCGCGAGCAGCAAGCGCTGCACCATCGCGTACTGGCACCATCCCTTGTTCTTCTCCGCAGGCTCGACCGTCAACTCTGCGGTGAAGCCACTGTGGGACGACCTGTACGCCGCGGGCGCCGAGCTGGTCGTCAACGGCCACTACGAGAACTACGAGCGGTTCGCGCCCCAGACGCCCGGCGGCACGGCCGACACCGCCGCGGGGATCCGCGAGTTCGTGGTCGGCACCGGCGGCGTGGGTCACAATTCCTTCGGGACCGTCGCGGCCAACAGTGCAGTCCGCAACAGCTCGACCTACGGCGTGCTGCAGCTCACGCTGAGCGACGACGGCTCCAACAGCTACACCTGGCAGTTCGTGCCGGTCGCCGGCCAGAGCTTCACCGATTCCGGGTCGGGGAGCTGCCACGATGCGGCTCCACCTCCGCCGCCTCCGCCGCCCCCGCCACCGGGAGGCGTGGTGCTCGTGGGCGCCGGTGACATCGCCAACTGCAGCTCGACTGGCGACGAGGGCACGGCCGCGCTGCTGGACGGGATCCAGGGAACGGTGTACACGTCCGGCGACAACGTCTATCCCAGCGGCTCGTCGAGCGACTTCGCCAACTGCTACAACCCGACCTGGGGCCGCCACAAGTCACGCACCCGTCCCACGCCGGGGATACACGACTACAACACCTCGGGCGCCTCGGCCTATTTCGCGTATTTCGGGAGCGCGGCCGGGACGGCGGGGAAAGGCTACTACAGCTACGACCTCGGCGCCTGGCACGTGGTGGCGCTCAACTCGCAGATCGACATCAGCGCCACGTCCGCGCAACTCGCGTGGCTGAAGAGCGATCTCGCCGCGGCGTCGGGGCGCTGCATCGTCGCCTACTTCTATCTCCCGCGCTTCAGCTCGGGTACGACGCACGGCGGCACGACCGCTGTGCAGGCTGCGTGGCAAGTATTGTACGACGCGCATGCGGAGCTGGTGCTGAACGGGCACGAGCATAATTACGAGCGCTTCGCCCCGCAGACGCCCACGGGCGCCGCGGACCCGCAGTTCGGCATTCGCGAGTTCGTGGTAGGCACGGGCGGGAGCGAATCCGGCTACAGCTTCGGGACACCGGTGGCGAACAGCGAGGTTCGCAACAGCACGACGTTCGGCGTGCTGCAGCTCACGCTCGATTCCGCGTCGTACTCCTGGAAATTCGTGCCCGTCGCCGGCAAGACGTTCACCGATGCCGGCACGGCCCCGTGCCACGCTGGCCACGGCGCGCCCGCGCCGCCACCGGCGAACCAGGCGCCGACCGCGCGCCCCGGCGGGCCGTATGCCGGCGCCGCGGGCGACACGATTCACTTCAACGGCAGTGCATCGTCGGACCCCGACGGCAACACGCCGCTCACCTACGCCTGGACCTTCGGCGATGGCGCGAGCGGCAGCGGCGCGACGCCGACACATGTGTACGCGGCGACGGGCAGCTTCACAGTGACCCTGGTGGTCACCGACAGCCGCGGTGCGGCCAGTCAGCCCGCCACCACCACTGCGACGATCGGCACCACGCCCAATCAGCCGCCCGTCGCCCGGCCCGGCGGACCGTACGCCGGTGTGGCGGGCAGCGCGGTGCAGTTCGACGGCAGCGCCTCGTCCGATCCCGACGGCAACACGCCGCTCACCTACGCCTGGACGTTCGGCGACGGCGCGAGCGGCACGGGCGCGACGCCGGCCCACAGCTACGCCGCGGCGGGGACGTATTCGGTCAGCCTGGTCGTGACCGACAGTCGCGGCGCGTCGAGCGCGCCGGGCACTACCTCGGCCACGATCGCCGCCGCACCGCCCCCGCCGCCGGGTGACTCGACGGTCACGCTGATCGTGGCGGGGAACATCGCGAGCTGTGGCAGTACGCGCGATGAGCTCACGGCGCAGATCCTCGACACCACCCCGGGCACGGTGCTGACCTTGGGCGACGCCGTCATGCCGGACGCGAGCGCCTACACGACCTGCTACGACCCGTCTTGGGGCAGGCACAAGGCACGCACGTACAACACGCTGGGCAATCACGATTACTACAACGGCCACGTGAGCGGCGTGTGGGACTACTGGGGCGACCGCGCCGGCCCGCGTAACCTCGGCTATTACAGCTTCGACGTCGGTGCGTGGCACATCATCGTTTTGAACTCGAATGGGAGCTTCGTTCCCGACGGCGCCGGCTCGGCGCAGGACGTGTGGCTCCAGAACGACCTCGCGGCGAACACGAAGAAGTGCACGCTCGCCACGTTCCACCAGCCGCGCTTCTTCTCGTCGGATACGCCCGGCTGGACCAGCGACGACGGAGTGAAGAATTTCTGGACCCGCCTCTATGCGGCGGGCGTCGATCTCGTCCTGAACGGCCAGCAACACCAGTACGAGCGGCTCAAGCCGATGACGCCCGACGGCGTCGTGGACAACGTGCAAGGGATCCGCTCCATCGATGTGGGCACGGGCGGCGAGAGCACGGCGATGCCCGTGGCGATGCATCCCAATAGCGAGGTGGTTTCGGACGCGTTCGGCGTCTTGAAGGTCACGCTGTTCGCCGATCATTACACGTGGCAGTTCGTCCCGATGCAGGGCCAGAGCTTCAGCGATCAGGGCTCGGGAACATGTCACTGAGGCTCACTCGAGCCGCTGTAGTAGTTTGTATCTCGGTCGCCTGCGTCGACGACGACCACCGCGCTCCGCCGCTCGGGCCGGCCGCGCAGAGCGCCGCGACCCCCGTGCCGACGGTCACGCTCGTGGGCGCGGGCAACATCGCGCGCTGCGATCGCAGCAACGACGAGGCGACCGCCGTGCTGCTCGACTCCATTCCGGGCACCGTGTTCGCGCTCGGCGATAACGCGGTGCCGGGCGGCACGCTCGCGACCTACCAGACCTGCTATGGGCCGGGCTGGGGGCGGCAGCTCGCCCGCACCGCTCCGGTGCCCGGGCACCAGGACTACATGTCGAGCCCCACGGCGGACGGATACTTCGGCTATTTCGGCGCCGCAGCGGGCGACCCCACCAAGGGCTACTACAGCTACGATCTGGGCGCCTGGCACATCGTCGTGCTGAACAGCAACAGCGCCTACGTCGCCACGGGCGTGGGCTCGCCGCAGGAGCAATGGCTCAAGGCTGATCTCGCCGCCACGACGCAACATTGTCTGCTGGCCATGTGGCACCGGCCGCGGTTCTACTCCAACACCGACACCGTTTTCTACGCTACCGACGCCGTCAAGCCGTTCTGGAACGACCTGTACGCCGCGGGAGCGGACCTGATTCTCAACGCCCACTCCCGCGACTACGAGCGCTTCGCGCCGCAGACCCCGGACGGGATCGCGGACTCGGCACGCGGGATCCGCGAGATCATCATCGGGACGGGTGGGGAGGGGCTCGACCAGCCGAACACGAATCGTATCGCCAACAGCGAGGTCAACATCAGTCAGGTGTACGGCGTGCTGCGACTCACGTTGGCCGACGGCTCGTACACGTGGCGCTTCGTTCCTGTCGCCGGCCAGACCGCCACGGATTCGGGCAGCGCCGTCTGCCACCACGCGCCGCCCCCTCCACCGCCCCCGCCGCCGCCCGACAACCAGCCGCCGATAGCCGTCCCGGGCGGGCCCTATAGCGGGCCCGACACGGTCCGGTTCGACGGCAGCGGCTCCTCCGACCCGGACGGCAACCTGCCGCTCGCGTACCTGTGGAGCTTCGGTGACGGTCAGACGGACACCGGGGCGACGCCGCTGCACGTGTACGGGACCGCGGGCAGCTACACGGTAACCCTGTCGGTCACGGACGCGGGCGGCCTCACGAGTCAGCTGGTCACGACCACGGCCAGCGTCACCGGCCGGGCGGACAGCGGCGTCGTGCTGATCGTGGCCGGCAACATCGCGAGCTGCGGCACGGAGGAGCGCGCCGAGGCCATGGTGGGTGTCGTCAACGGCATTCCCGGAACGGTGTTGACGCTGGGCGACAACGTCTTCCCCGATGCGACCTACTACCAGAGCTGCTACGACCCCAGCTGGGGCCGAGTCAAGGCGCGTACCTGGGCGACGCTGGGCAACCATGAGTACCAGAGCGGCAGCGCCGACGGCGCCTTCGACTACTTCGGGGAGCGCGCCGGACCGCGCGGCCAGGGCTACTACAGCTTCGACCTCGGCGCGTGGCACATCATCGTGCTCAATTCCAACACGCGCTTCGTGCCCGCCAGCGCGGGCTCGGCGCAGGACGTGTGGCTCCAGAACGACCTGGCCACGAACACCAAGCAATGCACGCTCGCGACTTTCCACCAGCCGCGCTTCTTCTCGTCGGACACACCCGGGTGGACGTCGGACGAGTCGGTGACGAACCTGTGGAGCCGGCTGTACGTCGCCGGCGCGGACCTGGTGCTCAACGGGCAGCAGCACCAGTACGAGCGCTTGGCCCCCATGACGCCCGATGGCGCGCTGGACCCCGTGCACGGGCTGCGGTCCATCGATGTAGGCACGGGAGGCGAGAGCACCGTCCTCCCCGTCGCCATTCATCCGAACAGCGAGGTGATCTCGGACGCGTTCGGCGTCCTCAAGCTCACGTTGTACGCGGACCGCTATACCTGGGAATTCGTGCCCCTGCCCGGGGAGACGTTCCACGACCAGGGCTCGGGCGCGTGCCACTGACTGGTTGACGGCGAGAGCCCCACGTACCAGCGTACAGTCGTCTTTGGCGGGAGGTTGAGGATGCCGCCGGCATTCCAGTGGGCCCGTCTCAAGGCGGACGTGAAGTCTCCGCTGCGCCGGGGCGCTTGGTACCGCATCCTCAAGCTCACCCCCGCCGACGCCATCCTGGACGTGCGTGGCAAGCCGGTGAGCGTGCGCCGCGGCGACCTGCAGCTGTCACCCACGCCCGCGCTGCGCTGGTCGGTCGTGATGAGCCCCAAAAACTCGCCGCGCTTCCCGAGCTCCTGGGGGCCGCGCTACGCCGTATGCCCGAACTGTCGCGAGCGGGCTCGCCTGGAGGGCGAGCCGGCGGGCATGCGCTGTCACCGCTGCAACGGGTTTTTCGAGATCGCCTGGAACGACCGGGGCCGCGCCGCCGGCTGACGCGGCCGGACCGCTAGGGAACCTCTGCACAAGTCATCGTGCTCGTGGCGCTCTCGCGTGTAAAGCGCCCTCCGCCCCGACCCCAGCGCCACGTACCGAGTTGCGCAGAGGTTCCTAGGGCGCGAGGATGTCGAAGGAACTCGAAGAGGCGGCGACCGCCCCGGATGCGCTGGCCCCCAACACGTAGCCCGTGCCGGGCGCGTTGATGCTCAAGTCCCCAAACTGGGCGATGCCGTTCACGGGCGCTACACTGGTGGTGCCGGACAGCGTCCCGCCCACCGGATTGGTGGTGATCCTGATCGCGATGGCCGCCGTGAAGCTGGTGTCGACGTTGCCGAGCGAGTCGCGCACGATGACCTGAACGGGCGGCGTGATGATGTTGCCTGCTGTCGCGGTGCTTGGCTGCACCGTGAAGCTGAGGATGCCCGCGCCCGTACCGCCGCCCGTCCCGCCGATCGCGATCCCGCCGCCGTTCCCGCCGAGGCCCAGGGGTCCACCCGGGCCCTCCACGCAGGCACTCAGCACGCAGGCGAGCGGCAGCAGCAACGACCAGGGTGTGTGACGCATTCCGAGGAGACGCACGGTCACCCTCCGATGTTGCGGTCCGTTACTGGCGGAAGCCTGACTCAGGCCCTCACGTGACCATTATAGAAGGTCCCATACGCCGCAAGCGCCCGGGCCACGCCCTTGTCCACCTCTCCAGCGATATACACGGCGAGCTTGCCGGCGTGCCCCTCGAGCGCCGCGGCGCCCGCCGGCACATCACCCGGCTTCAGCGCCCGATAGCGCTCCGGCAGGCCCGCGCCGACCGCTTCGACCACCCACGGCTTCATCTCGACGGTGGCCTTGGTGACGATCACACCGCGCACGGCGCCCTGCGGTGTGAAACCGACGGCTACCTCGATCGGGCCATGGGGCGTATCGACTCGGACGAACGTCAGGGCGCCAACGCCGGTGGTGCCCGCCTTGCCGCTGTAGAAGGTGAGCACGCCATCGTCCGGACTCCAGTCGACGAGCTCGTGGAGGCGGTGCGCGTCCGGGTCGCTCAAATGCACATCGCGCGCGAGGTAGGTGTCTGCGCCGGGAAGGAGCGTCTGCACGGCATCGGGCCGCTTCACCAGGACCACGACGGGGGTGATATGGAGGACGGCGGCGATCGCCGCCGCGCGGAGCAGCAGATTCATCGGTCGACTCCTCTCGTGCGAAGCCACATTTGTTGGATCGCCAGTGCGGTGACGGCGAGATAGCCCACGCCCATGGCCCATCCTCCGATCAGGGTGACGGCCGCGAAGCGGGCCGAGACGAACTTGGTGAGCCACATCCCCGCGAAGTCCAGCCACGGGGCGGAAAACAGCAGCGTGATGAGGGCGAGCGCCCACCCCTGGGGGAGCGACAGCCCCGCTACCACGAGCGACAGGGCGGCGGCGATCACGCCGTACATCGGGACATGCACGTGCGTGTCCTGTATCAGCAGGTTGGTGTCGACCTGGTGCACCTCGGGTCTCGCGAAATCGGCCATGGACATGGGGTGTTCCATGACCATGGTCGTCTCGGGCGGCATCGGCATCGACATCTCGCGCCCGGCGTACGTGGCCGCCACGCGCTCTGGCGTGAAGCCCGCGTACAGCGAGACCATCAGTGCCCCGAACACGTAGGAGACGCCGAGCGTCGCGAGCAGACACGTGACCAGCCACTTGATGCGAAGGTCGGCGCGTCCGAGGTCGTAGAGCATGACGCTTCCTCCGCTAGAAGACGTACACCAGCTCGAGCACGCCCTTCGTATTCGAGCCTTGGAGCGCCCCGGTGGCGTCGGGAAAGAACGGCTGCGACGACCAATCCGCCCGGACGGCCGCTCGCAGGGCGATCTGCGGCAGGTGAAAGCGGGTGTGCTCGATGTTGCTGAAGATCCCTTCGCGCGCGCTGCTCGAGTACCACATCGGTCCCACGGTCACCGACCGCAGGATCTGCGGCGTGCCGGTGAGCAGGCCGTCCCTGTCTTCCATCTGATCGTAGCGCGCCGTGAAGCCGAGGTTGCGGGCGAGCCGCACGAATCCGGTGACGGCGGCGCCGCGCCAGGTCGGATCGGTGCCCCCCTCCTGCTCGCGGCCCAGGTTCAGCTCGGCGCCGACGATCACACGGCCGCGGTCGATGGTGACGTCGCCCGAGAGCAGCGAGCGCTGGTTCGCGTCGCTGGAGTCGCGCTCGGGGCCGTACACGCCCGTGACCCCGACCGTGACCCAGGGGATCGGGATGACCTGCGCCCGCAGCAGCGCGGTCTTGCCGCGATTGTTGTCCACCGCGGCGTCCCAACCATTGGCCGCCACCGCCCAGACCTCCGCCCGCGGAGACGCGGTGTAGTGCAGCTGCACGCCGGTGAGCTTGCCTGGTCGAGCGAACTCGAAGTTGAACGAATTGGTGGCGATCAAGTTGAGGGGCTCGTCGTCGCGCTCGAAGCCGATGGGGGCGTCGAACCGCCCGAATGCCAGGGTCCACTGGTTCGCCCGCTGCGGAGTCCAGCTGACCAGCAGATTGTCGATCTCGGTCGACGTTTCCGTGCCCTCCAGGGCCGTCGTCAGCTGGGCGAACAGATACACGTCCCCCACGGGTTTGAAGAGACTGACCCCGATCTTGCCGGCCGTGAAGCTGTTGCTGCGGGCCACTCGGTCGTAATCGGCGCGCCCGACGGCGAATCCCGTCACGGCGACGGGCTGAGGCTCCTCGAACGTCACCGCGCGCTCCTGCGCCGCGACGGGTGCCGCGACGCAGGACAGCAGGGCGCACCACGGCGCTCTGCGCATAGCGTATCTCCTCCGGATTGTAGGTGGCTAACGGTTCAGGTCAGCCGAGTCCGATCGGAGGCGGAGGAGTTGGTGCAAACGACGGGGAATGGGGAATGGGGAATGGAACGGCACGGGGCAGGTCTAGGACCGATGGCAGGACCACCACGTCGTGGCCGAGCGGGGTCGGAACCGCCGTCGAGACCGCGAGATCGAGCCCGCCGGTCATCTGATCGCAGAAGCAGGGGCCGTCCGCCGGGGTGGGCGGATGCTGCCCCGCCATGTGATGCGCCGCATGATGGCGGCACACCAGCAATTCCCGGAGGGTCGCGCCGGCCGGACCCGCGGCGAGCCAGCAGGCGGCCGCCAGTGTGAAGAGGATCGATCTCGGAGCGCTGCGCATCGCCTCAAGTGTACGGTGAGTGTTTCGCCTGGCGCAACCCTGGCTGGGACGTGTAGACTCCACCCACCTTACCGCTGACAGAAACCGGATATTCCCCGTAGGAGCGTCGTGCGATGGGCGAGCGCATCCAATACCGGGACGGCCAATGGGTGGTGCCCGACCGCCCGGTCATCCCTTTTATTGAAGGAGATGGGACGGGACCCGATATCTGGCGCGCGGCGCGCCGGGTGTTCGACGCGGCGGTCGAGAAGGTCGGCCGCGGCAAGCGGGGCGTCGCGTGGCTCGAAGTGCTCGCCGGCGAGAAGGCCTTCAAGCAGGTGGGCAACTGGCTCCCCGACGCGACCCTCGACGCGATCCGGGCGCACCGCGTCGCGATCAAGGGCCCGCTCACGACCCCGGTGGGCGGCGGGATCCGGTCGCTCAACGTCACCCTGCGCCAGGTGCTCGACTTGTACGCCTGCATCCGCCCGGTGCGCTACTTCGAGGGCGTGCCGAGCCCGATGCGCGAGCCGCAGCGCCTCGACGTCGTGATCTTTCGAGAGAACATCGAGGATGTGTACTCCGGCGTGGAATACCGCGCCGGCAGCGGGGAAGCCGATGCCGTGATCGGCTTTCTGACGGAGCGGTTCGGCGCCAAGATCCGGCCCGGCAGCGCGATCGGCATCAAGCCGATGTCGCAGTTCGGCTCGCAGCGCCTGGTGGTCAAGGCGATCCAATACGCGCTCCGTAGCGGCCGCCCCTCGGTGACGCTGGTGCACAAGGGCAACATCATGAAGTTCACCGAGGGCGGGTTCCGGGAGTGGGGATACGCGGTCGCGAAGGAGAAGTTCGGGGACAAGACGATCACCGAGGACGAAGCGGGAAAGGCGAAAGGGGAAACGGGAAAGGTGATCATGAAAGACCGGATTACCGACGCGATGTTCGCTCAGCTGGTGCTGCGGCCCGACGAGTACTCGGTGATCGCGGCCCCCAACCTGAACGGCGACCTGTTGTCCGATGCGGCGGCGGCGCAGGTGGGCGGCCTGGGGCTGGCGCCCGGCGGCAACGTGGGCGACGGCTACGCCGTGTTCGAGGCGACGCACGGCACCGCGCCCAAGTACGCGGGGCTCGACAAGGTCAACCCCGGGAGCGTGATCCTGTCGGGCGCCATGATGTTCGAGGAGCTCGGCTGGACCGACGTGGCGGAGGCGATCGTGCGGGGGCTCGGCGGCGCGATCCGGTCGCGCCGGGTCACGTACGACCTCGCCCGGCAGATGCCCGGCGCGACGGAGGTCTCGACCTCGCGATTCGCCGAGGGCATAATCGAGCATGTCTAAGATGACCGGCACGACCCTCACGGCACCGCTCGCCCAAATCGAGACGCCGCTGCTCGCCGTGGCGCTGGCGCAGGGTAGCGCGGTCCCCCCCCCGTCGCTCGCGGAGCTGGACCGCGCGGCGGGCGGGGTCGTGGCACGCGCGATCACGAGCGGCGACTTCAAGGGCAAGCGTGATGAAACCGCGCTGCTCTACCCGGGCGGCGCCAAGCCGCAGCGCCTGCTGCTCGTGGGGTTGGGAAAGACGGGGGAAGTGACGCGCGCCGCCATACGACGGGCTGCCGCCGTCGCCGCGAAGCGCGCCCGCGCCCTGGGCGCGACGCAATTCACATTCGCGCTCGCCGCCGAAGCCCGCAACGGCATCGCCGCCGCCGACCTGGGGCAGGTCGTGGTCGAGGGATCGGCGCAGGGGGCCTGGGCGTTCACCGAGCTCAAGGCCGCCCCCGAAGAGCCGAAGGCCGAGGTCGAGGCGGTCGCCGTCGTATGCGACGCGAAAGAAACCAAGGCCGTGGGCGCCGGGGAGCGGCTGGGCGAAGCGATCGCGGCCGGCCATTTCCTGACCCGCTACCTCCAGATGCTACCCGGCAACGTGTGCACGCCGGCCTATCTGGCGGACCGGGCCAAGCAGCTCGCCGAGCAGCACGGCTTCACGTGCAGCGTGCTCGACCGGGCCCAGATGCGGCAGGAGAACATGGGCGCGCTGCTGGCGGTGGCGCAGGGCAGCCAGCAGGAGCCGCGCTTCATCGTGCTCGAGTACCGCGGCGCCGGAGCGGCCGACCCACCGGTCGCGCTGGTGGGGAAGGGCGTCACGTTCGATTCGGGCGGCATCTCGATCAAGCCGGCGCAGAACATGGAGGACATGAAGTTCGACATGTCCGGCGCGGCGGCTGTGCTGGGGACGTTCGCAGCGCTGGGTCGGCTCAAGCCCCGGCTCAACGTCGTCGGCGTCATCCCGTCGACGGAGAACCTCCCCTCCGGAACCGCGGTCAAGCCCGGGGACGTGGTGAAGAGTCATCTGGGAAAGACGATCGAGATCATCAACACCGATGCCGAGGGACGGCTGATCCTGTGCGACGCCCTGTCGTACGTGAAGCGCTTCAAGCCGGCGGCCGTGATCGACATCGCCACGCTGACGGGCGCGGTCGTCGTCGCGCTGGGGCAGGTCGCGATCGGCATGATGGGAAACGACGAGGCGCTGCTCGCCGAGGTCCGCGAGGCGGGCGAGCGCGCGGGCGAGCGCTGCTGGCCGCTGCCGTTGTGGGAGGAGTACCGCGACCTGCTCAAGTCGGACATCGCGGACATGAAGAACTCCGGAGGCCGGGGAGCCGGGTCCATCGCGGGTGGCTGGTTCCTGCGCGAATTCGCGGAGGGCTTCCCCTGGGTGCACCTCGACATCGCCGGCACGGCCTACACCGAGGGCGAGGGGCCGCACCAGGTCAAGGGTCCCACGGCGGTCGGTGTGCGGCTCTTCACCGAGTTCATCCTCAAGCGCGCGGGGGCGTGACGCGCGGCCTGGGCTGCGCGGCCGTTCTGCTCTCGCTCGCGACCGCGGCGGCGGCGCAAGTCGACACCACGGCGCGGCGTGACTCCACCGTCCGCGATTCCACCGCCCGCGATTCGACCGCCCGCCGCGACAGCACGAGGGCCGACACCGTCCCCCGCTACCTCCCGGTGTTCCCCGCGCCGATTCCCGCCGGCCCCGCCCCCCGCGGCACGCGCTACAGCTTCACCGCCGACTCGTTCGCCCTCTCGAACATCCAGACGCTGTCCGATCTGCTGGCCCACATTCCCGGCGTGTACGTGGCGCGGGGGGGGATCTACGGCGCGGCGGAGCCGGTGCTGTACGGCGGACGCGGGCCGGCGGGGCTCGAGCTGTATTGGGACGGCGTCCGCTATCTCCCGCTGGGGCGCGATTCGCTGTATCTCGACCCGGCCCGCATTTCGCTGGCGCCGCTGGAGCGCGTTGACGTCGTGGTGCTCCCGGCCGGGCTGCGCGTGTACCTCGTCACGCTGCGGCAGCGCTCCACAGCGACCACGTCCCAGGTCGGGGTCGCGAGCGGCGAGGTGAGCACGGCGAACTACCGCGGCGCCTACCTGCGTCGCTGGCGCTCGGGGTTGGGCCTTTCCCTGGTCGCCGACTACAACAACAACGACGGCATCTCCGGCTCTTCCAACACGCCGTTCAACTCGGTCGACCTGTGGCTCAAGGCGGAGTACCTGCCCAACCCCCACCTGGGGGCGCAGTACCAGGTCCTGAGCTCGACCTGGCACCGCAGCGCCGGAGACTCCATTCCCGACTGGCACAGCCAGCGGCGCGACGGGATCGTGCGCCTGTTCGCCGCCACGCGCGACGACGGGCTGGGGCTGCGCGCGCAGGCGAGCTTCGCGACGGCGAGCACCAGCAAGGACACGGCCGTGCTCGACCGCCACGTGTCGCAGGGAAGCCTCGAGCTGTCGAGCGACTGGCCACGCGCGCACCTGGGCCTCGTCTTCCGGACCGCGGACGAGGCGCAGCCGTGGCAGCTCGAGGGGAGCGCCGGCTGGACTCCGCTCCCGGCGCTCACCCTGTGGGGCGATGTCCGCCGCGCCCGCTACAGCCTGGGGCGCACCGGCGACCGCGCCCACCTCGCGGCGGGGCTCACACTCCCCGCCGGGTTTTCCGTGCATGGCGATTTCGCGTGGGCCAAGGACCTCCAGGCCCCCGGCGATACCGCCGACACGCTGCAACGCACCGTCGACGTCTCCGGCGCGCTCCGGTGGGATCGTGATTGGATCACGTGGGAGGTCGGCCAGACGCGACGCGACGCGTTCGCGCCGATCGGCGTTCCGGTGGGCCTGGGGTCCGTCGCCGGATTCGGGCCCGCCCAGCGCACCCGCTATTTCACGACCCACGGCGTGGTGCGCCTGCTGCCCGGACTCGAGCTCGCCGGCTGGTACTTCGACCCGATCGTGCGGGGAGGCGACGACTTCGAGCCGCCGTATCACACGCGCGTGTCGCTCACGTTCTACTCGCGGTTCTGGCGCGTGTACCGGAGCGGCATCTTCGCGCTGCGCGTCGAGGCCGCATCGGAGTCGTGGAGCCGGGGGGTGGCGGGGCTCGACTCGAGCGGTGCGCCGCTGGCGCTGCCCGGCAAGACGTTCGGCGAGCTGAACGTCCAGATCCGCATCGCGGGCGTGACGATCTTCTGGATCGAGCGCAACGCGACGCTCGCGACCGGGAGCTACGTGCCCGGGCTCGACTACCCGCGTCACTACCAGTTCTACGGGGTGCGATGGCTGTTCACGAATTGACCGGCTAGCTTTAGAGTCTGTGCCGCGGAGCATGACGGGTTACGGCTCGGCCGAAGGCAGCGTGCTCGGCGGGCGGCTCTCGATCGAGATCCGCTCGGTGAACCACCGCTACTTCAACCCGCAGCTGAAGCTGCCGTTCGAGCTGGCGGGCACGGAAACTCAGCTGCGCGAGCGGCTGCGCCGCCTGCTCGAGCGCGGGCACGTGACGCTCTCGGTGCGCTGGATCGAGCCGCCGGCGACGGAGTCCGCGGTCACGGTCGATTTGGCCCGCGCGCGTCAGGTGCTGGCGGCGGCGCGGGAGCTCAAGAAGCAGCTCAAGCTGAAGGGCGAGGTGGATCTGGCTTTCGTGGCGCGGCATCCCGACGTCCTGGCGCTGGAGCGCGACGGCGCGGCGGCCGAGTGGAGCGAGGTAGAGCCGATCGTCGAGCGCGCGGCACAGCAGCTGGTCGCGATGCGGGCGCGCGAGGGCGCGACCCTGGCAACCGAGCTCGTGGGCCGGCTCGACGCGCTCGCCGCGGGCGCCCGCGCGGTCGAGCGCCGG
>DATDFC010000032.1:0-48479 GCA_036522815.1 Gemmatimonadales bacterium | reverse complement strand
TGCACAAAAAAAAGGCGCAGGGGAGCGAGCCACCATCGGGGCCCACCCGCCCGCGCGCGGCGGTCGGGTGGACGCAATCCGCGAATGGTCAGCTCAGTTGGCCCGCTTCCCCGCGTACATGTCCGGCAATGCGTCGTGGCGCGCCGCGGCGCGGCACCCACGCTACTCCCGATCCCCTTCGCAAGACGGATGCCGCGCGCGGTGCGTCGATTCGTGTTGCCACGGGCACGACGCTGGGCGCCCTGATGTGGTGGGAATGCAGCATCATGCAGCATGAATCGTACGACGCAGTCGCAACGCCGCCACGGACCAAAGAGCGCCGCGGGGAGCGGCGTGCGGTCCGCTCCCCGCCGGGCTCTACATCGGTCATTCGCTGACCTCCGGGTTAGGCACACTGTTGCGACGGCTCATCCGCGTGCGACGTTCAACCGGCGCCGAGCGGTTGCGGGATCGCGACCGCCCGGCGGGGGGTGTGGGACGAGGTCGCCGCCAGCGGGGCGTCGAGCTCGAACCGCTCGTCGTCGCATACGACGCGGGCGATGCGTTCGGCCGCCCGGCCGTCCCACCGCTCGATGACCGGTCGCGCCGGCGAGCGGCGTGCCAGGGCCCGCTCCGCGGCAGCGAGGATCGCGTCGCGCTTGGCGAGCACGAGACGGTTCGTGCCGTGAGTGCAGGTGATGGGACGCTCGGTGCTGGGCCGCACCGTGAGACAGGGCACGCCCAGGAACGACGTCTCCTCCTGAAGCCCGCCGGAATCGGTCACCACCAGCGACGCACCCGCCACCAGGCTGAGCATCTCGAGATAGCCCAGCGGCTCGAGCAGCCGCAGGCCGCCGTCGTTCCTGAGCTTGAGGCCCTGCGCCTGGATGCGCTGGCGGGTACGCGGGTGGACGGGGAACAGGACGGGTACCGTCTGCGCCAGGCGCTCCAGCCCATCGACCAGCTCCGCCAGCACGGCCGGGTCATCGACATTCGCTGGCCGATGGAGGGTCACGACCGCGAACCGAGCGCCGCTCAAGCCGTGGCGCGCCGGTGCGTCGAGCCTGATGGCCTGCGGCATGGCCCAGCTCAGGGTGTCGATCATCACGTTCCCGACGAAGTGCATGCGCTCGCCCGCAATGCCCTCGCCGGCGAGGTTGGCTGCGGCGTCGCGCGACGGCAGAAACAGGAGGTCCGAGAGTCGATCCGTGACGACCCGGTTGATCTCCTCGGGCATCGTCCAGTCGCCGCTGCGCAAGCCCGCTTCAACGTGACCGACGCGCACGTCGAGCTTGGCCGCCACGAGCGCCGCGGCCAGCGTAGAGTTCACGTCGCCGTAGACCAGAACGAGATCGGGTAGCAGCTGGAGCAAGACCGGCTCGAGGCGTTGCATCACCTCCGCCGTTTGCCGGGCGTGCGAGCCCGACCCGACGCCGAGGTGATGGTCGGGCGCCGGAATCCACAACTCCTCGAAAAAGGCGTCCGACATGTCGCGGTCATAATGCTGTCCGGTATGGACGATCACGTGCTCGACGCCCCGCTTCACCAGCTCGCGATCGACGGGCGCCAGCTTCATGAAGTTCGGGCGGGCGCCGACGACGGAGAGGATACGCATCAGGTCCTCAATGAATGTGGGTGGCGATCAGGATCGCGGCGGGAATGCCCGCGAGGATCCCGATGATCCGGAACGTGGCCTCGCTGTCGTGCCGCTTGGGCACGATGATCTGATCACCCGAGCGCAGCCCCATCCCGTCGACGGTCGCGCCGCGCGCGATCGCCTCCTGCAGCTCACCGCCGCCCACGGCGTCCCGCCCGATACGATCGATGCGCGTGCCGGTGAATTTGGCGTCCTTGGTGGGCCCGCCGGCCGCCATCAACGCGTCCGACACCGGGGCATCCGCCGCGACCGGGTAGAACCCCGGATGCTCCACTTCGCCCAGCACCGAGAGCCGCACCAGCACTTTGGCGTGGACCACCGGGTCCTTCATGTAGCGCTTGAGCTGCTGCGTCAGGTAGGTCTCCACCTGTGCGCGCCGCACACCCACGAGCGGGATCGGGCCGATCACCGGCAGCATCAGGGCCGGTCCAGGGCCGACCGTGAAATTGTGGGTGAACTGGCTGTCTCCCTCCACCTCGAGCAGGATCTGGTCGTTGATCTGGAAGTCGCTGGTCGCTGCGCCGTTCGTCGTCTGCGCGACGGCGGGACCTGCCAGCAGCATGAGCGCCGCGAGGCGCACGATCGTCTTGGTCGTCATGGTATCACTCGACTGTTACGCTCTTCGCCAGGTTGCGCGGCCGATCCACGTCGCAGCCACGCAGTACGGCGATATGATAGGCCAGCAGTTGCAGCGGAATGACCGTCAGCACCGGCGCCAGCAGCGGTGAGCTCGCCGGCACCGCGATCTGGTGATCCACGAGCCGGCTGAGATCACCGTTGCCCGCGCTGGTGATCGCGATGATCCTGCCGCCCCGTGCCTTCACTTCCTGCATGTTGGACACCACCTTGGCATAGACGGAGTCCTTCGGCGCGAGACACACGACCGGCATGTTCTCGTCGATCAGGGCAATGGGTCCGTGCTTCATTTCGGCCGCGGGGTAGCCCTCGGCATGGATGTAGGAAATCTCTTTGAGCTTGAGAGCCCCCTCGAGCGCCACCGGAAAGTTGACACCACGCCCCAGATACAGCGCGTTCCGTGCCTCGGCATAGCGCTCGGCGAGCGAGCGGACTTGCGGCTCCACCTCCAGGGCCCGCGCCACGAGATCTGGCAGGCCCAGCAGCTCCGTGACCATGGCGCGCCCTTCGTCCACGGACACGCCGCGCTGCCGTCCCAGCCACAGGCCCAACAGCAGCAGCGCGACCACCTGGGCGGTGAACGCCTTGGTGGAGGCGACGCCGATTTCCGGGCCGGCATGCAGGTAGATGCCGCCGTCCGCTTCCCGCGCGATCGTGGAGCCCACCACATTGACCAGACCGATCACGGTCGAGCCCGCCGCCTTGGCGGCGCGCAGGGCCTCCAGCGTGTCGGCCGTCTCGCCCGACTGCGAAATCGCGATGGTCAGCGTCCCCGGGATGCGCAGCTCGCGCCGGTAGCGGTACTCCGACGCGTACTCAACCGACACCGGGATCTCGCTCAACTCCTCCAGGATGTGGCGACCGACCAGTCCCGCGTGCCACGACGTGCCGCAGGCCACGATCACGATGCGCCGGATGCGGCTGCACTGCGCCGGCGTCAGGTTCAAACCGTTGAGGCGCGCCGTCCCCTCGCCGGCGAGCAACCGTCCCCGCAGCGTGCTCCGCACCGTCTCCGGCTGCTCGCAGATCTCCTTGAGCATGAAGTGCGGATAGCCGCCCAAGGCGATGGCATCGAGATCCCATTCGATGTCGTCCACCGCCCGATCCTGCTCCTCGGCGTGACTGTCGAGCACGCGATACCCGGACCGCGTCACCACGGCGACGTCGCCGTCGTTGAGATAGACCACCGATCGCGTATGGGCGAGCACGGCGCTCGCATCAGACGCCACCAGGAACTCGCCGTCCCCGACGCCGAGCAGCACGGGCGAGCCGCGTCGGGCGACCACGATCTTCCCGGGATCCGCCTCGGAAACGACCGCGATGCCGTAGGTCCCCTCGACATGGGCGAGGGCCGCCATCACGCGCTCCTCCAGCGTCTCGCCGACGGAGTCTTCGATCAGGTGCGCCAGCGTTTCGGTGTCGGTCTCGGTCGTGAAGCGGTGGCCCTCGCGCTCGAGCCGCGTGCGCAGCACGTCGGCGTTCTCGATGATCCCGTTGTGGACCAGGGCGAGGGTGCCGCTGCAGTCGCTGTGCGGGTGCGCGTTACGCTCGGTCGGCGCGCCGTGCGTCGCCCAGCGCGTGTGGCCGATGCCGCAGCTGCCATGCAGCGGCGCCTCCGACAGGAGGGCCCGCAGGCGCGCGATGCGTCCCGCGAGCTTGCGGGTCTCGACCCCACCCCCGTTCAGGACCGCGACTCCGGCGGAGTCGTAGCCGCGATATTCGAGCCGGCTCAGGCCCTCCACCAGAACCGCTGCCGCTTCCCGCGGCCCGACGTACCCGACGATTCCACACATCGCTCACGCGTCCTTTGTCTTGAGTTCCAGCAGTGGCTTCCCCGTGATCGCGAGACCGAACCGCGCGAGCTGGGCGAGCCCGGTCCGGCGCACGAACCAGGGCGGGGCGCGCCGGCGGCGCGGTTGCCCGCGGCGCCAGATGCGACGGAGGCTCGGGGTCGTCAACTGCACACTGGTCCAATCCACGTCCGATCTGCTCCCTTCAAGTTTGAGGCCCGGCCGCGTTCCGGCGCCCCGATGACGTCGCTACCGATACACTCGCACAATGGGTTAGCGATGGTGCGCCTGGCCCGCGCGTGCGGCGCTGCGACCGCGTGTCCGTTGCGCTCGCGCGGCAGGCGCGACGCGCGTCGGCCGCGCTTGGCGGCGCGACTGAGGCGCGGCATGGCCAACGCACGACGGCCCCGTGTTTGCAGATAGCACCAGTGCCCTAACGGGTCATCCCGACACGCTGTCTGCGGGGGAGCGAAGCATGAGCGAGCGAATGCCACAAGGCGGATTGCCGCTGGTCCTACTCGGCGGTGACGGCCAGGAGGCCACGCGATGGCTGAAGAGCCTGCTGGAAGGCGGCGGCTACGCCGTGCTCCAGGAGCGCTTGGCTCAGCACGTGCTCGAGCGCGCTCGCAGCACGGAGCCGGACCTCATCATCGTCGATGCCGAGCTCCCGGACATGCCGGGCGCAGACCTGTGTCGCACGCTCCGCACCGACCCGCGGGTCTCGAGCAGCACGCCGATATTGCTCGCCGTGCGGGAACCGGCCAGCCGCGCCCAGCGGCTCGCCGCGCTGCGCGCCGGGGCGTGGGAATGCATCACGCCGCCGCACGACGCCGACGAGATCCTCCTCAAGCTCGGCGCGTACGTGCGCGCCAAGCTCGATGCCGATCGCGCGCGGGCCGAAGGGCTGCTGGATTCCGTCACGGGCCTGTATAACCGGCAAGGACTCGCCCGCCGCGCCCGGGAGCTCGGGTCGCAGGCGTTCCGCGAGCACGGGCCGCTGGCCTGTGTCGTGCTCGCGGTCGACCTCGAGCCACATGAGCTCGCCCCCGGTCAGCAGGGCAGCGGCATGGTGGGGCGGTGCGTGCAGGCGCTCAAGGCGTCGGCACGGCTGTCGGATGTGATCGGGCGGTTGAGCCCGACGGAGTTCGCGGTGTTAGCGCCGGGCACGGACGCCGCCGGGGCGCGCCGCCTCGCCGAACGGCTGGCCAGCTCTGTGTCGGCTCCCAGCGTCACGGGTGAGCCGGCGGCGACCGGCTCGGCAACCACGCCGTTGCCCCGGGTCCGCTGCGGCTACGAAGCCGTCGCGAACGTGGGGTACGCGCCCATCGAGCCGGTCGATCTACTGGTCCGGGCTGCCGCTGCCGTCCGCACCGGCAAGACGGACTCCGGGAGCTGGCTGCGGCGCTTCGACGAAGGAATCGGTACGGCCGCTTCTTAGACGGGAACCCGCGGCGACCCGCTGTTCTCGTCCATCGCCTCGTACCCCGGCAGATAATAGGAATAGTACCGGTAGGCGCCGCCCGCCGGCACATCGTTGAGCACCGCTCCGAGCATGCGCACCGGCAGCCGCTGCAGCACCTCCAGCTTGGCCGCTGCCACGTCACGGTGGCTGTAGCCCGTGCGCAGAACCAGGGCGAGCGTCCCCGTCAGGGTGCTCAGGATGAGGGGGTCCACTCCCGCAGCCAGCGGTGGGCTGTCGATCAATACCACGTCGTAGCCAGACCGCAGGCCGTTCACCAGCGACGTCATAGCCGGCGAGCCGAGCAGCTCAGGCGCGTTGTAGGCGCGCGTCCCGCAGCCGATCAGCGAGAGTGCCGGGAACTGCGTCGCTTGCACGATGGCGTCGAGCTGCGCCTCGCCGCGCAGGAAGTCGCTCAAGCCGGGCCGGCGGCGGACGCTCAGCCGGCGGTGCAGCACGCCTCGCCGGATGTCCGCGTCGATCAGCAGCGTGCGGTGCCCGCCGTCGGCGAAGGTGTGCGCCAGGTTCGCCGAGATGAACGATTTCCCGTCGCCTGCCCCGGGACTGGTGATCGTCACCAGCAGCGGGGCCCGGCCGCCGTGGGCGTACACGAGGTTCAGGCACACGCCGCGCAGGGCCTCGACGACTTCGTTGACGTCGTCCGGTACGCGGGCGCCGCCGCCCCGGCCGCCACGCGGCAGGTTGCGCAGATGCGGGACCGCACCCAGGATCGGGATCCCCAGTCCGCGCGAGACCTGGTCGGGATAGCGCACCTTGGGGTCGATGCGATCGAGCACCACGGCGCCGCACAGCCCCAGCGCCAGGCTGGCGGCGAATCCCAGGAAAATCACGCGCGGCGCCGTGTTCCGCACCGGATCCTGCGGCACGACGGCATGATCGAGAATGCGCGCGTCCGGCACGGCACTCTCTTCGGCGAGCCGCGCTTCGTCGTAGTTCTTCTGCAGGTTGGTATACAAGTTCTCCGCCAGCGTCACCTGGCGCTGCAGCCGCGCCTCGTCGATGGCGCGCGGCGGGACCGCCTGCAGCGTCCGCGAGTCCGCGGTCACACGGCGCCCCAGCTCGGCTTCCCGACCCGAGAGCTCCGCCAGCAGCTGGCGCGCCAGGCTCGGGATCGTCTGCCGCTGCAGCGTGGCGATCTCGCCCAGCCGCTTCTGCACCAGGGGGTACGCGTCCGCGTACTTGTATCGCAGCGCGCGGAGCTCCGCTTGTTTCGTGGTCAGCTCCGCCAGCGCCTGGGTGAGCTGCACGTTCTGCTGTACCGACCCGACGACCGCCAGCGCCTCCGCCGACAGCCCTGAGTCTCCGATCTGGGCGATCACCCGCTCGAGCGCCTCCCGGTCACTCTTCACCTGGTCGCGGTCGACCTGCATCTTGAAGAAACTGGCGAACGCCGGATCGTCGGTTCCGCTGGCCTTGGGAATCGCCGAGGGCCGCGCGATCGTGTTCACCTGGAACCGCTCCAGCGCCTGTTCGGCGTCCTGCAGGTTCTGGTGCGCGCCCTGCAGCTGCTGGTCCAGAATCTTCGTGAGCTCCGTGAGCTTCTGCCGACGCAACTCCGCCGCGACCCGCACAAAACGCTCGGCGATCGCATTGACCGTCGCGGTAATGCGGGCGGCGTCCGCGCCCTTCAAGTGCATCCGCAGGAAGTTGCCCGCGGGATCGGTCGCGACTTCGAGCTCGTCACTCAGCGCCCGCGCGGAGTCGCGCACCGTCGCCACCGAGAACTCGATCGAGCGGCCGGCGGGGATAGTGCCCGCTGCCGGTGCCCAGGTGAAGCCCAAACGGGCCCCGATCGAATCGCCCACGGCACCGTGCTCCACCTCGACGCCTTTGTCGGTCGACAGCGTGAAGGTCCTCCCGCTCCCATCCACGGCGAGGCGATACACTCCCGGTCGATACTGGTCCGCCACCCGGAACGTGTCGAACAGCGGGGCATCCTCGCGCGCCTTGGGCGTCACGAACAGACGCTGGTCACGCACCACCTCGTCCAGCACACGGTACGACTTGAGGAGATCGAGCCAGGCCTCGGGCTCGAGCGGCTGCCCCGCCCGAATCGGACCGCGATCCACGCCGCCGCGCTGATCGGGCTGATCGATCCACAACGTCGCCTGAACCATGTACTGCGGCTTGATGAAGCGGGTCGCCGCCAGACCGCCGACCGTTCCCACGATGGTCACCACCGCGATCAGCCACTTGAAGCGCGCGACCGCGCTCAACACACGGCGCCAGTCGACACCGGTCTCCGGCTGGGCGAATCCCTGGCCGAATCCCGTGTCGGCGCCCATGGGCGGCGCGGCCGCGGGGGCCACGGCGGGCAGCGAGGAGCCGGCATGTAGGGGGAGCGGACTGGTGCTCATCGGAACGCGTACCTCCACTGTGATGGCGGGCCGCGCCGGGTGGCGCGGTCGACGCGCCTTCCCTGTGGCAAGTCCGATACCGCGCGGCGCGGAGCCTACACTCTCCCCATGCCGCAAATCGGTGCACCGCACCCGGGGGCCGGATGCACCTTGGTGCGGGGGCGACGCCTCGTAACACCTGTGTGACATGCCGAATTCGTTGTCGTTGTGCGGAGAATCGCTGCCGCTGCGGCCTTGCGACAGGTTGGCCCGAACCCTGCGTAGGGGGGGGTCAACCGGAAATCGAGGACGTCCCGATGTCGATACCGCTTGCTCAAGACGGCGTGCCCCCCTCAGTCGAGGGACGGGAAGCGTCGGCCATGCTCGCCATCGGGCCGGAAGCCAAGGCCCGCGTGCGGATTCTGGTGGTCGATGACGAACACACGCTGCGAGAGAGCTGCGCGGCGGTGCTGCGCCACGAAGGCTACGACGTGACCGTCTGCAGCCGGGGGCAGGAAGCCCTCGACTTGCTGAAGCGCCGCGCCTTCGACCTCGTGCTCGTGGACCTGTACATGTCGCAGGTCGATGGCCTTACCCTCCTGCGCACCGCGCTCGGGACCAATCACGACACGATGGTGATCGTGATGACGGGCAACCCGAGCGTCGAGTCGAGCGTCGAGGCGTTGCGTCAGGGGGCGTTCGACTACCTGCCCAAGCCGTTTTCCGCGTCGCACCTGCAGGTGCTGATCGGGCGCGCGGTGCACACCCTGCTGGTCGCGCGTGAGACGCGCGAGCAGCGCGATACGCTTGACCAGCTGCAGGTCCATTCGGACAAGATCACGCTGCTGGGCACCGCGCCGTCGTTCCGGCGCGCCATTGAGCTGGCCCGCAAGGTGGCGCCGACCGATGCGTCCGTGTTCATCACGGGCGAAAGCGGCAGCGGCAAGGAGATGATCGCGCAGTTCATCCATCACCACAGCCGTCGCTCCAGCCGGCCGTTCATCGCCGTGAACTGCGCCGCCCTTCCCGAGGGTCTGCTCGAGTCCGAAATGTTCGGCCATCGCAAGGGCGCCTTCACGGGTGCGGTGCGCGACAAACCCGGCCTGCTCGAAGCCGCCAACGGCGGCACGCTGTTCCTCGACGAGCTGATCGAGATGCCGAAGCCGATCCAGGCGAAGCTGCTGCGGGTGATCCAGGACGGCGTCGTGCGGCGCGTGGGCAGCGAGACGACGGACGCGGTCGTGAACGTGCGCTTCATCGCCGCCACCAACGGCGACCCCGAGTCGTCGGTCGAATCGGGCGATATGCGGGAAGACCTGTACTACCGCCTGAAGGTCGTACCGATTCACGTGCCCGCGCTGCGCGAGCGCCCGGAGGACATCCCCCTGCTCGCCGACTACTTCCTGTCGACGTACTGGGTGCGGCATCGCCGCAAGGGCGCCCCGTTCCCGCGTCTCACGGATGCGGCGCTGCGCACGCTGTGCGGTCATCCCTGGCGGGGCAACGTGCGAGAGCTGCAGAACGTGATCGAGCACGTCGCCGTCGTGGTGGAGCCGGGCGCGGAGATTCGCCCCGAGGACCTGCAGCTCAGCGGTGAGCCGACCCCGACCGCGGGCTCGAACCCGGCGTCGCTCATCTCCACGCTGCTCGAGGAGAGCTATCACGCTGCCCGCGATCGCGTGATCGCCCAATTCGAGCGTCAGTACCTCACGTGGCTGGTCAACCGGGCGAGCGGCAACATGTCCAAGGCGGCGCGGATCGCCGGAGTCGATCGGACGACGTTGTACCGGTTGATGGAGCGGCACGGCCTGCAGCGCAGTCCGACGGCGGGCTGGGTAGTCGAGCGGGAGCCCACCCCCGGCGCCGAGTCCGCGGAGTCTGTGGAGCCGATGGACGCGGTGACCGCCGATGCGACCGCGCAAAAGGCGACCCCATGATCACGAATACCGCTACCGCCGAGCGCCTCGACTGGCCCGCCGTGGAGACCGCGATCGCGACCGTCACGGACCGGCTCCCCGAGCCCGAGCCGACGTCCCTTCCCGAGCTCGAGCCGCCCGATCTCGCGGCGTGTCTCTCGGGCCCGCACGGGCTGGATCTCGTGGTGGAGCTGGCGCATGACCTGCGCTCGCCCCTCACGTCGATCCTGTTCCTCGCGGAGGCGCTGCAACAGGGCCAGGGAGGACCGGTCACGGCGGAGCAATCCAGGCAGCTGGGGCTGGTCTACAGCGCCGCGTTGTGCCTGTGCGCCACCGCGAGCGACGTGCTCGAGCTCGCCCGGGGCGGGCAGCGCCTCGTGGACCGCGCGCCGACGCCGTTCTCGGTGGCCGAAGTGTTCGGGTCGGTCCGGAGCATGATCCTGCCCATCGCGGAGGAGAAGCGCCTCGAGGTCCGCCTGGTGCATCCCGTGCCCGAGCGGCGCACTGGACACGAGCGCGCGCTGTCGCGCGTGCTGCTCAACCTCGCCACCAATGCCGTCAAGTTCACCGACACGGGCTTCGTGGAGATCGCGGCGTTGCCGGTGGGCCCGCGGCGTCTCGAGTTCTCGGTGCGCGACACCGGGAGCGGCATCGACGCCGCGCGGCTCCGCACGCTGTATCAGCCCGTGCGGCGGCCCCCGGCCGCGCAGCGCGAGCATTTCTCCAGCTCGGGGCTGGGGCTCACCATCTGCCGCAAGCTGGTGCGGGCGATGGGGTCGGAATTGCAAGTCGAAACCCGCCCGCAGTGGGGCACCCGCTTCTACTTCGAAGTGGACGCTCCCGTGGGCAGCACGGCCGCTTGACGTCGCTGCCCCCCGTGGCAGCCGCTCCACACACGACGCCGGGTCGCCATATAACGCACGCATGGAGAGCCAAAACCGCGCTGGCCCGCGCCCGCGCACGGTCTTTGCGAATGTCTGAAGCCATGAGCACCACTCTCGAACTCCGACCCTCTCGCCCGGCGAGAATCTCGCTGTCGCACCGTGCGCCATTCGGCCCGCTCGACCGCGAGCATGCCGCACGCCGGGCCCTCAACATCGCCGTCGCCGCGGTTGGCCTGGTCGTGGCCTTCCCGCTCATGCTCCTGATCGCCGTGCTGATCAAGCTGACCTCGCGCGGACCCGTCCTGTTCACGCAAACGCGCGTCGGATTGGACCGCCGGTCGCTGTCGGGAGCCGGGGGGAATACCCGACGTCACACCGACGTGGGCGGCTCGCCGTTCACGATGTACAAGTTCCGCACGATGCGCCCGACGGACCCCACCAACGGGGAAACCTGGGCCCAGCCGGAGGACAACCGGGTCACGCCGCTCGGCGGGGTCCTGCGCAAGCTGCGGCTCGACGAGCTGCCTCAGCTCTTCAACGTGCTGAAGGGCGACATGAACATCGTGGGTCCGCGGCCCGAGCAGCCGACCATCTTCGTCTATCTGCGGGAGCAGATCGAAGGATATCAGCGGCGCCAGCGGGTTCGCCCCGGGATCACGGGGTGGGCCCAGATCAACCAGGGGTACGACACCTCGGTGGATGACGTGCGCCGCAAGGTGCGGTACGACCTCGAGTACATCCGCCGCCAGTCGGCGCTCGAAGATCTGCGCATCATGGCCCGCACGCTGCCCGTGATGCTGCGGCGTCGCGGCGCCTGGTAGGGTGCGGCCCGCGCCGTTAGGCGAGCACCAACCCTGCCGTCGTCTCCCCCACTAAGCCTCGCGCGATCCGCTCGTCGCGAATCAGGGCGTCGACAAGGAACTTGGTGGCCGTGATCTCGCCCTCGCGGCGGGGCGTGGATGTGAGCGCGCGCAGCACCGGTCGTACAGGCTCGAGCCAGACCCGCGCGCCCGTGATCTGGCACAGGCGCAGCCAGACGTTCGCCATGTGCGCCTGGCCGACCGCACACCACGAGGAGCCAGCGGGCTGCCAGCCGGCCGCGAATCGGTCGGGCAACCGCCCGTCCCGGGCCTGCGCGGCCGCCAGACCTGCCGCCGCCCGCGCGGCCAGCGCGATGAGCCGCTCGTCTGCCAGCAGTCGACCTCCCTCGAGCAGTCCGCGAATCGCGTCCGCGACGTCCGCAAGCCCGCGAGCGCGCTCCGGGAAGCGGGCATCCGGCATCCAGCCGTCCTCGTGCTGCAGCCGCGCCACGGCGCGCAGATGCTGGGCCGCCGCGGCCCGCAGTTCCGGCGCGCCGAGCCGACGACCGGCCTCGGCGAGCGCCCACGCCGTGTGCGGTGAGTGTGCGCCGTCCCGCCGCCAGACAGCGTCGTGATCGAGGGTCGCAAACAGAAACCGCCCGGCGCGCCGAGCCGCTCCGGCGAAAACCCCTGATCCGGTCTCCGCGAAGGCGCTGAGCCAGCCGAGCAGGGCCCGCCCGGTTCCGACGACACCCCCCCACACCGCGCCCGAAGGCAGCTGGCGCTCCACCGCCGACTGCGCCGCGCGCTCGGCGCGCCGGGCGAGCTCCGGGCGCTCCAAGTGCCACGCGGCGAGGTAAAGGGTTGGGATGACCGGGTGGCTATCCCGCGTCTGCATCAGCCAGTCGAGCGCCGCGGTGAGGGTCGGTCGATGCTGCCGCGCTGCCGCGTCGTCGAGCGCCATCTCGCGATGCAATGCCGTCACGCCAAGCCGTCCCTCTATGGGCTATCCAAGCAACGCAACGGCTGTGCCTGCGGCGCCGTGGTGTCGAGCGGACCGGTGTTGTGGCGCGGCTTCTACAGATGAAGCAGACGGCGGGCTGTCCCTTCCCGAAGCAAGTCCGCGGCGGCCAGCACCTCCCGCATCAACGGGGCCCACGCCACCTGTGGCGTGCCTCGCCGGATGAGTTGCGCGGTGACGTCCACCACGTAATACGCGAGTACTCCGGCCGCCTGCGTGGGCTCGAGACCCAGCTGGCGTGCCTCATTGAGAATGGTGCGGCGGCACAGTTCCGCATCCCGAGCATCCGAGGCCAGGCGCGCCACCCAGGTCGTCGTGGCCGCTGCGTGAGGCTCCCGCAGGCTCCAGCAGTTGCGCACGAAATGACATACGTCGTACAGCGGAGTCTGCACGATCCCGAATACCTCGAAGTCCAAGAGCCGCCACGAGCCATGGTGCCACAGCACGTTCCCTGGCCACAAGTCGCCGTGCTGCAGCAGGGGCGGCACGGTCCCGGCGCGGGCGAGCGCTCGATCGAGACCCTGCAGCACGTCCTCGGCGAGACCGACCGCGCCGAGCTCCGTGAGGGCATGCGCGGCGGTGGCGCGCAACGGGGCCGGCGCAGTCAGGAGGCTGGGCAGCAGATGCGTGGCTCGCCTGGAGACCATCCGCGCCACAGCGAGGATCTGCCCCATGGACTCTACCCAGGCCCACTCCGTCAGGCGCGCCAAGGCGCGCTCGTAGGGCCAACCGGGAACGAACTCGTTGAGCTGGAGCTGCACCTCGCCGTCTCGCGCCCTGCTGGCCTGCGGCACGATGGCGCGCAGCTCCGGGTCGCGATTCAACGCCCCCAGCACCGCGGTCTCGCGCTCCAGGTTCGCATCGGCGATGGGGCGGCACTTGCAGAAGTAGCGCGGAGCGTCGTCCCGACCGAGCAGCACGACGTTGAACCCGCGGTTCCACACGTAGTAGCCGCTGCGGCGGACTGCGGGGGGGATGGCTCCATAGTTCTCCAGAATGAGGATGCCGTCATCGGGAATCTCCCGCGTCAGCGTCCCGTCGGGATCCGCCGCCACCAAGAGCTCGTGCAGCGTGCGCTTCATGCGTAGGCGAGGAACATGTGGCACTCGAACAGGACCGGGTGCAGCGAGAGCCATGCCAGCCAGCGCCGCTGCGTCGCATTGGTCATTTGCAGACGCTCGAACGCCAGCACCGCCCGGCGGCGCGCCGGAATAATGCTCCACGGCTGCTGAAACGAGGGCGCGACGTAGTACGCCTCGACTCGCGCGAACCCGGCGGCACGCAACTGCCGTGGCAGCGCGCGCGCCACGGCCAAGCGCTCGACGCGCCGCACCTGCATGGTCGCCCGCCGCCGCCACGTCCACAGCGGCAGGAAGCGGCTGACACGGATCACCATCTGGACCAGGGCCGAGAGGACCCGTCCCGCGGGAAGGACCTGCCCCGGCACCGGTCCCGTCGCGATCCCCACGTACAGGCAACCGCCCGGTCGCAGCACGCGGCGACACTCGGCCAGCACGGCGCCGAGTACCGCCGGCGGATCGGCCGTCGCAACGCCCGAGACGCTGCGTCCGAGGGCGCCGTCCCAGACGACGCAGTCGAACGTCGCATCGCGGTACGGCAGCGCGCCCGCCCCGGCTTGCGCGCAGGCGACGTTCGCTGATCGGTCTTCACTGAACCGGGCTCGGGCAAACTCGAGGGGCGGTCGTGCGGCGTCGAGGTAATGCACGGAGGTGAAATGCCGAGCGAGTGCGGCCGTCATTGTGCCGATCCCACCCTGCACGTCCAGCGCGCGCTCCCAGCGCGCCAGATCGACCAGCCACAGCCAGTTGCCGTGCGCCTCGTCCGCGCGGTGCTCGATCCGCTCGCCCGGCGCTGCCGGTTGCGTGACGCCGTGCAGCGCCTGGCGCCACGGCGTGCCGCGCCGTACGGTCGCGGCCAACTGCGCGAGCTCCTGGTCCGACCACGAACTCACCAGGCCCGGTGCGTCCAAGGAATCGCTCCGGCTGTGGCGCGGGCGCCACGTCTTCCTGCTGAATGACGCATGCTGGTGCTGGCGCGGAATATGTACCGCGCGACACCGTGCCCGATAGGGCCCCGCTGACCTACCGCGATTCCCATCTGGGGAAAGGCGCCGACTACGACGCCGCCTTGGCACGCGATCCGTTGGATGCGTATCTGGGGCGCCGCGAGCGGGAGATCGTGCTCACGATCGTGGCGCGGCTCCAGCGGGCGGGCATGCGGCGCTCATTGGATTTCGCCTGTGGAACGGGCCGTATCGCGCAACTGCTCGATGGCGTCGCCGAGGCGTGCTTCGCGGTCGACGTGTCCGAGTCGATGGTCGCCGAGGCGCGGAAGAAATGTCCGCGCACCCAGTTCTTCATTCAGGACATCACCGAGCAACCGCTGCCGATCGGGCCCGTGCAGCTGGTCACCGCATTTCGCTTTTTCGGCAACGCCGAAGACGGCCTGCGGGCGCGCGCGCTCCGGGCGATACACCACTCCCTCGCGCCTGGCGGGTATCTCCTGCTCAACGATCACGAGAATCCGTGGGCCCTGCAGAGGCTGCTGCGACGGCTGGTGGGTGAGCAGCCGCGGGCGGACTTGCACCATTGGAAGCTGCGCCGCCTGTTGCGGCACGCCGGGTTCCGCGTGCGCCGGACCTTCGGAATCGGCTTCTGGATCTACCGCGCGAAGCTGCAGCGCCCCGAGGTGCTGAACTCGCGCTGGGCCGACCCGCTGGAGCTGTTGTCGAGGATTCCGTTGCTGAGGAGTTTCTGCCCGGACGCCGTTATCCTCGCGCAGCGAAGCTGAGGTGCTCCGGCGCATACCGGGGGGCCGGGGGGGCAGCCGAACGCAGCAGCGCAGCGGCGACATCGCGTGCCACAACGGCGGCGCCAGCCGGCGTGTAGTGCATATAGTCGTAGTAGTTCTCGAGGCTGGGGGCGATGACGCCCCGCAAGTCGCGGTGCTCGACGCCCAGCGAGTCGGCCACCCGGGCCGCCCGGGCGTCCAGGAGGTGCACTACCTGGTTCACGACGTCGAGCGAGAAGTACGTCGTGATGGTCTCCTTCCACGCCTTACCCATGCCCCCGTGCCAGAAGCACGCGGCCTCCTCGGCCGTGTACTCCTTCTCGAACCAGGGCTGGCGCAGCACGAGCACGCGGTCGGCGTGAGCCTGGGCCCGCTGGAGCAGCCGCCGGAAGTGACGCTCGAAGCTGTCCAACAACCCGCGCGGATCAGGCAGGGTGGTGCGAACGTCGGGCGCCTCCGCCCGCATCTTGCGGGCGGCCGCGAGCCACTTGCCCGCCTGCTCCCGGACCTCGAGCGGATGGAGCCAGTGGCGACGCAGCCGTCGCACCACCTCGACCAGGGCCAAGTGCCGCGGCTTCCAGCCGAACGCCAGCTCGGGATGGACGGCGAACGCTTCCTTGGCAGAGGGGGGCGCCGTCGAGACGGTCGCGGGCGCGCCTTCCTCGAACCATTGGAACAGGTCGCTGCCGCCCACCATGATCACGATCGCCGCGAGCCGGCCGTACTGCGGCAGCACGCGCTCGAGGATCAAGTCCAGGTGCCGCGACGAGACCCCCGAGCGGCCGATGTTTCCCACGTGCACCCGCTGGGCGCCGAGGGTGCGGAGATTCTCGGGGGCGTTCAGTATCCGCTCGAGCGCTCCCGGCCAGCTCACCTCTTCCGTGAGCGCGAGGCACTCGACGGAGCTCCCTCCCGCCGCAAGCACCCGAAACAGGCCGGGCTCGTCCGGGCGCACGTCGCGGCCGCGCTCGCCATCCCCGTTGACGTCGAACCGGACGCGTGGCGCGCGGTGGGAGGACCCGTCGTCATCGGATCGCAGCTCCAGCCGCATCCCCGGCGGCCATACGTAGTAGCCGGTGCGCCGCCGGATCCAGCGGCGCGCGCCCAGCTCGACCGCGACGGCCGCGAGCGCCGTGGTGAACACCGCCAGGCCCCACCACGCGATCAGCACGACGCTCCACCTCGTTGGCCGACCAGTCGGCCGCGCAGGTCGACGTAGGGGTCGTCGCGGTACACGAAGAACACCCACAGCAACCCGAACAGCAGCGTCATCGCGACGCCGGCGCCCGTGAGCTGACCGATGCCATGCACGTCGAGACCGAACTTGAACCACAGCAGCAGCGCCAGGACCGGCAGGGCACCGAGGATCGCCCGAGGCACGACGTAGCGCAGGAAGACACCGACCGGCGTCTCTAGCTCCCGGCAGGCCTGCGCCAGCACGACGCCCGAGTACACCACGTTAGGGATGGCGGTCCCGAGGGCGACGCCGGCGAGCCCCAACGGACCCGCGAGCGCCATGCTCAGGCCCAGGTTGACGAGACCGGCGATCAGGAACCCAATGGTGGGCACCCCGGGCTTGCCGAGCCCCATGAGGATGGGCAGGGCCACGCCGCGCACCGGCAAGAAAACGAGATATGACACCATGAGGATCTGCAGCACCTGACCCGCCGGTCGCTCGTATCGCGGGTCGATCCACCATGCGATGAAACGCGGCCCCAGCACGATCAGGAACAATCCCGCCATCAGCGTGACCGAGAGGGCGATCTTGGACCACTTGAGGAAGGTCTCGCGCAGCTCGGCGGCTCTTCCCTGTGTCTTGAGTCGCGTCGCCGCCGGCATGACCACCGCGGCGATCGCGAGGACGAATTCCATCAGATAGATGACGAAATTGTTGGCGACCGTGAAGTAGGGGATGGCGCTCACATCCTGGAACTTGGCGATCACGAGGGAGTCCGTCTGGAACGACAGCCGCGCTCCAGCGTTCAGCACGAGCACATACAAGCTGAAGGAAAAGATCTTGCGCACCAGGCCCCATTCGAAATCCGCGAGGCGCACGCGCGTACCGGGGTAGCGGCGGAGAATCAGCGCTGCACACAGGAGGAAGTCGAACGCGAGGCAGGCGAGCTGGATGAACGCGAGGACGCTCAGGGTGGGCCGCCATGTGAGCAGGCCGAACGTGAGACCGACGCGCAGCACGATCCCCGCCAGTTTGGCAACGTTGCGGGGCACGAACGCGTCGTGCGCGGAGAGAACGCCCTCGGGCAGCATGCCCACGAACCCCACCGCCACGTATGCCACGGTGAGCGCGAACGCCCAGTCGGCGTCGCGCCGAATGGTGGCGGGGATGTCGTAGCTCAAATTGAAGAACGCATACAGGCCCACCCCGACGACGAGGGCCAGCCCTCCCAGGATCAGGTAGAGCGCTGTGCAGCTACCGATCGCTCGATTGAGCTCGTGCCTGTCGCCGCTCGCGACGTGCTCCGCGAAGTAGCGGACCGACGCCATTGGCACGCCGAGTACCAGCAGGGCCAGGTAGCCGGAGATCGACGTGATCAGGGTCCAGGTGCCGTACCCAGCGTCGCCGAGCGTGTGGAGCGTGAATGGCGTGAGGACGTAGGCCGAGACCACGGTCACGACCGTTATCACCCAGTTGCTCCCGACGTTCTTGAGCACGTCCCCGATTCCCCCGTAGTCGCACGATTCCGGCGCTCGCCGCCTGTGCATCGCATGTGCCGTGGGTCCGCAGCGGTTGCGGACTGGAGAAAGTATGTCCCCGTCGCCAGCCACGGGCCTGGCTGTGGCGGTGACGCCACGGATTGCCGTCTGGTGACGCACCACGGGCACGGACGGAGCCTGCGGAACGGCTGTCACGACACTCGCTGTAGCTGCCACGCCACGCGAGCCTCTCGCGCGTCACGGCCCGACCTCTGCAGGAGGCGCTCACCGTGCCGACTCTTACGGAGCCCCAACCCGCCACGGGGAGCAACACGACCTGCATCCCGCTCGTCGAGGCGCTGGCGCACGATCCCGCCGCGTGGGAGCGGCTGCGCGAGCGCTCGCCTGCTGCGTCGCCCTTCGCGGGCTGGGCCTGGCATCGAGCCTGGGCCGACACGGCATCGGAGGAAGAGCTGCAGGCGAGCACCTGCATTGTCGTGCGGGACGCGCGCGGACAGACGGCGGCGCTGCTTCCCGTCGGGGTCGGGACTCTCACGTTCCGGCGCCGCCCCGTCGCCGGGCTCAGCTGGGCGATCGGGGATATCGGATGTCCGGACCATCTCGACCTGCTCGCCGATCCGAGCGTCGAGCTCGATGACGTCATGCCGGCGTTGCTGTCGCTGCCCTGGGAGGTCGCGATCCTCGGCAATCTGGCGCCCGCCGCGCCCAACGTGGCGCGACTCGCCGCGGCGTTGACGCGCGCCGGTTGCGCAGTTCGCTGGAACGCCGCGAACCGGTGCCCGTACCTCGAGCTTCCGCGGAGCTGGGACGAGTACCTGAGCTCGTTGAGTGCCAGCCGCCGCCAGACGCTGCGCCGCCGCGAGCGCAATCTCGAGCGTGACCACGGCGTGGCGTTGACCGACTACGGCCCGGAGAACCTCGCCGCTGGGTGGCGCCACCTCGTCGAGCTGCACGAGCGGCGCTGGGCGAACGGGGGCGGGGGCACATTCAGCGATCCACGCGTCGAGCGGCTCCACCGGGCATTCGCCGAGGAGCTCGCGCGCGGGGGACGGCTGTGGTTGACGACGCTCGATCTGGACGGCGCGCCCGCGGCCGCATGGTACGGGTTCGCAGACCGCGACACCGTCTACTTCTATCAGAGTGGCCGCGATCCTCGCTGGGAGGATCAGAGCGTGGGGGTCGCCCTCATGGTGAAGATGATCCGGCGCGCGATCGAGCGCGGCTACCGGCGGTTCGACTTCCTGCGGGGGGACGAAGCGTACAAACGGGAGTGGACGACGGTGGAAGCGGTGACGCGGGAGCTGGTGGCGTTCCGGCCCGGCTGGCGCGGTCGCTGGCTGCGCGGTCTCGATTGGGCGGGGCGCCTGCGAGCCCGCCTGCGCGGGAGTGGCGTGAGGGACAGCGCGTGACTACGCCGACCCTCTTGATCGTTTCGATCGACACCGAGGAGGACAACTGGCGCCCACGCCGCGACGGCGTAACAGTGGAGAACATCCGCGAGCTGCCGCGTCTCGATGCGCTGTTTCAGAGGCTCGGCGTGCGGGCGACCTACTTCACCACGTACCAGGTCGCGATCCACGACTGGGCCGCGGCCATCCTGCGGGAGCTGCACGGCGGGGGAGCCGAGCTCGGCGCCCACCTGCATCCCTGGAACACACCTCCGCTGGACGAGCCCTTCGCTCCCCGCAACACCATGCTCAAGAACCTGCCGGCTGCACTGCAGCTCGCCAAGCTCGAACGTCTCACGGCGACCCTGCGCGAGGCGTTTGGTGGACGCCCGGTGTCGTTCCGCGCAGGCCGCTACGGGCTCGGCCCGGACACCGTCACCGCCCTGATCCGCTGCGGCTACCGCGTCGACTCGAGCGTCACGCCGTTCGTGAGCTGGGAGGAGTACGACGACGGACCGACGTTCATCGGAGCGCCGCTCGACTCGTATCGCGTGGCCGGAGGCGCCGACGTGCGGGTCCCGCAGCCCGACGGGCCGCTGGTGGAGCTGCCCATGTCGATCGGCTACAGTCGTCCGCCGTCCAGGATGTGGGTGCGACTGTACCGCGCCCTATCGACCCCGGCGCTCCGGTCGCTGCATCTGCGCGGCTTCGCGTCGCGCGCCGGAATCGTCAAGCGCATTGCTTTGAGCCCTGAGACCGACTCGGCCCCCGATATGCTGACGCTGTCACGCCGCCTGATCGACGCGGGGCTACGACATCTCCACCTGTTCTTTCACAGCCCCAGCCTCAGTCCCGGCTTGAGCCCGTTCGCCCCCGACGGGGCCGGCGTGGAGCGGATGTATCGCTCGATCGCGACGTACATCGAGGGCCTAGCCCGCGTCACCCCGCTGCGCTTCGTCACGGTCTCCGAGGCTGCGACCCTGCTCCAGACCGCGTCGTCGCGCCATTCCGCGGCGGCGGCCTCCCCCTCTTAGCCGCGGGCTACGCCGCCCGCACCACTTCGCGACGGGTCGGCTCCCACACGGGGGTGCGTTCGCCCTTGATAGCCCGGACAGAGGCGGACAGGGCCGCCACGTTCCCCACCACCAGGTAGGCGGGAAGCGCGACGACCTTGGGCAGGCGGCGGTGCTCGGGCCACCACCACGCCAGCACCGCGCACAGGCCGGACGTGGCCGCGAGCCCCGTGCCCCAGCGTGCCCACCAGAACGTCTGCGCCAGACACACCAGCGCGACCAGCGCCGGCAGGGCCACGTGGGGGATGAGCCAGCGACAGACCTTGTGGCTCGCGAGAATCCAGGCGAACAGACCGTGGTGGAACGGGTTCAACAGCGCCCGCTTGAAGTGCAGCGTGTGCCAACCGCGTACGATCGTGCGCACCTTGCGGCGGTATTCCTTCCGGAGCGACGGCACCCGGGGCACGGTGCACACGGCGCTCTCGACGGAGACGGTGCGCAGCCCCTGCTCGCGGGCGAGCAGGGCCGCGGCGAAATCGCGACTGATGTCCTCCGGCAGGACGCGTAAGTGGATCGGCGCCCGCACGGCATGGAAACATCCCGCCGCGCCCGGGATGCCTGCGACGCGCGTCTCGAGCTGACGCACCCACATGTCGTAGCCGACGTACCACGACTCGCCGTGGTTGGCGTGCCCGTCCACCCGTGCCACGCTCACATAGTGTCCGGAAGCGACGCCGACCGTGGGATCGGCGAAGCTCGCGATCAGCGCCTTGAGGGCCAGCCGCTCCGGACGGGCCGACGCATCGGTGGTGACGATGATGTCACCCCGCAAGAGCGGCAGTGCGGCGTTCTCGGCGGCTGTCTTCCCGCCCCGACGGGGCAGCCGCAGCAGCTCGACACCCCGGCCCGCGTACTCACGCACGATGGCGTCGGTCCGATCGGTCGAGGCGTCGGACACCACGAGAACCTGCCGGCGATCCGGCGGATAGTCGAGCCGCAGCAGGTTGTCGAGCGTTTGGCGCACCACACTTTCTTCGTTGTAGACGGGGAGCACGATGCTGATCGGCGGCCACTCGGCCGGCAACGCGGCGGGGGGGCGGCCCCGCCGGAAGAGTCCGGTCACCCCCAGCAACAGCGGATAGCCCACGTAGGTATACGCGGCAAATGCCAGCGCGATGACGAGCAGCCAAACACAGATTGAGGTCATCCCACACTCCGGTAGATGCGTTCGTACCGCTCCAACCAGGGACCGGGGCCGAAGTCGCTCGCCAGTCGCTCGTTTGCCAGCCGCGCCCGGTACGCTGCCGCCGCCGGATCCGCGTGCACCGATCGGATCGCCTGCGCCAATGCCGCGGGATCGTCGGCTGTGACCAGCAGCGCCTCCGCGGGCGAGACGACATCGGGGACGCCCCCGACGGCACTGGCCACGATCGGGGTGCACGCTGCCATCGCCTCGAACAGCACGATCGGCGTGCCTTCCGTGCGCGAGCTGAGCGCGAACACGTCGAATGCCGCAAACAGCCGCGCCGCCTCGGCCACGTTGCCCAGCCAGCGCACTCGGTCGCCCACGCCCAGGCGCGCGGCCAGTTGCTCGAGCGCGGGTCGCCCGCGCCCGTCGCCCACGACCGACGCGACCACGGGCAGGTCCGTGAGCCGCGCCAGCGCCGCGAGCAGCACGTCGGCTCCCTTCTCCGGCGTGAGCCGTCCCACCCAGCCGAGATGGAATCGCCCGTCGGGGACCGCCAGCTGCGCGCGTGCCTGGTCCCGCGGCAGCGGAGGCGGGTCGCTCGCGGGCCACGCGTTGGGAACCAGGTGCACGCGCGCGGCAGGCACACCCATCCGCTCCAGGTCGCGGGCCAAGGGACGGGACACGGCGACCACGGCATCGAAGCGGCGAAACGCCCGCCACTGCAGCCGCTGGTAGATCCAGTTCTTCCAGTCGCCCCGGGTGACCCCGTGCACCGTGGTCACCGTCGGGACACCCGCTCGCCGGGCGGCGCCGGCGTCCACCACGTCGACGTGATAGCCGTGGGTGTGCATGACGTCCGGCCGCAGCCGGCGACACAGCTCTTCGATCGCGGTTCGCTCGCGGCCGTACGCGCGGGGGGGGACGCGGAGCGGAATCGTCTCCACGCCGGTCTTGTCGAGCGGCGCCAGGAACGGGTGCCGGTCGGCCCCGTTTGCCAGGACGGCGACGACCCGCACCTGATGCCCCGCGCGGTGCTGGCCGGTCGCCAGCGTGTGCACGACGCGCTCGGCACCGCCCGCGTCTGCGGGAGCGATGACGTGCAGCACCGACAGCCTGTCGCGCGATATCACACGGCGAGGTAGAACAATCTCCGTGCCTGAGCCGCCGGGCATGCCGGTGCGGGCGCGGGTGCTGCGTGGGCGCAACGCCTGGGTGGCTGTGCTCTACAGTCGGCTGGTGTAGACCGGTGCGCCCGCGCGGCCTCCCTCTTGCTCTATGCGCCGGGGCTCATGTGCGGCATCGTCGGCATCGTCCATCGAGATCCGGCTCATCCCGTCGCCCCTGCCGTGATTCGGCAGATGTGCGACGCCATCCGGCATCGCGGCCCCGACGACGAGGGCGTCCACGTAGACGGTCCCGTCGGACTGGGCATGCGTCGCCTCAGCATCATCGACCTCGCGGGCAGCCACCAGCCGATCTTCAACGAGGATCGCTCGGCGGTGATCGTCTTCAACGGCGAGATCTACAACTACGCGGAGTTGCGCCGGGGACTGGTCGCTCGCGGACACACGTTCGCGACCCAGGGCGACACGGAAACCATCCTGCATCTGTACGAGGAGGAAGGCCCCGCGTGCGTCACGCGGCTGCGGGGCATGTTCGCCTTCGCGATCTGGGACGCCAAGGCCCGGACGCTGCTGCTCGCCCGCGACCGTTTCGGGATCAAGCCGCTGTACGTGGCCACCGGGCCCTGGGGCGTCGCGTTCGCGTCCGAGCTGAAGGCCCTGCACGCGGCTGGCCTCGCCGACCGCACGCTCGACTGGGACGCGCTCGACATGTATTTCCAGCTCGGGTACATCCCCGCCCCGGCCACGCCGTTCGCGGGGGTCACCAAGCTCGAGCCGGGCCATACGGCGGTGTGGCAGTCCGGGCGCGGCGTGTCGACCAGACAGTACTGGGACCTCCCCCGGGAGCGCGTGGCAGCACCGCGCGACGTGGACGAGCGGGTCAGGGACTGGCTGGACGAGTCGGTGCGGGCGCACCTCGTGAGCGACGTGCCGGTGGCGGCATTCCTCTCCGGCGGGCTCGATTCGTCGGCCGTGGTCGCCAGCTGGGCGCTGGCGAGCGATGCTCCCCACGCGTTCACGGCTCGCTACTTCGGCTCGGGGGCGGCGAGCGCCGACGAGACGGACCTGGCTCGCCGCCTCGCGGCCAAGTACGGCGTCAAGCTGACCGAGGTGGACATCCACCCCGACGTGCGCGACCTGCTCGAGCCGATCACGCACGCCCTCGACGAGCCCCATGCCGACCAGTCCGCCGTACCGACGTGGCTGTTATCCCAGGCGGTGGGGGCGTCGTACAAGGTGGCGCTCACCGGGATCGGGGGCGACGAGCTGTTTGCGGGCTACCGCCGTCACATCGGCCTGCTGGCGGGGGAGCGGTATGCGCATCTGCCGTACGCGGTGCAGCGGGGCGTGAGCGGGCTCGCGAACCTGCTGCGCGAGCCCTCCGGCGCGTCGCTCTCGGTCGATCGCTTCAAGCGTTTCCTGCGGCCCGGCAACGGCTCGACGCCCGACCGGTTCCTCGGCTACGTCACGCGCTGCGCCGACGGCGACCGTCAGGCCTTGTACGCTCCCGATTTGCACGGGGGGCTGCGCGCCGGCAGGGCGAGCGCCCGGTTTCGGGAGCTGCATCAGCGCTACGGCGCCCCTGCGGGACTGACCGCGGGCCTGTATCTCGATTACAAGACGTTTCTCGCGGACGACGTGCTCGCACTCAGCGACCGCATGGCGATGGCCCACTCGCTCGAGATCCGCGTCCCCTTCGTGGACCACCTGCTCGTCGAGCGGGTGTTCCCGCTCCCGGACCGTGCCAAGATCGGGCTGTGGCGCAACAAGCGGCTGCTGAAGCGCGCCCTGCGGGGCCGCCTGCCGCCCGAGCATCTGCGGGCGCCGAAGAAAGGGTTCGTCGGCCCGACGGCGGAATGGCTGCGGCACGAGCTGCGCGACGTGATCGAAGACGAGCTCGGCCCGGAGCGGCTGCGCCGGCTGGGATACTTCGAGCCGGCGGTGGTCCGTGGGCTCCTCGACGACCACTTCGCCCGTCGCCACAACCGCGAGGGGATCCTGTGGGCGCTGCTATGCTTTTCGGTGTGGCACCGCGTGTACCTGGAAAGCGGTGTGCTGGCGAGTCGTTGAGCGCGGCGCCCCCCTCCCCCTCACTCGCCGCCGCTGTAGATCCGCTCGTACTCCCGTACCATCGAGTCGACTCCGAACGCCTGCTCCACCCGCCGGCGACCCGCCGCCGCATCGCGAGCCCGGCGGGCGGGGTCGCCCAGGGCGTCGCGCCAGGCGGCGGCCAGCGCCGTCGGACTCCCTGGTGGCACGAGGCGGTGCCGCAGGGCCTCGCCCAGCGCCGCGCCGGACCCGCCGACGTCGGTCACCACCGGGCAGACGCCACTGCTCATGGCCTCGAGCAGCCCGAGGGAGGTTCCCTCGCTCCACGACGACAGCGTGAAGATGTCGAACGCGGGGTAAACGTCTTCTACGTCTTTGCGCCACCCCGCCAGCCGGGCCGCGTCGCGCAGCCCCAGCTCTTCGATCAACGCCGCCAGCCGGGCGCGCTCCGGGCCGTCCCCCACAAGCACGAGGCTGGGTGGGGCGCCACGGTCGTCGCTCCACGCCGCGCGCAGCTCTGCGAACGCCTGCAGCATCACGTCATAGCCTTTGATCGGATCGAGCCGCCCGATGCTCCCGATGACCGGTGTCCCAGCGGGGAGCCCCAGTCCAGCGCGCAGCGATCCGTTGACGGACCGAGGATGGAAGCGACGGGTGTCGATCCCGTTGATCACGACGTGGATCTCCGACGGGCGCGGTACCAGCGTCGCCGCCATCTGGCGGCGCAGGGCCTCCGAGACGGCCACGACCACGTCGGTGCGGCGGACCGCGAGCCCGTCGAGGAGACGGCCGGCGAGTGAGTCCGGGTAGTGCCGGCCGTGGTCGGTGTGGACGAGGCGCGGGACGCCGGCGCGCCGCGCCGCGAGCGACGCCTTGTACCACACGCCGCTGTGCGTATGCACGACGTCGGGGGCGAGCGCGCGAATGGTGCGGGTCAGACGGCGCGGCCACAGCATGGAAACGTGCGGCAGGGACCGGTCCTGGTGGAGCTGTGCGTGCCCGGCGAGACCTTCGGCAAAGCGGCCGAAGTCGCTGAGCGTCAGGATGTGGCTCTCGAATCGATCAGGGGGGAGCAGCTGGACGAGAGCGCCGACCAGCCGTTCCAGGCCGCCGTAATCGAGCTTGTGCACCACGTGAAGAATCTTGAGGCGTCGTGTCACAGGCCCGAGGATCGAATGACGAACCCATTTTCCGACAACCCCGCGGGAATGTTCTCGCGCGGCACCGCCCAGCGGTTCACCTGGGTGGGCGGGAACCAGCCTCCACCCAGGACGAGCGCGGCGGCGTAGCCCGCCTCGCGCGCGGCGTCCTCCACGGCTGGCGTCGCCAGCCCGTAGGGATAGCTCAGCCACGGGATCACGCTTGTGAAGCGCTCCCGCAGCCACACGAGCGGCCGCTCCAGCTCCTCCCGGAGCTCGGCGCCCCCCAGCCGCGTCAGGTTCGGGTGCGTCCAGGTATGCGATCCGAGCGTGATGCCGGCATGCCGGGTGGCGCCCTGCAGCTCCTCTTCCGACGCGACGAGCGCCCATTCCGGAATCGTCGCCGTCGGGATCCGCTGGCGCGCGGCCCAGCCACGGACCTCCTGGTCTCTACCCCGCAGCTGGTCCAGGGCGCGGTCCCGCAGCGCGGGATCCACCCCGCGCTCCGCCGCCAAGGCATCCCACCAGAACGAGCCCTTTCCTACGAAACCGGGAACAACGAACACGGTCGCGGGAACCCCGCGCTTCACGAGCTCCGGCACGCCCAGCAAGAGCGCCCCCCGATAGCCGTCGTCGAAGGTGATCGCCGCCCGCGGCCGGCGCCCCGGCAGCGCCGCTCCGAGCAGCTCATCCAGCGGCACGATGGTGTGGGTCGCGAGCAGGCTCTCGAGCTGACGTACGAACAACCCGAGCGGGAGGTGGAGCGAGCGGTCGCCGAACGGTGGGGAGGAGTCGGGTACGACGTTGTGGTAGGCGAGCACGAGCGCCCGTGTCGCCCGGGCCACCCGATGTAAGGCCGGCACGCCGCTCCGCACCAGACCCGCTTCAAAGCACGCCTTGAGTGCGGCGCGCACACTCATCGCTGCGGACGGACGGGGATGCCGGCCGGCATGCGCGGCGTCGCCAGCGACACGAGTCGCGCGAGCCCCAGGATCATCCCCAGGAGCGTATACAGGTAGGCCGCGTATGCCTGGGACAGGAACGAAGCCGTCACGAGGAACGCGACGAGGCTGGCGGTGAGGATCTGAGCGAGCACCGCGATCTCCGGCGCCGGCGCGCGCCGCAACCGTCCCAGGGTTCGGAAAGCCGCCGTCAGCAGCACGATGAACAAGACGAGGCCCCCGACCCCCAGCTCGGCGCCAATCTGGATGAACGAGTTGTGCGGCGCGGACCACCTGAAGCTCTGTCCATAGCGCCGACGCTCGATCGCTTCCGGCGACAGCGTGCCCTCCGCCGTAGCGAACGCCGCAGCGCCGACGCCCAGGACAGGATGGTCGACCATGTAACTGATCCCGCGTTGCCAGATCTCCATTCGTCCGGTTTCCGACTTGCCGCTCCAGTTGTAATCCTCTCGCAGATGGAGGATCGTCCCGATCCGGTCGAAATACTTGTCGCTCGCGACCGTGCCGAGCAGGGTCGCGAGCAACGCGACGGCGGTCACGCGCTGCACCGTGGAGACGCCGCGCAGCCGCAGCAGGAGGTAGCCTCCGACCGTGACCAACCCGAGGAACCCGCCGCGCGATCCGGTCTTTCCGAGAGTGACCATGATGAACACCGTGGCCGCCACCAGCAGCGCGCGCGACCACAGGGCCGCAGGTTTGCGCCAGAGATACAGCACCAGGGGCAGGGTGCACACGATCAGCATCGCGAGATCGTTGACGTCGTAATAGGCCACGTCGCGCAGCCGACCGTCGGCGCCCATCTGGGCACGGGCGACGACCACCGCGGAAAACAATGTGACACCCACGAGCTGCAGCCAGGCGTAGCGACGTAGGTCGCTCAGCCCTCGGATACTGGCCGCGATCAGGAGCATCAAGATCACGCTGCGCAAATAGTCCTTGAGCAGGAAGTTCACGCTGCCGCCCGGGTACAGGCTTCCCGGAACCGACAGCGCGACCAGCGCGAGTATTCCGAACACCGCTCGAACGATCGAATGATTGAGGCTGTTCAACCGACGGCCGAGGCCATTGCTCAGCGCGAACAGCGCGACCGCCGACACCGTGGCGAGAATCGGCAACCCGTGAATCGCGAGCCCGGGAAAGAGCTCGTGGACCCGCCACACCTGCAGCAGGACCACCATTGCCAAGGCGATCTGCAACGCACCCCACGGTTGCCTTGGCCACGTCGCCGTCGCGGCGGAGGCTGGCACGGGAGCAGCCGGAACGCCGGCACGTGAGAAGCTTTGAGCGGTCATGCGAGAAGGCTCCCTTACGCCGAGAGTACGCGGGCTTGGCAATGGCAAGATGTGGGCTCGCGCAAGGCCCGGTCCAGTCGCAGGTGTTCCTCGCATCCGGCGTGCCTGCCGCGTGGCGCTGTTGCGTGCACGCAACAATGATCGACCAGAGTCGTCGGCGGCAGCAGCTGTCGCGGTCCGACGACAACGGCCTGGCGGCCAAAACACGGCGCCGTGTCCGTCCGAACGGCAATCACGGTGGCACCGGGGATGCTGTACATGCCGGCGCCCATGGCCCCCCGGTACGTCCTCGGGATCTCCGCGTTCTATCACGACAGCGCCGCCTGCCTCTTGCGGGACGGTGAGATCGTGGGTGCCGCCCAGGAGGAGCGTTTCACCCGAAAGAAGGGTGACCCTTCGTTCCCGGCGCACGCCGTGCGTTATTGTCTCGCGGCGGGTGGCATCACCGTTTCCGACCTCGCGTACGTCGGCTTCTACGACAAGCCGCTGACCAAGTTCGAGCGGATCATGGAGACCTACCTTGGGGTCGCACCCCGGGGGTTCGCCCAGTTCCGCATGGCGGGGCCGTTGTGGATGAAAGAGAAGTTGTTCCTCGACCGTGAGATCCGCGGGGCCCTGGCGTACGATGGGGAGATCCTGTACGGCGAGCACCACGAGTCCCACGCCGCCAGCGCGTTCTTTCCGTCCCCCTTCGAGGAGGCAGCGATCCTGACCATCGACGGCGTCGGGGAGTGGGCGACGACCGCCATCGGCGTGGGCCGTGGGAACGACCTCCAGCTGCGCAAGGAGCTGCATTGGCCCGATTCCCTCGGCCTGCTGTACTCGGCCTTCACGTACTTCACCGGTTTCAAGGTGAACTCGGGCGAGTACAAGGTCATGGGTCTCGCCCCATACGGCGAGCCCAAGTACGTGGACCTGATCTATCGCGAGCTGGTGGATTTGCGCGACGACGGCTCGTTCGCGTTGAACCAGGAGTACTTCAACTACCTGACGGGCCTCACGATGACCAACGGCGCGTTCGCGAAGCTGTTCGGCGGGCCGCCGCGGGTGCCCGAGTCCAAGCTCACGCAGCGAGAAATGGATCTCGCCAGGTCCATCCAGGTGGTGTCCGAAGAGATTCTGCTCCGGATGGCGCGGACGGCGCACGCCGAGACGGGCATGGAGAATCTCTGTCTCGCGGGGGGCGTCGCGTTGAACTGCGTCGCCAACGGGCGCATTCTGCGTGAAGGTCCCTTCAAGCGACTGTGGATCCAACCCGCCGCGGGTGATGCCGGGGGGGCCCTCGGCGTGGCGCAGCTCATCTGGCACCGCTATGGCAAGAATCCCCGCAGCGTGTCGCCCGGGCGGGACGGGATGCACGGTGCGTATCTGGGTCCCGCATTCGCGCCGGACGATATCGCCGCCTACATGCAATCGATCGGCGCCGTGGGCGAGCGGCTCGAGCGCGAGCGTCTCCTCAGGCGGGTCGCCGAGCTGCTCGCGAGCGAGAAGGTGATCGGCTGGTTCGACGGCCGCATGGAGTTCGGGCCGCGGGCGCTCGGAGCGCGCAGCATCCTCGGCGACCCGCGCAGTCCCCGGATGCAGGCGCAGATGAACCTCAAGATCAAGTTCCGGGAGGGGTTCCGGCCGTTCGCGCCGAGCGTCCTGCGGGAGCGCGTGAGTGACTACTTCGAGCTGGACGACGAGTCCCCCTACATGCTGCTCGTGGCCCCGGTCAAACGAAGCCGGCAGATCTCGATGACGCCGGAGCAACAGCGCCTCTGGGGGATCGATCAGCTGAACGTGGTGCGCTCGGACATTCCTGCAGTGACCCACATCGACTATTCGGCGCGCATCCAGACCGTGAGCCGTGACACGAATCCCAACTACTACGACCTGATCCAGGAGTTCGAGCGGTTGACCGGCTGCGCCGTTCTGGTGAACACGTCGTTCAACGTGCGCGGCGAGCCCATCGTCTGCACGCCGGCCGACGCGTATCACTGTTTCATGCGGACGCACATCGACTACCTCGTCATGGGACCATTCCTGCTGGACAAGACGCGCCAGCCGGAGTGGAAGGAGCAACGAGATTGGCGCAGCGAATTCCAACTGGACTGAGCGAGGCGTCCGCGGAGGCGGTCCTCGTCGAGGAGCCTGCCGCGGGAGGCCCCGGGGCGCCCGACGTCGGGCGCGGCGAGCCTGGTCGATCGGCCCCGCGGCGCGATGCCGCGTCGGCCTTGACGAGGCTCGACCGGCACCGCGTCGCCCGCTATCTGAAGCGGCGACGGGCGTCCCTCATCGACTCGTGGGCGACGACGCAGCTCGATCCGGACCGCTTGGCCCGGTACGAGGTGGAGGGGATCGGAGGAGCCGACGGCGAACGTGATTCGCTCGTCACGGGCTTCGTCACACCGCTCCTCGACCTGCTCATCGCCTACATTCGGACTGGCGCGTCCCGCTATCGGGACGTGTACCTCGACGAGCGCCTGCGCTACGCGCCGTTCCGCGCCGCTCCGGCGAACCGGCTGGCGTTCTTTCGGGAGGTCCTCCCGCCCGACGAAGCGGCCCTGCTGCGATCGCTCCCGGCCTCGAGCTCGCTGCGGCGCGGCGTGCGGCGGCTCCTCGCCGAGCTGCACGAGCCGCTCCTCGCGACACCGCACGGCCCGACCGTGCGCGTGCTGGGGATCGGGGACTGTCTGTTGAACGAGCTGCGGGTGTTCCTGCCGGCCCGGTGTCGCCGGGCGGGGATCAATGTGGACGTGCGCAGCCTGTATTTCAGCGCCGTGGAGAACCGCGCGGTGGACGTGAGCGAGGTGCTCCGCTTCCTCGAGCACGACGCCATGGATCTGATCGCCGTGAGTTTCCTGACCTATGCGGGACTCCCGGCCTACCGGGCCCTGCTCAACGAAGCCGACACGTTGACGCCCCGGGAGGCCGAAGACCGCGTGACGGCGATCATGCAAGTGATGCACGACTGGGTGCAGGCGGTCCGGGCACACACCGACATTCCGTTGCTCATCCACGACGCGAGCGGTCTGCCCTTGAGCCGGTGGCGCCGATACCTGCCCGTGGTTCCCCCCCTGTCGGGGGCACGGCGTCGTGTGCTCGACCTGCTCAATGGGGCGATCCGCGAGCTCGTGCAGCACACCCGCAACGCCCTGCTCATCGACGAGGCTGCGGTCGCGCGGGCCCACGGGCATCGCTCGTGCGAGCAGCCGGTCGTTTCCCGGCGCCTGACGCGCCGGGCTTTCTTCCACACGGCGCGCTTCGGTGAGTATCTCAGCGAGCCGTACGCTGACGTCATCCACTCGTACGAGCGGCTGCGCAAGGCGAAGGTGCTCCTGGTGGACTTCGACGGGACGCTCTGGGACGGCGTGATGGCGGACGGCGCGGTCCGACACCACCGCGAACGCCAGGAGCTGCTACGCCGCCTGAAGGACGCCGGCATCCTGCTCGTGGCCGTGAGCAAGAACGATCCCACGTCGATCCGCTGGACGGAAATGGCCCTCCAGCCGGCGGACTTCGTGCTCCAGAAAATCAGCTGGCGCCTGAAGGTCGAAGCAATCCAGGAGGCCGCGCAGGAGCTCGACCTGGGGCTCGATACCTTCGTCCTGGTCGACGACAGTCCCGTGGAGCGCGACCTGGTGCGGTCGCAGTTGCCCGAGGTCGTAGCCCTGGATTCCCTCGACCCCTTCACGTGGCGTTCCCTCGAGCGGATGCTGCAGTTCCCGAATACCCGCGAGACGGAGGAAGCCAGAACCCGGACGCAGATGTATCAGCAAAGCGCCGCCCGGCGCGCCGCGTTGGCGCAAACCTTCGACTACCCGACCATGATGGCCGGGCTCGAGCTCAAGGCGACCTTCGGCGTCGCGCGTAAGGAAGATCTCGACCGCGTGGCGGAGCTCATTCAGCGGACGAACCAGTTCAACACCACCACCATCCGCTACAGCCGGCAGGAGCTCGCCGCGTTCCTCGAGAGCGAGTCACACCGCGTGTACGTGGCAACCCTGGCCGACAAGTTCGGCGCCCTCGGACTCGTGGCCGTCGCCATCATCGAGCGCCGCGATTCGGACGCGGTGTTCAACGCCTTTGTGATGAGTTGTCGTGCGATGGGGTTCCAGCTCGAGCGATTGGTCACGCGCGCCGTGCTCGACGCGGAGCAGAACGCCCAACGGTTCATCGGGCGCTTCGTGCCCACCGACCGGAACACGCCCGCGATGAGTTTGTTCCGAGATTGCGGGTTCCGCGAGGGCCAGCCCAACGAGTGGCTGCTCGACCGGAGCATGTCGTGGCCGGACCGCCCGGCCTGGCTCACGCTCACCGAACGCTAGCGACCCTCCGCGGCGCATGTGAAAGTCGGGCCGCCACGAGCGGCTCGAGCAAGCGTTCCAGCACCTCGTGCCCCTCGGGACTCAAGTGCGGGTCCACGGTTCCGTAGAGACGGGTGCCGTCGCGGTCCGCCCGGCGAAAGTCCGGTAACAGATCGATCACGTCCAGCCCGTACCCCCGCATCGCGTCCCCCAGGAGGCGCTCCGGCTGTTCGAGGTCCACGGCCGTCGGGTCGAGCTTGTAGCCGCGCAGCGCACGCTGGAACGCGCCGGTGTCGACTTGGAAGGACGCGGGAATCAGAGCGAACAGGGTGGGCGTCCTGTGCGCCCGGGCGAGATCTCTGATGTCGCGGAGGATCTGCGCCGTCACCGTCCAGCGTGGCGAGCTCGCCTCCCGGCGCAGCAGATCGTCCGGGAAGTAGTCGGCGGAGAGCCCCGCACGCATCCGGAGGGTGGCAGCTCGTTTCTTCAAGAAAACGAACAGGTGCGAGCGGGCCTTCAGGAAGTCGTTGATCGGATAGAGTACGGCGTTCACGAACTCGGTGTAGGTCAGATGCCGCGGCAGACGCAGCGGCTGCAACGGCAGGTCGACGGGTGGTCCCGGAGGGTACCGCTCGACGCGGTGTGTCACCACGTCGTTTCCCATGAACACCGACACCAGCACCAAATCGTACGGCTCCCCCCCCAGCAGTCGCCGTGCCTGCAGCAAGTATTGCGGGGGGTCCCAGCCCCCAACCGCCGTGTTGCGCACAGCGACCGGCTCGCCCAAGCGCGCCGCCAGCCGCGCTTCCAGCAGTCCGGCGCAGCTCTGCTCGTACTCGACCTGGAGCGCCTCCATGAACGAGTCGCCGAGCAGCAGAATCCGCTTTCTGGCTTCGATGCGTCCTGCCCGACCGACACGCCATCCATCCCGGTCCGTGAAGACCTGTACCGGGCGCTCCCCGGTGTTGACGACGGTGTTGACGTTCGGCCGGTGGGCCCAGCCCAGTGTGTCCACTGCCTCCCAGACATCGGGCCGCCGCACGATGAGCTGCTGCGGGGCAACGAGTCGCACCAAGAGCTCGGCCATGCCGAGCGCGAGGGCGAGCGAGCCACCGGCGACCACCACGTTCATCACCGCTCCCCGCAGCGCGGGGGAGCGTCGGGGAGAGGCGCTGGACGCAGCGATGCCCTCGCGGGCGAGGCTGAGAGGATCCGCAGTCACGGTCGGCACGGTCCGCAACGGACGTGCCGCGCGGCACGTGTCGCGCGCGTGCCACACGTGCGGGGCCGCTCCACCCGTCGGGGCCGCGTCCGTACCATGGCACTGGCCATGCGGTAGGGTGCGGCGTGCCCGACCCTATCGCTCAACCCCTGAGCGGCGCCGAAGGCAGGCGCTTCGGCCTCCTCGTCGGCGGTGCCTTCGTCGGGCTCGCCGGCCTGACGGCCTGGCGCGGGCACTCGACTGAGGCATTGGTATTCGCGGGCACTGGGACCGCGCTGGTCGCCGGCGCGCTGGTGGCGCCCGCGCGGCTGGAGCCGGTACGCCGCTGGTGGCTCGCGCTTGCGGCGGCCATCTCCAGCGTCACCACGCCGCTGCTCATGGGAGTCATCTACTTTGCCCTCGTGACGCCAATCGGATGGCTGCGGCGTCTCGCCGGGGGCAATCGGCTCGTGCGCCGGCGAACGAGCCAGACGTTCTGGATCGAGCGTCGGGGCGAGGCGGGGCGGCCGGCGGACATGGAACACCAATTCTAGGGAGGTCGGGGATGGCTCATACCAGTGTCGCGCGGGAGTTTTGGTCCTTCATGCGTGTACGCAAGAAGTGGTGGCTCTTACCCATCATCGTCGTGATGGTCGCCGTCGGCGCACTGCTCGTCTTCGCTCAAGGCTCCGTGTTAGCGCCGTTCATCTACACGCTGTTCTGAATCGGGTGCGCTCCGGGCAGCTGGCTGTCCGGAGCGTGCCCGAGGACGACCACCTCGTCTGGGGAGCGGGCGACCTCCCGCACTCCCAGCCAACCGGCCTGCGCGAGGGCCCGCCGAATATCGGGCTCGGCGGCGGCGAGGCAGACCAGATAGACGTCGCCGTCCGTGCGGAGCACGCGGCTCAGGTCCCGAATCAGCGCGGCGGTGGTCTGTGGCGTGGCGAGAATCGCCACCACGCGATCGAACGCGCGATCAGCGACGGGCAGGCGTTGGCCGTCCCACGTCTTGAATTCGACCTTACCGGGAACTTCGCGCAGCTGTGTGGCCAGCGCGATGTCCGCGTCCGAGGTGTCCAGGCCGCAGACGTAGGCGCGCATCGCGCGACGCCATGCCTCCTCCACGATCCAGCCGTCGCCGCATTGCACGAACAGAATCCGGTCCCATGCCTGGATCTTCACGCGATCGAGCACGAACAGATCCTGTGCGCGCCGGCCCTGGACGTCGGCCGGTGTCAGGGTAGCCTGGTTGGCGCTCAGCGTGGCCTGAGGTGCGCTCATACGGAGGGGGTGTCGCAATGCCCGTGCCCAGGACGGCCGCTGAGCTCAACCCGAATCGTGTTGCATCGTCTCCACAGATTTCCTACTCGATTGTGAGCCGGGGGCCTACCCGCGTCCGTTGTCGTGTACGCGCGTGACCGTGGGGCGGTGCGCGCCGGCGACAATCTGCAGCCAGGTCTCCTCATCCCTGCCCCAGTTGTACTTCGCCCGGACAGCCTCGCGACCACGCATTCCGAGAGTTCGGCAGCGCTCGCGGTCGCGCAGGAGGCGCACGAGCTGATCGGCGAGTGCCGCGGCACTCCCTACCGGATAGAGAACTCCCGCGCCGAGCTCTTCCAAGATGCGACGCATCGGCGGCAGATCCGCGGCGAGGACCGGCAGCGACGCTCCCATGTAGTCAAAGAGCTTATTTGCGAGCGTCACCCGAACGTGCGGCGTGTCCAAGAACGGCAGCAGGCCCACATGACAATGCTGGTAGAACTCGGCGAGCCTTCCATGATCCTGCCAACCGAGCAAGGCGACGTGGTCGCCCAACTCAAGGCGCTCGATCGTGGCCCCGATTCTCGCCCGATCGGGCCCGTCGCCCACGATGACGAGCGCGGCGTCGGGCATCTCGCGCACCACCAGGGCGAACGCGTCCACGACCTCCTTCACGCCCCGGTCCGCGATCAAGGTTCCGACGAACAGGGCGCGGGACCGCTTGGCCCACGGGCGAAGCTCCGCGGGAAACGGGCGCGGGCAGGTGAGCTCTTCCAGGTTCTCGGGCGTGTTCCCCACGAGCACCACGCGATCCGCCGGCGCTCCCAGCCGCACACACCGCCCGCGTGACTCTTCCGACACGACCGAGATCGAGCCGGCCCTCTTGAGGACCCAGCGCTCCACGAGCGCCGCCGCCCGAGGACTGCGGATCACACGATCCCACCACGGCCGCACCGCGACCGCGTGCAATGACTTGAGGAACTCCGGGTAGACCTCCGCCATGTCGTAATGCACCGGAATCCTCCGCACGCGACCGAGCCAGATCGCGGTCGGCGCCAGGGGCAGGTCCGCCACGACGATGCGCTCCACGCGGATCCGCCGCGCCAGGGTCCACATCGCCCACACCCAGATCGGATTGAAAAAGAAAGGGAAATTGAGAAGGCGATTGAGCCAGCGGACCCGCACGGAGGGCAGACGGTGCACTTGGACCAGGTCCCACTGCTCCAGCCGCGGCTCCGCCTGGTAGTTCCGGGACAGCAGGTGCACGGTGTGCCCGGCCCTCGCCAGGCTGCGGACCTGCTTCGCGACGCGCGTCGCGGCGCGCGGCCACTCGCCCTGATAGACGTAGAGGATGTTCACGGCGGGGAAGCCGGTGGCAAGAGTCGGACTAGACGGGGCCGGGACCCGGGACGTGTGCTCTGCGGATCCGTCTAACTACGCCCCGCGCAGCCAGTTTGCCGCCGGCGGCGTGGCGCAGCCCGTAGCGCGCTCAGCACCCGACCTGTTGCGGCAGAGCCGCAATGCGGGCGTGACTACGGTCGGCCCGTGGCCAGCGTGAGGTTATCGACCCACATCGTCTGATCCACCGGCGAGCCGCTGCCGATGTAGGGGCCGATGGCAAACTGTGCGAAGGCCAGACTCGCCCGCGCCCCCGTGCGGAACATCACGTCATGCCGGTCGATCGCCAGCACTCCGTTGAACCAGTACTGGATGACGCCGTCGGCGCGACCCCGGCCGCCCGCAATGCTGTTCATCTGCAGGTACACCTCGACGTGGTTCCAATTCCCCTTATAGCCCGTGCCCGGCAGTGCCCGGAACACCGGCGCGCCCACGCGGTTGAACTGCTTGTCGTTGTACGTCCCGCTGCCGTAGCACTCGGAGAACAGATTCGTCTCCATCACCCCGTTGCAGCCGCTCACCGAGCGCTGCTCGGTGACCCCGATGAGATCGACCGGCACTGTGCCCATGTTCCGGTTGATCGCCAGGTTGTCCTGCACCGACACCCGGGGCGTTCCGGCGCCGCCCACAAAGTTCGTCTCGACGTAGACCGTGAGCCAATCGTTGGCCAACGGGGCGTACTGACCGTCCTGGTTCGAGAGCACGTAAAACTCGTGTGGATGGTCCGGCAGCCCCGAGCCGAGCCAGTTGTCGCTGTACTTCACCCAGTAGCTCACATACAGCCGAGAGGTGGGCGCAAACGCGTGTCGCGCCGCGCCACCCCACCCCGCGTCCTTCGCCCCCACCGTGTAATGGACTTCGAGCGCGCTGCCCGCGCCGGACATGTGCTGGGCCTGGGTGATCGCCATGCCCGGATGGTCATACCAGCCCCGGGATGCGAACGCCGTATCGGCAAAGCTTTCCTGGAGGAGCACCGCGGGGGGGGGCGGTGGCGGCGGCGGTGGCGGTGGCTGAATCGGCGCCACGGGCGGCTCGGCCAGGCATCCCCAGAGCGCGGCGATCAGCGCCCCGGCGAGCACGGCATTCAAACGAGCCGCACGACTCGTAGCATTGTGCGTGAGCGGCATGGGTCGGGTCCTCCCGCGTCGATCACTGCCGGTCGGAGGGGCGTCCGCCCGCGACGCCATGTTAGTAGCCCCGACATGGACGGCGCAAGGGGCGACCGGGAAGGCGCGTGAGCGCTTGACCGAGTGACGTGTGTCACCTGTTCCATAGCGGCCTTACGACTATGAACACCACAGAACTGTGACGGGTCCGTCCGGAAAAAAAAGGGGGCCGGCCCGTAGGCCGGCCCCCCGTTTCAGCTTTGAAACACCGACTAGGGATGTCGCGTCGCGAGCGTGAGGTTGTCGACCCACATCGTCTGATCCACCGGCGAGCCGCTGCCGATGTAGGGCCCGATCACGAACTGGGCGAACGCCAGGTTCGCGCGCGCCCCCGTGCGGAACATCACGTCATGGCGGTCGATCGCCAGCACCCCATTGTACCAGTACTGAATGACGCCGTCCGGGACCCCCACGCCGTTCACGATGCTGTTCATCTGGAAGTACACCTCGACGTGGTTCCAATTCCCCTTGTAGCCCGTGCCCGCCTGCGCCCGGAACACCGGCGTGCCCACGCGGTTGAACTGCTTGTCGTTGTACGTCCCGCTGCCGTAGCACTCGGAGAACAGATTCGTCTCCGTCATCCCGTTGCAGCCGCTCACCGAGCGCTGCTCGGTGACGCCGATCAGATTGATCGGGGTCGTCCCCATGCCGCGGTTGATCGCCAGGTTGTCCTGCAACGACACGCGGGGCGTCCCCGCGCCGTTCACGAAGTTGGTCTCGATATAGGTCGTGAGCCAATCATCGGCCAACGGAGCGTACTGGCCGTCCTGGTTCGAGAGCACGTAGAACTCGTGCGGATGGTCCGGGGTGGCCGAGCCGACCCAGTTGTCGCTGTACTTCACCCAGTAGCTCACATACAGCGTGGACGTGGGTTGGAACGCGTGCCGCGCCGACGTGCCGAACGACGCATAGACCGCCCCCGGCACCAGATGGATCTCGAGCGCGCTCGTCGAACCCGCCATGTGCTGCGCGGTCGTGACGGGCAGGTTGTAATCGTCGTACCACCCCCGCCCGCTAAACCCCGCATCCTGGAAATTCTCCTGCAGCAACACCGCCCCGCCGCCAGGAGCGCCACTGCCACCACTGCCGCCCCCTCCCGAGGACGCGCTGGTGGTGGCACCGCTCGCGACGTTCGAGAGACCCCCGAACACCGCGTTCACGTTGAGCGTGCCCCGGTATGCCACGAGCTCGAAGCTGTACGTCGTGCCGGCGGACAAGCCCACCACCGTACACGTCCGCTTGGCCCCCACCGTCGTCCCGACGACCGGGGTGGAGCAGGTCCCGCGAGTCACACTGGGCGTCCCACCCCACGGCATCGTCGAGCTGGCCACGTACCGTACGTCATAACTCGCCGGCTTGCCGGCGCCGTCGCTCACCTCGGTGAATGTCAGAGTGGCCGCGGTGTCGGTCGCGCTCGCCATCTTCAGATCGGTCACGGTGCCCGGGCTCGTCACCACGGGTGGCTGGCTCGTGACGGTGATGCTCGCCGTCCCGCTCTGGCCACCGCTGGTCGCGGTGATCGTCGCCGATCCTGATGCGATCGTCGTCACCAACCCGCTCCCGGCGACCGAGGCCACGGCGGCGTTGCTCGAGGTCCATGCCACGCTCCGGCCCGTGAGCACGTTGCCGCTCGCATCCTTCAGTGTTGCCGCCAGCTGCTGCGTGCCCCCGGCCGTCAACGTCGCGGTTCCCGGTGCCACGCTCACGGACGCCACGGGCACGGCACCGGCCGTCGCGGTGCTGCCGGTCGCGATGTTCGACAGGTCGCCGAATACGGCATTCACTTTCAGCGTACCGCGATAGGCCACCAGCTCGAAGCTGTAGGTCGTCCCAGCGGTCAGTCCCGGAACGGTGCACGAGCGCTTGGCGCCGATCGCCGTGCCGGCCATCGGTGTGGCACACGTCCCTCGGCTCACGCTCGGGATCGATCCTCCCCACGTCAGCGTCGAGCCCGACACGTACCGGACGTCATAGCTCGCGGGCTGGCCGCTGCCGTCCGTCACTTCCGTGAAGGACAGGGTGATCGCGGTATCCGTCGCGCTTGCCACCTTGAGATCGGTCACGGCCCCGGGCGCCGTGATCACCGGCGTCCGCGCCGTCGCGCTCGCGATGTTCGAGAGCGGACCGAACACGGCGTTCACCATCAGCGTGCCCCGGTACGCGACCAGCTCGAAGTCATAGGCCGTGCCGGTCGTGAGGCCGAGCACGGTGCACGTCCGCCGCGCTCCGATCGCCGTCCCGGCGACCGGCGTGGTGCACGTCCCGCGCTTGACGGTCGGTGCCGTCCCGCCCCACACCAGGGGAGTAGGCGCGACCCGGATGTCGTAGCTCGCAGCCGCGCCCGTGCCGTCGTCCACTTCAGTGAACGTCAGGGTCGCGGAGGTATCGGTCGTGGCGGCCACCGCGAGGTCGGTGACCCCGGCGGGCAGACCGGTCGCAGTGGCAAAGCTCGGATGGGGGAGGCTGGGCCCGCTCAGGGCCGGATCCGGCGACTCACAGGCGCCCAAAGCGGCCGCGAGCGCAAGCAGCAGCGTGCGGGCTCGGAGGCGCGCCACGCGTCGAGACAGTTTGAAGAGATAGGGCATTGTGTTGCACTCCTTCCACAGGTTCAGTTCAGGCAACAAAAAGGGCCGCCAGCGCGAAGCTCGTCGTGCGCTGGCGGCCCGGCGGACTTGGCGCTGCCTGCGCGCTTTAGTCCCGTGACTCTGCGTCACCGTCTTTCGACGGCTTTGCTCTTAACAGCGACCTTTGTTGTCCCGCCGCGCCGCATCTCGCGGCGGCGCGGCCCTCCCCACCAGGCCTCCTACGGATGCTGCGTCGCGAGCATGAGGTTGTCGACCCACATGGTCTGATCCACCGGCGAGCCGCTGCCGATGTAGGGCCCGATCACGAACTGGGCGAACGCCAGGCTCGCCCGCGCTCCCGTGCGGAACATCACGTCATGGCGGTCGATCGCCAGCACCCCGTTGTACCAGTACTGGATGACGCCGTCCGGGACCCCCACGCCGTTCACGATGCTGTTCATCTGCAGGTACACCTCGACGTGGTTCCAATTCCCCTTGTAGCCGGCCCCCGACTGCGCCTGGAACACCGCCGTGCCCACGCGGTTGAACTGCTTGTCGTTGTACGTCCCGCTGCCGTAGCACTCGGAGAACAGATTCGTCTCCATCATCCCGTTGCAGCCGCTCACCGAGCGCTGCTCGGTGACGCCGATCAGATTGATCGGGGTCGTCCCCATGCTGCGGTTGATCGCCAGGTTGTCCTGCAGCGACACCCGGGGCGTCCCGGCGCCGTTCACGAAGTTGGTCTCGATATAGGTCGTGAGCCAATCGTCGGCCAACGGGGCGTACTGGCCGTCCTGGTTGCTCAGTATGTAGAACTCGTGCGGATGGTCCGGGGTGGCCGAGCCGACCCAGTTATCGCTGTACTTGACCCAATAGCTCACATACAGCGTGGACGTGGGTTGGAACGCGTGCCGCGCCGAGGTGCCAAACGGCGCATAGACCGCCCCCGGCGCCAGATGGATCTCGAGCGCGCTCGTCGAACCCGCCATGTGCTGCGCCGTGGTGACAGGCAGGTTGTAATCGTCGTACCAGCCTCGCGTCGCAAACCCCGCGTCCGCGAAATCCTCCTGCAACAGCAGGGTGCCGCCGCCCGACCCCGCGGACACCGTCACGCTGGCCGTGCCGTTCACACCCTCGCTCGTGGCCGTGATGATTGCCGAGCCGGCGCCGAGCCCAGTCACCAGACCGGTCCCGTTCACCGTGGCCACGCCCGTATTGCCGCTCGCCCAGGTCACCGCGCGACCCAGCAGCACGTTACCGCCGGCATCCTTGAGGGTAGCCGTCACCTGCAGCACGTTCCCGACGGTCACGCTGCCACTCGCCGGCGTCAGCGTCACGGACGCGATCGGCGCCGTGGACGCCCGCGTGGTCGCGGTGGCGACGTTGGACAGCCCGCCGAACACGGCGTTCACCGTCAGCGTGCCGCGATACGCCACCATCTGAAAGCTGTAGGTCGTGCCCGCGGTCAGGCCGAGGACCGTGCAGGTGCGCTTCGCCCCGATCGCGGTCCCCGCGATCGGCGTGGCGCACGTGCCGCGGCTCACGCTCGGGACTGATCCGCCCCAGGTGAGTGTCGGCCCCGCCACATAGCGAATGTCGTAGCTGGCGGGCTGCCCGGCGCCGTCGTTCACTTCGGTGAACGACAGGGTCGCGGATGAATCCGTGATGGTCGGCACGGCGAGGTCGGACACCGTACTCGGCAGGGCGGCCGCCGCCGTGACCGTAAGCGCACTCGTGCCGCTGCGCCCCTCACTCGTCGCGGTGATCGTGACCGAGCCGGCGGCTATACCGCTCACCAGGCCATTGGCGCTGACCGTGGCCACACCCGCGTTGCTGCTGGCCCAGGTGACCGTGCGGCCGCTCAGCGTGTTGCCGCTGGCGTCCTTGGGCGAGGCGGTGAGCTGAACGGTCTGCCCCGCCGACACACTCGCCGTCGCCGGGCTCACGCTCACCGATGCGACGGGGACCGCCGTCACGGACACTGTGGCCGTGCCGCTCTGTCCCTCGCTCGTCGCCGAGATCGTGACCGAGCCCGCCGCAACTCCGCTCACCACGCCGCCACTGACGGTGGCAACGCCCACGTTACTGCTCGCCCACGTCACCGTCCGGCCGCTCAAAGCGGTCCCGCTGGCGTCCTTGGGCGACGCACTAAGCTGAACCGTCTGCCCCGCCTGTACGCTCGCCGTCGCCGGGCTCACGCTCACCGATGCGACGGGGACCGCCGTCACGGATACCGTGGCCGAGCCGCTCTGCCCTTCACTCGTCGCCGTGATCGTCGTGGAGCCGACCGTGACCGCGGTCGCGAGCCCGGTGCCACTCACCGTGGCCGCGCCGGGGTTGCTGCTCACCCACGTGACGACGCGGCCTGCGAGCGTATTGCCGTTGGCATCCTTGAGTGTGGCGACCAGCGACACCGTGCCGCCCACGGTCACCGTGACGGAGCTCGGTGCGAGCGTCACTGAGGCCACCGGTAAGGGAGATGGAGCCGCCACCGTGACGGCGGAGGAGTCCCGCTTGCTGCCGCTGGTGGCGCGAATAAACACACCGCCGGCGGCGCGGCCGTGGACCACGCCCGTCGAGCTGACCGTAGCGAGGGCGACGTCCGTGCTCGCCCACGTGACGGAATTAGGCGGACGGTTGTTCGACATGATGACGCTGGCGCTCAATTGCAGGCTGTCGCCTACGAGCACCGAAGCGGTCTTGGGCTGAATGGCGACGGAAGTGACGCCGAAATCAGGATTGCTGCCACTCGTATCGACGGGTATTTCACACGCCACACTGAGTAACACGGCGCCAAGCGCCAGGAGCTTCCGAACGTACATGACCCTCTCCCGAGTGAGGTTCGGCGGCCCGACTGGCATGGCACGCGTCGCGTGCGATAGCCTCGTGGCTTTGCGTCCCCGGCTTTCGCCGGGTTTGCCTTTTTCGCGCTCCCTCTGGAAGAGGGCGGCGCCCTGCCGAACTGCGGTGTTTCGACTGCTACACGAACGAAAAAGCCGCCAACTGCTCGATGCCTTCTCGAGTCGCTGGCGGCCCGGCGGACTTAGCGACTAACGTCGCCGTAGTCCCGTAGCTCTGCGTCACCGTCTTTCGACGGCTTTGCTCTGAGCAGCGTGCTAGCCTTCACCCCGAAGGGCCGATGCTGCCCCTTCGCGACGCCGCATGGTAGCAATGGCCGAAAACGGGCGCAAGAGTGCAAGCTAGCGGAGCAGGAATATCAGCAGTTGGAAGGCCCCGGCCTGGAAGCGCGCTGCGTTTTTGTGCAATCGGCCCGTTTCGCATTTGGACAAGAACGGGGCACGAATGGCAGGGGCCCGAATCAGGCCGCCGCGCCGATCCAATCGGACAGAGTCTACACCTTGTCGGGCGATCGCCACGGCTCTGCCGCACCGTCGCGCCCCGGCAACGATTGGAGACAGGGCAACATCCCCGGCGCGAGCCGGTGCGCCGATTGCAGCGCGGAAACCTTGATGAACAAGATGAAGGGCCTGCGGATCCTCGCACTGGTCGCGGTCGGCGTCAGCTGCCATCTGGACAAGCTGCTGAACGGCGGCGGGGGCGGAGCCCGCCCGCTCTCCAACGGCACGCCTGTAGGGCTGATGTTCTCCTCGATCCCGCGTGCTCCCCATGCGGGACCGCTGGGTCCCGTGCAGGTGAGTGTGGTCGACTCTGGCGGTCAGCCGGTCGCGGGTGTCGACAGCATCACCGTGACGATCGCGCTCGGTTCGAACCCCGGAGGAGCGCCATTGGGTGGTACGCCCAACGCGCACCCTGCGCGCGGCGTCGCGACATTCGCCGACCTGCGGCTCGACCGCGCCGCGTCAGGCTACGTCCTCACCGCAACGGCGAGCGGGCTGGCCAGCGCGACCAGCGACACGTTCACGGTCATGCCCGGTCCCGCCGTGCGGCTGACCTTCACGGTGGAGCCCAACAGCCCTGTGAGCCAGGGCAACGCCGTCACGCCGCCGGTGGCGGTGACCGCTCTCGACTCGCTCGGGAACACGGCGACCAACTTCACCGGCACCGTTCGTCTCGCACTGCGACAGAACGGGAACACCGTCAACGGCGGACTCTCAGGCGCCACGGCGACGGCCGTTCGAGGCGTGGCGACGTTCGGAAACCTGCAGATCAACAACGCCGGCAGTTACACTCTCACGGCAGCGTTCGGCGGCGCCGCGCCGGTCGCCGAGAGTGCACCGTTCACGGTTGCGCCCCCCGGACCACCTCCTCCCCCGACGGGAAACATCGCGCTCACGACCGCGACGACGGGCTCGAACCCCCCGAGCGGTTATACGGTGAGCGTCGATGGGACTTCGGCTGGAACCATCGGCATCAACGACAGCATCACGATCAGCCCGGTGCCCGCGGGTACGCACAATGTCGCGCTGGGCGACGTTCCAACGACGTGCGCCGTAACGGGGGACAATCCGGTGGGCGTCGACGTGCCCGCCGCCGGCACCGCTCACGCCGCGTTCGTGGTAACCTGTGGCGCGCCGCCCTCACCCCCGCCGCCGGCCCCGGGCCCGTACCTGCTGTTCACCGACGAGCCCGTCATCACGCAAGCCGGGCAACCGATGAACACGGTTCGGGTCACAGTGTACGACGCCGCCGGCAACCAGGACCGGACCTACACCGGCCCAGTGACGCTCTCGATCGGATTCAACCCGAGCGGCGGGACCCTCACCGGGGGAGGCACGATCACGATGGACCTCGGGCTCGGCGGCGTGGTCCAGTGGGAGCGAATCAGCATCGATCAGCCCGGCTTCGGCTACACCCTGCACGCCACCTCGCCGGGGTTGCGTGACGCGTTCAGTGATCCCCTCGACATCACCGCGGGCCCGCCGCCGTCGGCCAACGGGGCGAACGGCCTCGGATTCTTCTCGCAACCCGCCACGGTCCATGCGGGCGACGTCATCGCGTCGTTGCGAGTCGGTGCGCTGGGACCGGGCGGCGTCGTGATCTCGGCCTATAGCGGACCCGTGTGGATCAGTCTCGGAACGAATCCCAGCGGCGCGACGCTGACCGGGACGCGCCGCCTGATGGCCGTAAATGGCTTCGTGACGTTTTCCGACCTGAAGATCGACAAGCCTGGGACTGGATTCATCCTGCGGGCTACGGCCTGGCCCCTGAATTACACGCTCAGCAAGCCGTTTGACGTCATCGCGCCCTGAGCGCGCCCGCGGCGTCGCTCTGAGGACTGGAGAAAGCGGGACCGATCGGGTAGTTGGTGGCCTGGGCAAACAGGGTGTACACCGTCAGCGGCCCCAGCCCCGACTGCAGGTAGGTCGCCCCGTCCCAGAACACGAGACCCTGCGTCGAACCGTAGGTCGCGCCCATGTCGGGCCAGCACGCGCTGTCGTAGATCTTGGTCCCGTTCACCCACACTGCGACCGTGCCGCACCCTTGCGCCGTATACCGGTGGTAGCGATACACCACGTCGTACACGCTGCCTTCACGCAGCGAGGGATAGGTGTTCGGGAACACGGAGTCGCCTTTCACGAGGTTCCAGCGTTCGGCTTCGGCGAACAGTCCGATATTGCCATCGCCACAGGGCACGATCGCCGCTGCGATCCAGCCGTTGGTGTTTGAACCCACCTCGCCGTAGACGGACTTGTGCACCTTGAACTGCGAGTTCCTGTTCTGGGGCGTGCACGACGTGCCGCCGATGGCCGCGGCGGCTCCCGGTGCCAACACGAATCGCACCTCCTCGAATAGATCCTGGTCGAGCGTCGGATCCTTGGGCAGGGTGGCCAGCTGGCCTTCTCCAAACCACGCTTCCAAGGCCGCCGCGCCCGTGCCGGCCGGAATCGTGCACGCCATCGCATAGGGACTTCCGGAATCGGTATACGTGGTGCTCTTGACGCAGCTCCCCCCTCCATACGCGTACACGGTCAGCGGTCCCGGCGTGCCATCGTTGAAGTTCGTCCGGTAGTACGTCACCGGCGGCGGCGAGGCCACGACCGTGATCGATGACGACCCGCTGTGGCCCTCGCTCGTCACCCCAATCGTCGCCGAGCCCAGAGCGACGGCCGTCACGAGACCCGTCGCGGTGACCGACGCTACCGTCGGCGCGCTCGATGTCCACGTGACCTGCCGTCCGCGCAGCACGTTGCCTTTCGCATCCTTGAGGGTCGCGACCAGCTGGCGCGTGCCTCCGACGACGACGGTGAGACTCTCGGGCGTGACGGCGACCGACGCCACCGGCGCCGTGGAGGCCGCGGTGGCTCCCGTGGCGATGTTGGACAGGTCGCCGAACACCGCATCCCTGTTCAACACACCGCGGAATGCGACCAGCTGGAAGTCGTACTCGCTATCGGACGCCAGGCCGAGGACGGTGCAGCGGCGTGCGGCGCCAACCGTAGTCCCCGCCAGGGGCGTCGCGCAGGTACCCCGCGACACGATCGTCGCCCGGCCCCAGGAGATGGGCGACGGCGCGTAGCGGACGTCGTACGTTGCCGGTCGTGCGCCGCCATCGCCCACTTCCGTGAAGCGCAGAGTGACCGAGGTGTCCGTCGTCGCATCGACCGCGAGGTCCTCCACGGTGCCGGGAGGGGGACGCCGGGCAACCGTGATCGCGGCGGCGCCACTGCCGCCGTTGCTCGTCGCCGTGATGATCGCCACACCCGGGGCGATGCCCGTCACGAGGCCACCTGGCGTCACGGTGGCCACGGCCGTATCGCTGCTCGACCACGTCACCGTGAGGGCGACGGCTGCAGCGGGCGCGCCTCCGCTGTCGGCCGGAGCCGCATTCAACGTGACCGTGTCTCCCACGGAAACGCTCACCGTCGCGGGCGTCACGATCAGAGATACCGCCTCTGTCGGTCCGCGTGTCAGGCAGGCCAGCAGCGCTCCCGACACAGCAGCCGCGCCGAGCATGGCGCACGCCGAGGTCAATGCCCGCTTCGCAACGATCGCGTCGTGCATACGGCTGCCACACTCCGAGGACGAACGACGAACGAGGAAAGTAAAACGAGGGAGGAAATGAAGCGAGCAGAGCGGCGCGGCGCTGTGATAAAGGTTGTCGCGCCGTTGCCACACGCGGTGTGCGACGGGAGGTCCTGTTACGAGTGAGGCAAAGTTGTGACGTTGGGGAACGCGGCTATCGGGCGGACCGACCGGACAGACCGCCCAGCGCCTGAGCCAGCTCCTCCACGCAGCGCTCGATGCGCGCATACACCCGGGCGCACACTTCGGGCCCCTGCTCCACCGGATCCTCGATGCCCCGAGACGCGACGGGCAGCGGATCGAAGTCCCCGAGCTGCAGCACGCTCCGCGGGTTGCGCCCGAAGCGCTCGCAGATCATGCGGCGCTGCATCGCATCCATGACGACGATCAGATCGGCAGCGCGCACTACGTCGGCCATGACCAGCTGCGAACTGTGGCTTGTGAGATCGACGCCACGCCGCGCCGCGGCGGCGACCGCGTCGGCCGGCGTCGGCCGACCCGGCCCCGCAAAGCCCGCCGAGTCGACACGCACCCGTCCCAGGCCGCGCAGCTCGAGCGCGCGACGCAGCACCGCGGCCGCAAACGGGCTCCGGAAAATGTTGCCGTTGCAGATCACCAGCACCGATGCCGGGGCCCGCCCCGCCCCCGCCAGGGCCGCCAATGCCGCCCGCCGCCGGCCGTTGTGCAGCAGGCGGTCGGGCACCCGGCTGATCCGGCTCAACAGCCCGGACACGAATCCCCGTTGCATCGGGACAGGACGCCTCCCCCGGCGGGCATTCGCCATCGCCTCGAGGGAAGAAAGATGCATCACGGGCAGGGTTCCGGCTCGGTCCGCACGTTCCGGTCGGCTACGCAGTGGTTGGCTCATGTACCCTTCCCGGGGCAACGGCCGTGCCGGGAGGCGGTAGGTCCACCAGGGGGAGATTTGTGCTCACACCGACGCAGTGCGTCTGTCGCGAGCGCGCGACAGCGTCGCTATATGCCCGCAGGCATGGCGCCCGCGCCGCGTAGCACCGTTACCGATCGCAATCCAGGTCCGTGATCTCCCACTGCGGCACGGCACGCAGCACGGCGTCACCGATCGGCGTCAGCGGGGCCGCGAGCAGCGGCGACGAATCCGGGCGTGCCAGGAACCCGGCGCGCCGCAACTCGGCGGCGAACGCCGATTGCGCTATTGTGACGATGTACAATCGCGCGCAGCCGGCCGCGCGCAACGCGCGGATCAGCCCGGGGATCACGTACCCAAGTGGCAGCTCCGGCGCGCGCCGAATCGCGTGCAGTGTGGCGATTCCCGCTCGATCGGGGCCCCGCACCAGCAGTCCTGCCGCCTGCGCACTGCCACCGCCGTTGTGCGAGAACGTGAACCACGTGTCGCGGGGACCGGGGTACCCCTCCAGCCGCGCCGCGTACAACCCGTTCCCGTAATGCGGCCGCAGCCGCGGCGAGTCGCCCCACGGCGCCGCGAACGCCGCCGCCGAGTCTTCGCCGGCGCGCCACGGCGTCGCGTCGGGGCG
>DATDFC010000031.1:0-21864 GCA_036522815.1 Gemmatimonadales bacterium | reverse complement strand
GGGAGGGCGGGCCCGGCGCGGCTCCAGATGCGGGCGAAGGCGCCGTCCAGCGCCGCGGCCGCCGGCCCGGAGACGGCGACCATCGTGTCGCGCCACGGCCGGCGCCCGCGGGACGGATCCCCCGCCCACTCGTCCCCGATGCACAAACCACCGATCATCGCCCATCCCCCGTCGGTCGCGAGCAGCTTGCGGTGGTCGCGCTGCGGCAGCTCGAACGGACGCGGCGCGAGCAGGGGATGAAACGACCGTACTTCGACGCCCGCCTGCCGCAGCCCGCGCCAGTAGCGATGCGACGTGCCGATTGAGCCGAGCGCGTCGTACAGCACGCGCACGCGCACGCCGGCGCGCGCCCGCTCGGCGAGCGCGTCCGCAAAGCGACGCCCCGTCGCGTCGTCGCGGATGATGTAATTCTCGAAGTGGATGGTCGCGCGTGCCGCGGCGATCGCCGCAAGCATGGCTTCGAGCGAGCGCGGGCTGTCGGGGTAATGCTCCAGACGGTTCCCGCCGATCGGCCGGGCACCGGCCGCCCGGTCGATCGCCCGGCTCAGCTCGGTCGGGGGCGGAGGCGCGACCCGATCGCTTTGATTCTGGGCCGCCACCCGGGGTGAGGCGCTCACCCCACCGGCGCGCTCGCTGCGCCCAGCCCGAGCGCGCCCTCCACCGGGCGGAGCGCCTGGATCACGAACGTGATGTGCTCGTCCAGCGGTACGCCCAGCTCCTCCGCTCCCAGCCGCACGTCGTCGCGGTTCACGCCCTTCGCGAACGCCTTGTCTTTGAGCTTTTTCTTCACCGACGATACCTCGAGATCCGCGAAGCTCCCGGAGGGTCGCACCAGCGCGCACGCCACCAGGAACCCGCACAGCTCGTCGACCGCGAACAGCGTCTTTGCCAGCGGCGTGTCGCGCGGCACGCCGGTGTAATTGCCATGACCGAGAATCGCGCGGCACATCGCTTCGGGTACCCCCTTCTCGCGCAGCAGCCGCACGCCCCACGACGGGTGACCCTCGCTGGGCGAGTGCTCGGGATTGGGGAATTTCTCGTAGTCGAAATCGTGGAGCAGCCCCACGATTCCCCACCTCTCGGGGTCCTCGCCGCGCTGCAGGGCATAGGCGCGCATCGCCGCCTCGACGGCCAGCATGTGCTGGCGCAACGAGGCGGACTGCGTGTGCTCGTGCATCAACTGGAGCGCTTCAGTGCGGTTCATACCCTCTCGAATCCCAGGGCTTGCGCCCGGGGTCAGTCATCACCGGTCCTGTTTCACTGACCCCGGGCGCCAGCCCGGGGTTACCGGGAATCGGTTTCGTCCTCACCCCGGGGCATGGCCCCTGGGTGAACCCACGCCGACCGGCGTCGTGTCCACGTTCCACCTGTCGGCCCACAGCTCGGCCATGAGCAGGGGCCAGAGCTTGCGGGCGTGGTTCCGTCTCCCCGACCGGTGCTCAGCCAAGAGCCGGGCCGTGGGGGCGCCCGGGAACAAGCGCGGTGCCGTGAGGTGGCGCTCGGCGAGCGCTGCCAGACCCGTAGTGAGCCAGCGCGCCACCGGCACCGAGAGGCCGCGCTTGCGGCGGCGGATCACTGCGGCCGGCACGAGCCCGCGCGCCGCTTCCTTTAATATCGCCTTGCTGGTGAAGCCACGCACCTTGAGCGCCGACGCGAGGGGCAGGGCCAGCTCCATCACCTCGCGGTCCAGGTAGGGCGCGCGGGCCTCGATCGACGCGAGCATCGTCCCGCGATCGACCTTGGCGAGCAGGTTATCCGGCAAGTAGGAGAGGAAGTCGAGCCACAACAGGCGGTTCAGGGACGTCCCGTCGGGGAACCGGTCCAGCAGGCGGCTCGCCCACGCGACCGTGGCCACGTCCGGCCCGAGCGCGCCGAACCAGGTGAGGTGCCGCTCGAGCGGCGGCAGCTCGGCCGCCGCTACCAGCTGCTTGAGCAGGAATTCGAACGTGACTTTCCCCATGGAGCTGGGGAGCCGATTCACGAGCCCGGCGAGCGCTGCCCGTCCCGGGAGGCGGCGGTACCACCCCGCGGCTTTGTGCCCGAGGTAGGTCGGGTAGCCGCCGAACAGCTCGTCCGCGCCTTCGCCCGAGAGCACGACCTTGACGTGCTCGCGCGCTGCCTCGGCCAGGAGGAAGGTGGGCAGGATGGCGGGATCGCCCATCGGCTCGGCGAGCGAGCGCGTGACGACCGCGAACGCCCGCTCGAGCGCGGGGCCGTCCGCCGTGACGACGTGATGGATGGTGCGGATGGAGTGGGTCACGGCTTCCGCGTAGCCGCTCTCGTCGTAGCCGGGCTCGACGAACTTCACGGAATAGGTGTGGATGCGCTCGCCCGCCAGGACGCGGGCCGCCGCCGCGGCGAGCAGCGAGGAGTCGAGCCCGCCGCTCGTGAACACACCGACGGGCACGTCGGACATGAGCTCGCGCTCCACGGACGCGAGCAGCACCTCGCGCAGCGCGGCGGGACGGTCGCCCCGCGGCGGAGCGGCGGCCGCGGCGGCCGCGTCCCAGTAGCGGTGCAGCGTGACGCCGCTGCGCTCGGCGACGAGCTGGTGCGCCGGGGGGAGCTTGGAGATCCCGGCGATCATCGTGAGTGGGGCGGGGACGTAGCCGAGGGCGGCGTACAGCGCGACGGCCTCCGGATTCACGCGGCGCGGCTGGTCCGGATAGACGAGCAGCGCCTGTACCTCGGAGGCGAACCGCAGCTCGCCCGCCACCTCGGTCCAGAACAGTGGCTTTTCACCCGCCCGGTCGCGCGCCAGCACCAGGCGGCCGCGCGCGTCGTCCCACACCGCGAGCCCGAACATCCCCTCGAGCCGTGCCACCGCGTCGGGGCCGAGCCGTTGATACAACGGTACGATCGTCTCGATGTCGCCCGAGGAGCGGAACGGATAGCCGGCGCGCTTGCCTTCCTGGCGCAGCGCCGGCGCGTTGTAGATCTCGCCGTTGCAGATCATCCAGATCGCGTGGTCGGGACTCTCGAACGGCTGGTCGCCGGTGGTCAGGTCCATGATGGCGAGGCGCCGGGCACCGAGTCGGGCGCGTTCGTGACCGACGATGCGCTCGCCGTCGGGACCGCGGTGCGCGAGCGCGGCGGCCATCGCGCCAAGGCAGCCCGGATGCCGCAGGGGCGCACCGGAGAGCGAGACGGCGCCGAAGATGCCGCACATTACCGCCCCACCCGTCCGCCCCGCCGTTGGGGAGGCTGTGGAGGTTGGGAAGGTTGGGGAGGACGGCACGGGCCGTAGGCGGCGTAGTGGCCGTCGGCCGCGAGCAGCGGCAGCGCGGCGCCCAAGGTCTCCCGCACCTCGCGGTTGCCGGCGCCGGTGACAAACACGGTGGGCACCGGGCAGCGCCCCAGGGCCTCGCGCCAGTAGCCCGCGGGGAGGAGCGGTGATCCGGGGGCAGCCCGCAACCGCTCCACGTTGTCCGCGATGTAGTTGCTCGTGAGCTCGGCGCCGGTCGCGGTAGCGACGGCGACGGGGCGGCCGAGGTAAAAAGGCAGCGAGGGCGGATAGGCGAGAACGCCCAGCACGGCACCCGTGCCGCCGGCGCGCTGCAGGGCCACGGCGGTGGCGCCGGCGACCGCGGCGGCGGAGCGGTCTTCGCCCACCGCCGCCAGCAGATTTCCGGACAGGAATGGAATCGCGATCACGACGACGGCATAGCCCCAGATCGTGACCCGGGGGCGGCGGGCCAGGGCGCCGAGGGCGACGAGGGCGGCCGAGCACAGCACCACGACGCCGAGGGCGAGCGCCGCCGGCGGAATCGCGGTCTTCTCGGAGGGGGTGAGGCTGATCGGGGCGGGGAGCCAGACCGTCAGGGCGACGAGCGCGACACCAGCGAGCAGGGCGAGGGCGGCATAGGCGCGCGCGCCGCTGGTAGGCGCGCCGGTCGCCAAGTTACGGGCTGCGGCGAGCGTGAACGCCGGCATGAGCGGCAGCACGTACTGCGGCAGCTTCGACTGGTTGAGCGTGAAGAAGAGCAGTGGCACGATCACCCAGCAGGCGAGGAGGAGCGGCTCGCGGGCGGTGGGGTCGCGGCGGGCGTCCCACGTGACGCGCCAGTGTCGCAAGCGCGCGAGCGCCGGAACGATCCACGGGAATGCCGCCACCGGCACGATCGGCAGGTAGTACCAGAATGGCGCGGTGCGGTGGAAGCGCGTGGTCGTGACGCGCGCGAGCGTCTCGCGCAGGAACACATAGCCGGGGAAGTCCGGATGCGCGATCGAGACCGCGATGAACCAGGGCAGGGCGATCGCGGCGAATGCGACCAGGCCACGCCAGGGGAACAGACGCCGCACGCTCGCGCCCGTCGCGAGCGCGTGCGGCGCGAGCACGAGCAGCGGGATCGCGACGGCCACCGGTCCCTTGGTGAGGGCGCCGACCGCCATGGCCGCCCAGGCGGCGATGGGTCGGTCCTCGAGCATGCCCAGAATGGCCGCTGTGGTGCACAGGGTGAGCGTGCTGTCGAAAATCGCCGTGCGCGCGTAGGCGAGGGGCAGCACCGTCGTGGCGTAGGCGAGCCCGGCGAGCCAGCCCGCCTCGTCGCCCCAGCGACGCCCCGCGAACCACGCCAGCAAGGCGACGGTCGCCAGCGTCGCGATGTAGGCCGGCAGCCGGGCGGCGGTTTCCGAGACGCCGGTGAGCTCCATGATCGCGGCCGCGGCGGCGAAGTACACGATTGGCTTGTCGAGATAGGGCAAGCCATCCAGATGGGGGACGAGGTAGTCGTTCGACCGCGCCATTTCGCGCGCCACCTCGGCGTTGCGGCCTTCGTCGGGGTTGAGCAGGCGATACCCATTCAGGTTCCACCCCAGCGCGATGCAGGCCAGGAGCAGGAGCAGCGGCAGTCCGGCGAGCGGACGGGCCGGCGGGGGAGCGGTGATCGGAATACCCGACGCGTCAGGACGGGGGCTTCGCCAGGCGCTCGGCCTCGCGGTGCTTGGCGAGCAGGCGCTCGGCGAAATCGACGCGCTCCTCCAGCTCGGCGACGCGGCGCTGCAGGTCGTCGAGCGCTTGGGGGGCGGGGGAGGCGATGGCTCCGGCGAGGGGCGTGGCCGTGCGACCGGCGATCCGGTCGGCAACCGCGCGCACCAGTGCGGGCACGGCTTTGCTCAGCGAGAGTGCAATGATGATGATGCCGACGCCGATGGCCCAGCCGTATTGTTCCATGCTCTATTCTAGCAGGTCGAGGCGGCCTCGCCACGCACGCCCTAACGGAGTCCCGCAGGCAGGCGTATCACCGATATGCAGGTGAAATCCGTGCTGGCGCTCGCTCTGCTCGGTGTCACACCGGCGGCCGCCCAGATCTCGCGCACCACGTTCGGAGGCCTCCCCCGCTGGGCCGACAGCGCTCTGATCGCGGCGGGCCTGGGTCGTCAGTTCATGCTCGCTTCGCGGCTCAACCCGGCCTATGAGTTCGCTGACTTCGACGGCGACGGACTGTCGGACGTCGCCGTCGAGATCAAGGACGCCGGTGGGTTGCGCTACGGGATCGCCATCGTGCACCGCATCGATCGCTCGGTGCACATCGTCGGGGCGGGCCAGCCAGTCGGCAACGGGAGGGACCAGCTGAGCCGGAGCGCCAGCTGGGGTGTCTCGTCGCCGCGTCACGGTCGCCATCTCGCATTCGGCCGCGACGTGCTCTACATCAGCCAGCCCGGTGCGCACGACGGCTGGGTGGCCTGGGACGGGCGGGCCTACGTGTGGATCGAAGGCGACTGAACGCAGATTGCGCCGGGCGTGGGTGGCGCACAGCTTACGTACCGTCAGTCATCCCGAGGCTCCACGCCCATGTGCCGGAACATCCTGCACGTCCGTGGTCAGGCGGAGGCCGCGATCTGAATGAAGCGCGGCCTCATCCCCGCCGCGTGGCTCCTTACCGCGATCCCGGCGCCGGCGCAAAGCCCCCTGATTGCGCGCGCCCGGTCCCTCGAGCTCAGCACACCCTACGTACCACCCCCAGGCGACCCCCTGGAGCACCACGCGGCCGGCTTCGCCAAGATCCTCTGCTCCGCCGTGTTCGTCACCGGCCTGTCGCCTGAGTTCGCCGCCGAGAACCTCGGGTTCTTCACGGCGCCCTACGAGGAGCGGGCCAAGCTGGGGAAGCCGGTGATCGACCGCGCGGGCAAGGCCGTGCGGGTCACCCTCCCGAGCGGTGTCACGCGCACCGCGCTCTATGTGGGAGACCAGGGGTGCGTCACCCTTCCCGCGGGCAAGCGGTCGCCGAGCTTCAGGCCCGAGCGCGTCCCGAGCCGGCTACCGGATCCGGCGACCGAGCCGTGGCCCATGGGCGACGTGTTGCCGCCGGGCCCGCCGCCGCCGGAGCTCGACACGGCGACGGTGCGCCGGGCCCTGGACCTCGCCTTCGAGCCGGCCGAGGCCATGACGGCCGCTTGCGTGGTGACCTGGAAGGGGCGGATCGTGGGAGAGCGCTACGGCGCGGGGATCACCGCGCGCACGCCGCTCGAGAGCTGGTCGATGGGCAAGAGCATCACCGCCACGCTGATGGGAATCCTGATCCGCCAGGGTGCCTATGACCTCCGGCAGCCGGCGCCGGTGCCGGAGTGGCGACAGCCGGACGACCCGCGCGCCAAGATCCGCATCGCCGATCTCCTCAACATGTCGAGCGGGCTGCGCATCCGGGCGCCCCAGGACCCGGACTACGATCCGTCGGGGGGGTATCCCGATCACGTGTACCTCTATACCGGCGGCATCAACTCTTTCCACTACGCCGCCACTCGTCCGCTGCAATGGCCGCCGGGGACCGTCGGGCGCTATCGCAACACCGACCCCGTGCTGGTCAACTACCTGATCCGACTCGCCGTCGAGCGACGCCGGGAGGACTACCTCGCGTTCCCGCGGCGGGCGCTGTTCGACAAGCTGGGGATGCGCTCGGTGGTGATCGAGACGGACCCGTACGGCGACTTCCTGACGCAAGGATACGACTTCGCCTCGGCCCGCGATTGGGCACGGTTGGGGAACCTCTACCTGCAGGACGGCGTGTGGAACAGCGAGCGCATCCTGCCGGAAGGGTTCGTCCGCTTCGTGAGCACTGTGGCTCCCGCGTGGGCGGCCGACGGCCGACCGATCTACGGGGGCTTCTTCTGGATCAACGGGGACGGGGACCTGCCTATTCCCCGGGACGCCTACTTCATGGCCGGCGCGGGGGGGCAGTTCACCATCATCATCCCGTCCCACGATCTCGTCGTGGTGCGTCAGGGGCATTACCGTGGCGGCAGCGTCGGCACCGAGAGCTTGAAGAAGGCCCTGGCGTTGCTCGTGGCGGCCGTGCCGGGGCGGTAAGCTCGGTGAGGCTCACACGGCGTGCCTTCGCGACCACGCTGGCGACGGCGTTCGGCGGGAGCGTAGTGCGGCTTCCTGGCCCACAGCCGGCCCGGCCCCGTCCCTCGCCCGCGCAGCTCGACTGGCAACGTGACGAGCTGGCCCTGTTTCTCCACTTCGGGGTCAACACGTTCACCGATCGCGAGTGGGGCGACGGACGCGAGGACCCGACAATGTTCAACCCGACCGCGCTCGATGCCCGTCAGTGGGCCCGCGCGGCCCGGGAGGCCGGCGCCCGTGCCCTGATCCTCACCGCCAAGCATCACGACGGTTTCTGTCTCTGGCCGAGCCGGGTCACCGGGCATTCGGTCGCCAAGAGCCCGTGGCGCGGCGGAGCGGGGGACGTGGTACGCGAGTTCACCGACGCCTGCAGGCGCGAGGGGTTGCGGGCCGGGCTGTACCTGTCGCCCTGGGATCGCAACGCGGCGGCGTACGGGGACTCACCGCGCTACAACGACTTCTACTGCGAGCAACTCACGGAGCTGCTGACGCACTACGGGCCGATTGCCGAGATGTGGTTCGACGGCGCCAACGGCGAAGGGCCCAATGGACGCCGCCAGGCGTACGATTGGCCGCGCACCTTCGGTCTGGTGCGGCGGCTCCAGCCTCACGCCGTGATGTTCTCCGACGCCGGACCCGACGTGCGCTGGTGCGGCAACGAAGCCGGCGCGGCGGGAGATCCGAACTGGGCCACGATGGACCCGGGGGCGGTGCCGTATCCCGGCGCGTCGGGTGACGGCGTCATCGCCGCGCTGCAGCATGGCGATCCGTACGGCTCGGTGTGGCGCCCCGCTGAGACTGACACCTCGATTCGCCCGGGCTGGTTCTATCACCCCGCCGAGAACGAGCGCGTGAAGTCCGTAGACCAGTTGACCGATATCTGGTTCACGTCGGTGGGCCGGAACTCGAAGCTTCTCTTAAACGTCCCGCCAACGCGCGCGGGTCTGCTGCACGCGACCGACGTGGCGCGGCTCGCCGACCTGCGGGCGCACCTGACGGCGCTGTTCGCCGAGGACTTCGCAGCCGGCCGGGCCGTCGACTGGCGTGTCACCGGCGCGCGCAGTGCAGCGGCCGAGCTCGATCTCGATCGGACCGTGACGGTCGGCCTCACCCGGCTGGAGGAGGACATCCGGCTCGGCCAATGCGTCGCGCGCTATGCCGTGCTGGGAACGCAAGGCGATGGAGCGGCCTGGCGGGAGCTCGCACGCGGCACTACGGTCGGCCACCGCAAGCTCGACCGGTTCGAGCCCGCGACGGTCCGCAGGGTGCGCGTCGAAGTGCAGGACGCGGTTGCCACGCCCCGGCCGCTGCGCATCGGCTTGTATCGCGGCGCCTGACCAGGACTCTCTCGTGCCGAGCGACGCCCGTCTGCTCCCCAGTTTGCTCCTGGTGCTCGTCCTCGGCATCGGGATCGGTCTGCTGCTCGCCCTGGTGTACGTGCAGCGGTGGAAGGCGCGCTATACACAGACGATCCGTCAGGACGCGGTACAGCGCAGCCAGGCCGTCACGAGCGGCAAGGTGCACGAGCAGCTCGTACCCTACCTGCCGGAGTTCGGGTTCAATCCCAAGGACGCCCGCTTTCTCGGCAGTCCCGTCGACCTGCTGGTGTTCGACGGTCTCGACGACGGCGAGCTGCGCCGGGTGGTGTTCCTGGAGATCAAGACGGGAGGGTCGGCGTTGACGGGCCGGGAGCGACAGGTCCGCGACGTGGTGCGGGCCCACCAGGTCGCCTGGGAGGAGCTCCGCATCGAGCGGTGAAGGCTCGCCACAGCGGCGGCGGGCGCGCCACAAAGCGGGCGCACCAAACGTCATGGGCGCGCACCTGTGGTCGTGGCGCGACGTATGCACGATGCAACTCGTCGTGCGACACCGCACCTGCTTCGCGCTCCTCGCCCTGGGGCTCGTGATCGGGCTCGCCTTCGTGTCATGCCAGGACGAGCGCTCCATTACGGACGCGCGCCACGCCCCGCGGCTCGCTGCCTCGGTTCAAACGTCGACCGTCGTACTCCACCCGAGCGCCGATGGATACCTGGATCTGGACGCCACCAATCACTCGGCCGGGCCGCTGCTCGCCACGTATACCTGGCCCGACGACACGATCGCCAACGCGATTCTGATCAAGTTCGATCTCTCGAGCATCCCGACGGGAGCGACGATCTCAAGCGCCACGCTGAACCTGCGCCTCGTAGAGAGCGACGCCACGACCGACTCGACCTATGCAGTGCCAGTGCACGGCATCATCCACAAGAACCCCGACATCACGCGGGCGACGGGATACACCTACGACGGCGTGAATTCCTGGACCGCGAACGGCTGTTGCCGGCGCGGCATTCCGTTGGCGCAGGCGGACATCGGCGCTCCGGTTGACACCAGGAGCATCGACAAAACCCCCGGCTTCAAGCAATGGGACGTGACCGCCCTGCTCCGGGGATGGCTGGGCAACCCCGCCACGAACTTCGGCCTGCTGCTGAACTCGGACGCGACCAAGCCACGGGATCGGTACCGCTACTTCAGCAGCAATGAGGATCCCGTTCCGGACAATCGACCCTATCTCACGGTCTCCTACACGGCACCGGTGGCGGAGCCGCCGCCCGACCAACAGTCAGCGGTATTCCCGCCGTCCGGCGATACGTGGCTGGGGCTCGATGCGACCGCTCATGCGACCGACGCGACCCTGAACCTGTATACCTGGCCGAACGACACGGTCGCGAACGCGATCCTGATGACGTTCGACCTCGCGAGCATTCCGACAGGATCCACCGTTTCAAGCGCGACACTGCGCCTCAATCTCACGGAGAGCGACGCCACAGCGGATTCGACCTACACGGTCACGGCGCACCGGATCATCAACCGGAATCCCGACCCGACGAGGGCGACGGGCTACACCTACGACGGTGTCAGTGGGTGGACGCCCAACGGGTGCTGCCGCAATCACGTTCCCCTGGCGCAGGCAGACATCGGCCCCGCGGTGGACGCGCGCGGCATCGACAAGACACCGGGATTCAAAGCGTGGGACGTGACGTCGATGGTGCAAGGATGGCTCGAGGCTCCCTCCACGAATCTCGGCCTGTTGTTGAATTCGGATCCCTCGAAGCTGCGCGACCGCTACCGCACGTTCTCGAGCAGTGAAGATCCGGTGGCGGGCAATCATCCGTCCCTGACGGTGGTCTACACGCCGCCGGAGAGTGCGCCCCCGCCACCCCCCCCACCCCCGCCGCCCGAAGCGCAGGTCGGCCAGTGGTCGGCGGTGTTGCCGGCGCCCATCGTGCAGCTCCACGTCCATCTTCTGACCGACGGCACGGTGCTGAGCTGGGGGCGCGTCGGCGACCCGCAGGTGTGGGACCCGGCCACCGGTGCCTTCACGGCGGTGCCGGCCCCCTCGTGGCTGTTTTGCGCGGGCCACGATTTCCTGCCCGACGGCCGGCTGCTCGTAGCCGGTGGGCATATCAGCGACGGGCACGGCCTGCCGAACACCAACCTGTTCGATCCCGTGACCCATTCGTGGCAGGTCGCGCCCCCCATGGCCCAGGGACGATGGTACCCCACCAACACCACGCTGCCGGACGGCGAAATGCTTACCGTCGGCGGCACCGACGAGAACATGACGATCGACACGATTCCGGAGGTGTGGGACGGGACGCGTTGGCGCCAGCTCACGACGGCGAACCTGGCGCTCGAGTGGTATCCGCGCCTGTTCGTGGCGCCCGACGGGCGCATCTTCAATGCCGGTGAAGAGCAACCGTCGCGCTGGCTCGACGTGAGCGGCACGGGCCGCTGGACCGACGGGCCGCGGCGCAACTTCGGCCCGTGGCGCGACTACGGCTCCGCGGTCATGTACCTGCCGGGGAAAATCCTCTACGCCGGCGGTGGCAGCAACCCTCCCACGAACACGGCGGAGGTCATCGATCTCAATCAGCCGAACCCGACGTGGGTGTACACCGGCTCGATGGCGTACGCCCGACGCCAGATGAATGCCACCCTGCTCCCCACGGGCGACGTGCTCGTGACCGGCGGGACCGGCGCGTCCGGGTTCAATAACGCAACCGGCGCGGTCCATGCCGCGGAGCTGTGGAGTCCCACCACGGGAACGTGGACCACGCTGGCGAGCAACGCCGTGATCCGCATGTATCACTCGACGTCGCTGCTGTTGCCGGACGGGCGGGTGCTCCATACGGGCTCGGGCGACGGCGCCAATGCGCCGCGCGAGCTGAGTTACGAGCTGTTTTCGCCGCCGTACCTGTTCCGCGGCGCGCGCCCCAGCCTCAGCGGCTCCACGCCCACAGTGGTAGGGTACGGCCAGACCCTGCTCGTGGACACGCCGGACGGCGCGAGCATTACGAAGGTGACGTTCATCCGGACCGGCTCAGTGACGCACGCCATGGATCAGTCCGCACGACTCGTTCCGCTGGCCTTTGCGGCGGTGAGCGGGGGCATCTCGGTTACCCTCCCTGCGAGCCGCACCACCGCGCCGCCGGGTCCCTACTTGCTGTTCCTGGTGAACGCGAACGGGGTGCCCTCGGTCGGACGGATCATGCGGCTCGAATGACCCCCCGCTTTCCTAGCGGGCGGCGGGCACCACGTCGTTGACGATCACACCCAGCGTCGTCGCCGCGAGCGCCTGCGGCGTCACCTCCGTCAGGCCGCTCCAGTCCGTGGTCGCGACGACGACCAGATCGCGGCTCGGCACCACGTAGACGAACTGGCCACCGTAACCCCAGGCGAAGAACGCGGCGGGGGTGTCATCCGACACCCACCAGAGCATGCCGTAGGTCACGTGCGGCAAGGGCCCGAACGCCCTGCGCCACGCGAACTGCGGCCGTGTCGCTTCGTCGACCCAGGCTGCGGGAACGACGCTCCGCTCTCCCGACCAGCCGCGCTGCAGGAACAGCTGGCCGAACTTGAGCAGGTCCCGCCCCCGCAGCGCGATCCCCGCACCGCCGTTCACAGTGCCGCGATCGAGTGGCTCCCACGCCAGTGTGTCTCCCACGCCGAGCGCCGCGAACAGGGGAGCGGCGTACTGCGGGAGCGGCAGTGCGGCGGCATCCTGAAGCACGACGCCCAGGGTGTGCACTGCGGCCGAGTTGTAGGTGAACGAGACGCCGGGAGCGGTCGCGTGGGGACGGTCGAGCAGGTATTGCACGTGGTCGTCGGCTGAGATCCAGAGATTGTAGTCGTCGCCGGTGTCCTCGTTCCACGCGTAGCCCGACGTCATCGTGAGGAGGTGATGCACGGTGACGGCGCTGTCGGCCGAGTCCATGGTGTCGGGCGGGGTGAGATAGGGAGCGATGGACGTCGCCACGCCGGGCAGCACTCCGTCACGCAAGGCGATGCCGGTGAGGGCCCCGACGACGCTCTTCGTCATTGAGCGCACGTCGAACAGGGTGGTGGAGTCCGCGCCGCCGAAGTAGCGCTCCGCGACGAGCCGGCCGTGGCGGGCCACGAGCAGGCTCCGGAAGCGGGGGATCGCGGCGGCGTCTCCGGTGGCGCCCACCAGGCCTGCCGCGCTCATGCCGACCTCGGTGGGGGTGGCGCGCAACCAGGCGGTCGACAGATCGACCCGGACCGGTGGGCTGGCGGCGGTGGGGGCGTCGCGGCAGCCCGCCGCGAGGATCAGCGCCGCGAACCCTAGACTAGTGGAGCGTCTGCCCACCCGGTCCGCCCGCGGTTTGCGCCGGCAGCTGGCTCACCGTCAGGGGCACGGCGGCCTTCCGCTCTCCGTCGATCGTGATCTCGAAGCGGTACGCCCCGGCGTGCGGGAAAGGCACGTCGAACACGAGAATCGCCCCCGCCTCGATGTCGGTCACGCCCGCGGGCGGCTCGGCAAAGCTCACGCTGCCCGTCCCGCCGAGGATCTCCGTGTTCTGCTCGTTCACCAGCCGGATCTGCACGTGATGCTCGCCCACCTCCGTGCGCTTACCCTTGAGGCGCAGCACCAGGTGCAGCCGGGGGTGCATCGCCGGGAACTGCTGCACCCAGATGTGCTGGAAGATGCCCAGCACCGACAGCTTGCCGGCCTGATCGACAATCGCGTAGTCGGCGACGACGGCGAAGTCGAGATGCATGGACTCACTTTCGAGAAATCGGCACCCAGCCTCGCGTCCGGTCCCATTCGAGCTGCAGCACGCCGCCCGTCCCCCGAGGCTCGATGGCGATGGTGAACTGCTCCACCGGCTGCCGCAGCTGCTCCACGGTCATGTCGAGCCGGGCGAGGTCGTACTGCGCCTTGTAGTCGGTGCCCCACTGACCGGTGTTCTTGTTGACGATGAGCTTCCACCCGCCGGGGGAGGGAAGCGTCCACAGGGAGTACTTGCCGGCGGGGACGGGGGTGCCGGCGATGACGAGATCGGCGCTCGTCTCGAACACGGTGGCCTGGTTCGCGCCGGTGCGCCACACCTGGTTCCAGGGGACCACGTTCCCGAAGATCACGCGACCGCGCGTCGAGGGCCGGCTGTAGCGCACCGCGAGCGCGGCGCCCGCCACGTTCGCCTTGACCGAGTCGGGCGGCGAGAGCACGCCGAGCGAGCGAGGCGCGAACCCTTTCCCGAGCGCGGCGAAGTCGAGGCCCTGGGCGCGCTCGACCGTGACCTGCATCGTGCTGCCGATGCCGCTGAGGCCGAGCAGCGTGCCCTGGGCGTCCACGCGCGCCCGCAACGGTCCGATCGCGCCCAGCAGCAGCGTGAGCGAATCGGGTCCGCGGGGGGTGGCCGTCACCTCCAGGGGCTCCGTGTCGCCCAGCGGCAACATGGTGGTGGTGTAGCGAGCGCTCCCGGACGCCCTGGCCCGGCGCGTCACTTCCTCGATGAGGCCGAATCCCTGGCCGATGTAGGGGACGGCGCCCGGACCGGCTCGCACCCGCAGCGTGACCGTGGAATCGCGCCGCGGCACGGTGACGACGGCGGAGTCGCCCGTGAACTCGGCCACGGCCTTGGTCTCCGCCGGACCGGGCGCGCCCGACACGTTGTGCGTGACGAGCTCGAAGCGGGCGATGGCGCCGCCCGGTCCGAAGGTCGCGCTGTAGATGCGGTGCACGGTGCGCGGGCTGCGCAGCACCTGCTCGCCTTGCAGCCGGTCCTGAGTGCGGGTGTACTGCTCGATCGCGAGCGTGTCGGTGCCGAGCCGCACGACGAACTGGCCGGTCTGGGCGGTCAGCACGGCAGGGAGGGCGAGGGCGGCGACTGCGACGATGGTGCGCATGAATCGCTCCGTGGATTCGGGACTTCTCACGTCACGCGAATTGACTTCACTTCGTCGTTCTGCGCGATCTTGTTCACCACGTCCTGCCCCTTGCTCACCTGTCCGAACACAGTGTGGACGCCGTCGAGGTGCGGCTGCGCGGAGTGACAGATGAAGAACTGGCTGCCGCCCGTGTCCTTGCCGGCGTGGGCCATGGAGAGCGTACCGGCCACGTGCTTGTGCACGTTCTTGTCCGTCTCGCACTTGATGGTATAGCCCGGCCCGCCGGTGCCGACCCGTCCCTTGCCGGTCTTGGAGTAGGGATCGCCGCCCTGAACCATGAAGTTGGGGATCACGCGATGAAACCGGGTTCCGTCGTAGAACCCGGAATTGGCGAGCTTCTCGAAGTTGGCGACCGTGCCCGGCGCCTCGTCGGCGAACAGGTCCACCTCGATGCGGCCCCGGGCAGTCTCGAATACGGCCTTCTTGTTCGGCATCAGGTCTCCACAGAAAGGTTCTCGTCCACCTGCGCCACCGTCTTCATGCCTACAATCACCACCGACACGGCGTCGTTGTCCAGCGCGAAGCGGAGGGCGAGCTGCGGCGCGCTGACCCCCGCCTCGCCGGCCAGCTGCGCGACGCGCGCTCCCAGTGCGACGAGCTGCGCCACGTAGGGACGCGGCATTCGCCCGCGGATGTCGCCCTTCTCCCAGATGCTGTCCTGCCGGTACTTCCCGGCCAGGAAGCCGTTGGCCAGGGGCTCCCGCGCGATCACGCCCACGTTGGTAGCGCGCGCGGCGGGAAAGAAGCGGTCTTCGGCGGCACGGCGCACGAGGTTGTACACGATCTGCACGGTGTCGGGTCGCGTGACCTCCACCGCCGCGAGGCCCTCTTCGGGTGGGTGCACCGAGACGCCGTAGAAGCGGATCTTGCCTTCCGCCTTCAGGTCGTCGAGCACCCGATAGGTCTCCGGGTCGGCGATGAGCCCGAGCGTGGGGTTGTGGAGCTGCAGCAGGTCGATGTAGTCGGTACGCAGGCGCCGCAGCGATTGCTCGACCGCGAACCGGACGTAGGCGGGGGAGAAGCACGCGTCGTGCGTGACCGGAAGCGCGGCGTCGGGCGCGACCTCGGCGAGCGGGCGGCCCAGCGCCTCGGTGATCCGGGGAATGAGCAGCGGGTTCACGTCACGGTTATAGAAGTTGCCCCCGACTTTTGTCGCGATGATCACGTCGGGCCGGATGCCGTCGAGCGCGGCGCCCAGGACCTCCTCCGAGTGCCCGTGTCCGTACACGTCCGCGGTGTCGAAGAAGTTGCAGCCCAGCTCATGCGCCCGCCGCACCGCGCGCCGCGACTCCGCGTCGTCGGTGGAGCCGTACGAGTTGCCGAAACGATTGCCGCCGATGGCCCAGGCGCCGAAGCCGATGGGGCTCACGGCCAGGCCGGTACGGCCGAGGATTCGTCGCTTCACGAGAGCAGCGTACGCAGCGCCTCGGGCGTGGCGACCGGCAGCGAGCAGGTCGTGCCGACGCACACCGTCGCGGCCGATCGGTCCGCGATTGCTCGGATGACGATCTTACGCGGACGATACGCTTGCAGCGCGAGCAGGTGCATGTCACACGCCGCTCCCGGCCCCCGGACCCCGGACACCTCGACTCGCGTCACGGGATTCAAGGCCCAATCGACGGCGCGCAGCAGGGTCGCGCCGTACAACGCCAGCTGCGGCGCCGCGCCGCCGAACGTGGCGAGCTGGCGGTCGAGCAGGCCGCGCCACTGCGCGTCGTCCGTGAGCGCCGCGAGGCGCGCCAGCACCAGCGCGGCGACACCGTTCCCCGAGGGCGTGGGCGCGTCCTGAACCGGCTTGGCGGGTGTCGCCAGGTAAGCGGAGCCCGTGCGGTCGCGCGCCACGTCGAAGAAACCGCCCCCCCCGCCCCCTGCGGAGTCGTCCCAATGCGCCCGGCGGCACTGCTGCATCACCGTGATCGCGCGCGTGCGCCAGGCCTCGTCGCCGGTGGCTTCGAAGGCGTCGAGGAACGCGGCTGCCGCGTGCACGTTGTCCTCGAGCAGGCCGCGCGGCTCCGTCCGGCCGATCACGTGACTCATCCCCCCTTCCTCGTCCCACGCCTCGGTCCAGATCCGGCCGAGGACACGGAGCGCGAGCGTGTTGCAGTCCGGCCGGTCGAGCACCGCCCCCGCGTGCAGGAAGGCGGCGGCCATCATCGCGTTCCAGTTCACGTAGGGGGTCGTGTCGACGAAGGGAGCCGGGCGGCGGTCGCGCGCGGTCTTGAGCTGCACGAGTGCGCGCTCGAGCAGAGGCCACTCGTCGTCGCCCGCGGGATCGCGCTTCCACCAGAGGACATTCTTGCGCGGGTTGTGGTGCATTTCGCCCTGCTCTTCCACGTCGAACACCCTGCGGGCAACCGGGAACGCCTTTTCCGACAACGCTTCCCTGAGCTCATCCACCGTCCAGGTCCAGTAGTCGCCGTCGTCTCCAAACCGCACATCCGCGTCCTGGGAGGTATAGAAGGCGCCCCGCTCGCCGTCCGAGAGGATCTCGAGCACCCAGTCCACGATTCCCTGCGCCACCCGCTTGAAGAGCGGTGTGCCGAGCGCGGCGTAGCCGTCGAGGTAGGCGTGCAGCAGCTCCGAGTTGTCGTACGCCATCTTCTCGAAATGCGGCACGATCCAGCGCTCGTCCACCGCGTAGCGATGGAAGCCTCCCCCCACATGATCGCGGATCCCGCCCCGCGCCATCCCGGTGAGCGTCTTCTCTACCACCTCGCGCGCCCAGTCTTCGCGCGTGTCGTGCCAGCGCGCCAGCAGGAACTGCACGGCCGCCGGGTGGGGGAACTTGGGCGCGGTGCCGAACCCGCCGTAGCGGACGTCGAACGCCCGCGCCATGTCGGCGGCCGCCCGCTCGAGCGTGGCGGGACTGACGTCGCCACTCCGGGCCTCATCGAGCGACTCGGCGACGTGGTTGCGGATCGCCCGCGCGTGCTCGGCGACCTTGTCACGCTGCTGCCGGTAGATGCCCGCCACCTGCCGCAGCACCGACGGGAATCCCGGCCGGCCGTAGTGGTTTTCCTCCGGTGGGAAATACGTTCCGCCGTAGAACACCTCGCCCTCGGGTGTGAGAAACGCGGTGAGCGGCCAGCCCCCCTGGCCCGTGAGTGCCTGGACCGCGCGCTGGTAGCGCGTGTCCACGTCGGGCCGCTCGTCGCGGTCCACCTTGATGCACACGAAGTCCGCATTGAGGAGCTGCGCCACCCGGGCGTCCTCGTACGACTCGCCGTCCATCACGTGGCACCAGTGGCACCACACCGCGCCGATGTCGAGCAGGATGGGCTTGTCCTCGGTGCGGGCGCGCGCGAACGCCGCATCGCCCCAGGGGTGCCAGTGCACCGGCTGGTGGGCGGCGGACTGCAGGTAGGCGGACGGCTCGGAGGCGAGGAGGTTCGGCATCGCGGGAAATCTACCCACTGACCCCGGGCGCGAGCCCGGGGATCTCAGGGACTCCGGTGAACCCCGGGCTTGCGCCCCGGAGTCAGTGCGCCCGTTCCAGGTACCGCACCACCGTCCGCGTCACCAGTTCCGCCCCTACCACCAGGCTCTCCTCGTCGATGTCGAAGGTGGGACTGTGATGCGGCGCGCCCTTCTTGTCGGGCGGCGCGGAGCCCACAAAGGCGAACGCACCGGGCACACTCGCGAGAAAGTACGACATGTCCTCGCCCCCCATGGTCCGGACCCCATCGATCACACGCTCTCGCGAGACGATTTCCTGCGCCACGCCTTTCATCAACTCCGCCATCTGCGCGTCGTTCACCAGGGGCTTGGACAGCCGGCGGTAGCGCACTTGCGCGCTCGCGCCGAACGCGCCCGCGATGCCGTGCGCGGTCGCTTCGACCAGGTGGGGCGCCTCGTCGTAGAATTTGCCGCCGAACGTGCGCACCGTGCCGCGCAGCTCGGCCCGCTCGGGAATCACGTTGAAGGCGTGGCCGGCGTTGATCTGCGTGACAGACACCACTCCCTCCTCGAACGGGTTGCGGCGCCGCGACACGAGGCTCTGCAGCGCGGTCACCAGGTGCGCCGCGACCAGCACCGGATCGATCGCCTGCTGCGGGGCGGCGGCGTGCCCGCCGCGCCCGACGACCGTGATCTCGAACTGGTCCACCGACGCCATCACCGCGCCCGGCATCACCGAGATGGTGCCCGCCGGGAGGTCGTTCCACAGGTGGATGCCGAAGGCCGCATCCACCTTGGGCGCGTCGAGCACGCCGTCCCGAATCATCGCTTCCGCGCCGTCCGACACCTCCTCGGCGGGCTGGAAGGCAAACTTCACCTGGCCGGGGAGGTACGCCGCGTGCAACCGGCGTGCGACCTCGAGCCCGATCGCGACATGTCCATCGTGGCCGCAGGCGTGCATCTTGCCCGGGTGCTTCGAGCGGTACGGGACGTCGTTGGCTTCCTCGACCGGAAGGGCGTCCATGTCGGCCCGGACCAGCACGCACGACCCCTGTGCGCCGTCGCGCAGGCCGACCACGCCCGTCCGGCCCACGCCGGTCCTGACGCTGTAACCCAGGGCCTTGAGCCGCTCCGCGACCAGCGTACCGGTGCGCCGCTCCTCGAAGCCGAGCTCGGGGTGCTGGTGGAGGTCGCGCCTCGTCGCGACGAGCTGGGCGCGGTCGACCGGAGGGAGCGGGGTCATGATCGGGTTCCGTTCACCCCGGGCTCGCGCCCGGGGTCAGTCAGGCGGTCCCGGTGGTCACTGACCCCGGGCGCCAGCCCGGGGATCACGGAGGCGTCGTACATCATACTCGCGAGCTTGGGCACCACCGGTTCACCACGCAGATCTCGCACTTGGGCCGCCGCGCGATGCACACCCGCCGACCGTGCAGGATCAGGGTGTGGGAGAACCAGGTCCACTTCTCGGCTGGCACGAGCGCCATCAGGTCCCGCTCGATTTTCACGGGATCCGTCTCGCGCGTGAGGCCGAGCAGGGTGGACAGGCGCTGCACGTGTGTGTCCACCACGATTCCTGCGTTCTTCCCAAACCAGGTGCCGAGCACCACGTTCGCGGTCTTGCGGCCGACGCCCGGGAGTTGGACCAGGGCCTCCATGGTGTCGGGCACCTCGCCCCCGTGCCGCTCGAGCAGTGCCTGGGCCATCCCGATGATGGACCTGGTCTTGTTGCGGAAGAACCCGGTGCTGTGGATCTCCTGCTCCAGCACCGCCGGGTCGGCGCTCGCCAGATCCCGCGCCGAGCGGTACTTCGCGAACAGGGCGGGGGTGACCATGTTGACCCGGGCGTCGGTCGATTGGGCCGACAGGATGGTCGCGACGAGCAGTTGGAGCGCGCTTTCGTGGCGCAGTGCACAGGTGGCATCGGGGTACGCCTGCTCCAGCCGGGCGACGATCTTGCGCACGCGCAGGCGCCGTGCGGCGAGGGTCTCGCGTCCCACGCCGTAGCGCGGCCTGGCTCTCGTCTTGGCGGGCATGATGGTGCCCGGAACGTACAGACCGCGATCACATGGCGGAAGCATGGCATCAGGCTTGCGGCAGGAACGGATCGAGCGCCCGCACGAAATCCGCCGTGGCCTCGACGTGCGGGGCGTGCCCCGTGGCGAGCTGGATCACGCCCGTGGAGAGGAGCGCCGCGGTCTCGCGAGCCGATTCCAGGGGCATGGGGTCATAGATGCCATGCAGCAGCAGGGCGCGCGGGGCGGTGCCGTCCGGAAAGGTCTGGCTGACGCGCGCGCGGAGATCGTAGGATCCCAGGCTCTGCCACACTGCCTGCTGGGTCCGGGCGGTGACGCGAAACGGGGTCATCTCGCGAGCGTGGCTGGGATCGTGAAAGTACCCCGCGACCGATAGCGCGAACGCCAGGCGGCGGTACTTTTCGGGATCGGTGCCCGACAGGCCGGAGGCGGTGAGCTCGGCCCGGGCCCGCGCGATCCACGGCTGGGTCGTGCGCGCGGCGAGGCGGCGGTCGAACTCGTCGCGCCAGGCCGCGGTGAGGGGCGCGGACGAGACGAGGGCGAGCCGGTCGATCCGGGTGGGGTGCTCGAGGGCATAGAGCACCGCGAGCAGGCCGCCCCAGGAGTAGCCGAGCAGCGTGACCTGCTCGAGGCCCCAGTGATCGCGCAGCGCCTCGAGGTCGGCCACGTGCTCGCGCCATCCGACGGGAGTCTCCCGCGGGACGGGGGACCTGCCACCACCGCGCTGGTCGTAATAGAGGAGCGTGCGGCCGAGCGCGAGCCGATCGTACTGGGGAAGCAGGTAGTCGTGGTGGGCGCCGGGACCGCCGTGCAGCACCACGACCGGCGGGCCGTCTCCGACGCGTCGCGTGTAGATGCGCACGCCGTTCAGTTCGACCGTCGTCTGGTCCATCGCGTTGCAAACTACACCGTTCGGGTGGTCATGAAGCTGACGCGTTTTCCACCCGCCCTGACGCCGCCCGGCTTACGGGGGCTCGGGCTCGCCGACGTCGCGGTCCTCTGCCTGCTGGGCGGTGCGATCGCGATGGTGGTCGCCTTCGCCCGCGAGTTCGAGGCGCCGTTCGCGCAAGCCGTCGTGATCGACCTGCGCTTCACGGCGCTGCCGCGCTACACCCTGTACTCGCTGGCGCGCGGGGTGCTGGCGCTCGTGATCTCGTATCTCTTTGCCCTGAGCTTCGGGTGGGCCGCCGCCAAGTCGCGCGCGGCGGAGCGCCTGCTCCTGCCGCTGCTCGACATTCTCCAGAGCATCCCGGTGCTCGGCTTCCTCCCCGGGCTGGTGCTGGGTTTGATGTCGCTCTTCCCCACGCGCAACGTCGGTCTCGAGCTCGCCGCGATCCTGATGATCTTCACGGCCCAGGCGTGGAACCTGGCGCTGTCGTTCTATAACTCGCTCAAGGGCCTGCCCGCGCCGCTGCGCGAGGCGTGCAAGATCGCGGGCTGGAAGGCGTCGCGCACGTTCTGGCAGCTGGAGGTGCCCGCGGCGGCGCAGGGGCTCGTGTGGAACGGGATGCTGTCTATGGCGGGGGGCTGGTTCTTCCTGATGGTGAACGAGGCGTTCCGCCTGGGGGATCACGACTACCGCCTGCCGGGCATCGGCTCCTACATGAGCGTCGCGCTCGATCAGGGGAACGCCACAGCCGTCTTGCTGGCGATCCTCGCCATGATCTTGATGATCGTGTGCGTGGACCAGCTGTTGTGGCGGCCCCTCGTGGTGTGGGTCGAGAAGTTCCGGTTGGACGATACGACGGGCGGCAGTGCCGCGCCGGGCTCGTGGGTGCTCGATTTCCTGCGGCGGGCGCGGCTGCCGCGGCGCGCGGCGCTGCTGCAGCGCCGCGCCTACCTCGGAGCGCGCCG
>DATDFC010000030.1:0-12999 GCA_036522815.1 Gemmatimonadales bacterium | reverse complement strand
GCACGTCGCCCGCGTGGCCGTGGCGAGCGACGTGCCGGTCGGCGCGGGGCTCGCTTCGTCGGCCGCGTTGACGGTCGCGACGGCGCAGGCCCTTAGCCTGCTTTCCCGAGTGCGGCTCAACCCCCGCCAGCTCGCGGGCGTGGCGTTTCGCGCCGAGCACGACTACGTGGGGGTGGGGTGCGGGATCATGGATCAGATGTGCGCGGCGCTGGCGCGGCCGGGCCACGCGCTGCTGCTCGAGTGCGCTTCGCTCGCGGCGCGCCACATTCCGATCCGGGGACGCCTGCTGCTCGTGGACACGGGCACGCGGCACGAGCTCAGAGCGGGCGCGCTGAACGAGCGGCGCGCGGAGTGCGAGGCGGCGGTGGCCCGGCTCCGGCTCGAGCTGCCGGAGCTGGTGTGGCTCGCCAGCTGGCCGGCGCGCTGGCTGCCGCGCCTCAAGCGCGCCCTGGCCGAGCCACTGCGCTCCCGCGCGCTGCATGTCGTGGGCGAGACGGCCCGCACCCGGTTCGGCGCGCAGCTGCTGACGCGGGGACGGATGCGGCGCTTCGGGGAGCTCTTGTATGAGGCCCACGAGTCGTGCCGGCGCCTGTACCAGTGCAGCGCGCCCGAGCTCGACCTGGTGGTCGCCGCGGCGCGCCGGGCGGGCGCGCTCGGTGCGCGACTCACGGGCGCGGGCTGGGGCGGCACGGTGCTGGTACTGCTCGGGAAGGGGGACGGGGGAAGAGGGAAGGGTGAGGCGAAGGTCGCGAAGGAGATCCGGCGCGCGTTCACGGCCGTGTACGGCCGCGAACCGTCCATCACGCCGGTGCGGCCCTCCGGCGGGGCGCGCGGGAAAGCCGTGACTGAGCGGGACGCGCGCCCATGATATGTTAAGACGCTCGGTCGCCAAGGAGACGGCGCATGTTTGAGATACCCGTATGGGCCATCGGCGTGGGGTTCATCATCTTGACCGTCGCGGCCGCCCAGGTGATCGCCCGGCGGCTGATCCCCGCGGATCAGCTGCGACTTGGTGGTCGCGTCCGCGGACGGTGGGGATCCAAGCGTGAGGTCGCCGAGCTGGTCGACGAGGTGGAGCGCAAACTCGGCGAGCTCGACGACCTGCGGAAGCGCTTGGGTGAGCTGGAGGAGATGCAGCGGAGACTTGGCGAGATCGAGGAGCGCCTCGATTTCGCCGAGCGGGTCCTCACAAAGCAGCGGGAGGCGGAGCGGATCGCACCACCGAAGGGCTGAGCGGATGGGGAAGACGCCCGGCTGGCGAAACGGGTAAACGCTGCGGGCTTAAAACCCGCTGGGAGAGATCCCTTTCAGGTTCGAGTCCTGAGCCGGGCATGAGGGTCCGTGCGGGCGACCGCGGGCGTCGCCGCTCCGCCCCCACGCGGAACCCGAACGCCTTGCACCCCGGACTATTGAAGATGAAGTAGTGTCCGAGAATCCGCAGAATGAACACCCGCCCGAACGTGACATAGCCCAGGCGATACACCGACTTGAGGGAGCTGAGATTGTTGGCCTCGACGTAGGCGAGCATGCCGCGATAGCCCCGTGCCCGCCACGCGTCGAGCGTGCGCGCCATGGTGATCGCGTGAAACCGGCGCCCGCGGTAGGGCTCCAGCGTGAGGCCCTTGTAGCGGTACACATACGCCCGATCGAAGTGCAACCACAGCTCGTCGTTGATCCTGGTCGGCGCGTTGGTATACCATCCGTACGACGCCACGTGGTCACCATCGAGAATGCCGTAACACGCGTCGCCCCGGCCGAGTGCGTCGTCCACAAAGCCGGGCGGCAAGTCGTACCGCCGATCGAGCGAAACGCGCTGCAACGTCTCCCTACTGAGAAAGCCGCCGCGAAAGCCCGGAGGGCACTCGCTGAATCGTGCGTCCGCCGCTCCCAGGTAGATCCCGCGGAGCACTCTGAAAGACACGACGTGATGAATCGCGCGAAACACGAATTCGCGCAGCGTGCTGCGCAGTCCGAATCGGGCGCGCTCGCGCCGGAAGTCGGCCACCACGCGGGCCCACCAGGGGCGCGAAAACCGTGGCGGGCGAGGGGCACGGTCGGTCGACACAGCGCGGCCCGCTACGGCTACCATTGTCATGGTGTGCGGATTTCTCCGGGTTAGTGCCCGGCCGAGAAGCAGAGTCCGTGCCATGCCGTGGCATCCACGCAACGGCAAATTTGTGTCGCGCCCACGCAGCAGGAACCGGAAGTGCGGGACTTTGTCGCGGTGCAGACACACCACAGTCGGGGGACGTCGGTCCCCCCCGTGTGACCCAGCACACCGCATCCGGGGTCAGTCAGGATATCGTTAGCTCGACTCGCCCGTCCCAGGATGTGGATATGCCGGGCATGTGGGCTCGTTTGCAGGCCGACTTGAACGTCAGGCTGCGTCGCGGCGCGTGGTATCGCATCACGCAGCTCGGGCCGCTCCAGGCAATCGTCGAAATACGCGGGCGGCCGCTCGCAGTGCCGTCCGCTTTCCTGCAGGTGGTCGACAGTCCGCCCCGCACCTGGAGCGTCGTCGCGCGACCGACCGACGCCGTCCGCCTGCCGCGCGACTGGGGCGATCGTTACGCCGTGTGCCCCAGCTGCCGTGGCCGGCAGGCGATCGACGGCCGACCGCGTACCATGGCGTGCCAGCGCTGTGGTGGCGAGTTCCGGGTGACCTGGAGCGACGCGTAAACCTCTCGTTTCACTCCCTTTACAGTCTCCTGACGCGGCGGATGCAACCATTGGGGAGCTTCGCACGTCTTACAACCTGACGCGTGCGGTCCACACCAGCAGTCGGGAGGCATTCTATGCGTATCTACGCTTTGCTGCTCGGTACCCTACTCACGACCGGTTACGGCGCCGCCGCGGAGCTGGCGGTGACGTCACTGGACACCGGCCGGCACACGCGCGGCGATCCGGCAGCCGTGCTCCCGGCGAGCGACGCTCGCGGGGCGGTGTGGTACGGCGGCGTGCTCGATCCCATCACCGTCGAGTCGTCCGCCCGTGACTCCCACGCCGCCGCCCAAGCGCGGATCCAGAGCCGCCCGACGGTGCGGTGCGTCGGCGCGAACCGGTCGGCCTTCCGTACGATTTCCTGAGGCGTGGAGGGGGGCTCTGGCCCCCTTCCCGCCGCCGTCACTCCGCCCCACACCTGTTTGGAAACCCCACCTCGCCAACTACCGTACGACCTGCCAGTATCTAGCTCTGCAGAGCAGGGGGAGCGGATGAGCGGGTTCTGGGAAACCTGGCGCAAGGAGATCATTCGGGGGACCGCGCTGTTCTGCGGGGTCCTCGGCATCTGGATGCTCGCTCGGTACTTCATGGGTCGCGTGCGTGAGGGCGTCACGGCGCGGCTGCCCATGGCGCTGCGCGACCTGCGCAACGAATGGGACGCCGGCTCCGACGCCGGCCCCCGCATCGCGGGTGGCACGTGGAGCTATCGAGCCAGGGTGGCTCCCAAGCAGTGGGTATGGATCCGCAACACGCGTGGCTCCGTCACCGTCGAGCCCGCCAAAGGCGACTTCGTCGAGATCAGCGCGGCCAAGTCCTACCGGTCGTCCGACACGAGCGGGGTGCGGCTCGTGGCCGAGCCCTATGCGGGTGGCGTTGCGGTGTGCGCCCTGTGGCCCGGCCGTGGCTCGCGCTGTGGGCCGCAAGAGGACGATTATGAGATGCACGGGCCGCACCGCAACGATGTGGTCGTGGATTTCACGGTCCGGCTCCCCGCCAACGTGCGATTAGGTGCGTCGACCATGGTGGGTGACCTGCGGGTGACGGGCGGGCGCGCGCCGCTCGTGCTCCACACGATCAGCGGCGACGTGGACGCGGTGACAGCCGCGGGCCCCGTCGAGGTCACGGCCTTGAACGGCAGCGTGCGGGTCCGCGTGGATGCGTTCGGCGATACCGGAGCGGTGACCCTGAAGACCCTCAACGGCTCGGTCACGGCCGAGCTGCCGCCCCGGCTCGATGCGCACGTGAGTGCCAAGACCATCAACGGCTCGATTGCGACCGATTACGGGCTGGCGGTGAACGGCAAGTTCACGGGGCACGACGTCGACGCGACACTCGGTCGCGGCGGCCGCGAGGTGCACCTGGAAACAGTGAACGGCTCGATCCACCTCCACAGAGCGCCTCAGAGCGCGAGGTAGCGCGCCACCTCCGCTCGATCATGGCGGCCTGCGTACGCCGCGCGTTGCGCCACACCGCGATGCGTTCGGCGAGCCCCGCGACCGCGATGACGATGAAGGCCGCCCCGAACAGTTGGCTGATGCTCGGGGCAGCGGCGCTGGCGGCGGCGTCGGCGGGACTGTAAGCTAGCCCCACGTCCCGTGGCCGACCTGCTCGACTCCCTGCGTGAGGCTCTCGCCGACCGCTATGCGGTGCAGCGGGAATTGGGGCGCGGCGGCATGGCCACGGTGTTTCTCGCCGAGGACTTGAAGCACCACCGGCCGGTGGCGATCAAGGTGCTGCACGCGGAGCTGGCGGCGGCGCTCGGCACCGAGCGGTTTCTGCGCGAGATCGAGATCGCCGCGCGGCTGCAGCATCCTCACATCCTGCCCCTGTACGACTCCGGCGCCGCCGGCGGCCTCCTCTATTACGTCATGCCGTACGTGGAGGGGGAGTCGCTGCGCGACCGGCTCGAGCGGGAGAAACAGCTCTCCCAGGAAGACGCGCTCCGGATCGCGACGGAGGTGGCGGGCGCGCTGGCGTACGCCCACAGCCACGGGATCGTGCACCGCGACATCAAGCCGGAGAACATCATGCTGTCCGGCGGGACGGCCGTGGTGGCGGACTTCGGCATCGCACGAGCCGTGAACGCCGCGGGAGACGCGGGCCAGATCACGCAGACGGGCACCATCATCGGAACGCCCGCCTACATGAGCCCGGAGCAGGCGACCGGCAGCGACGACATCGATGGCCGCAGCGACCAGTACAGCCTGGCGTGCGTCGTGTACGAGATGCTGGTGGGCGAGCCGCCGTTCACCGGCCCGACGGCGCAGGCGGTGCTGGCGCGCCACTCGCTGGACGTCGTGTCGCCGCCGTCGATCGTGCGGGCCACGATTCCCGACGCGGTCGAAGAGGCGGTGCTCCGGGCCCTCTCGAAGCTGCCGGCCGATCGCTACGCGACGACGGCGCTGTTCGCGGAGGCGCTGAACACCCCGTCGCGCGCGACCGGGGCGCGTCGCCGGGCGACACTGGAGCGGGCCGGCCGTGCCGGGGGGGGCCGCCCGCGCCGCTGGGCGCGGTGGGTGGTGCCCGTCGCCGCCATCGCCCTCGTCCTCGTCGGATACGTCGCGGTCCGGTCGGCCCGTGCTGGACGGGGGACCGCGGTGGGCGGGCTCGACCCGCGACACGTGGCCGTGCTGTACTTCGACGACCTGAGCCGAGATCACTTCCTTGGCTATCTCGCGGACGGAATGACGGAAGCGCTGATCGCAAACCTGTCGCAGGTGCAGCCGCTGACCGTCATCTCACGCAATGGTGTGGCGCCGTATCGGGGGGAGTCGGTCCCGGCCGACAGCATTGCGCGCGCCCTCGGTGTGGGCACGGTCGTCACCGGGAGTGTGGAGCAGGTGGGCGACCTGCTTCACGTGACCGTGCGGCTCGTCGACGGGGCGAGTGGTGCGGACTTCAAGCGGGCGAGCTTCGACCAACGCGCCGGAAACATGCTGACAGTGATCCGGGACAGCCTGAGTGGACGCGTGGCCGGGTTTCTCCGGGAGCGGCTCGGGGAAGAAGTCCGGCTCCGGACGGAGCAGCTTGGCACGAGCAACGTCGCGGCTTGGTCGCTCAAGGAACGAGCGGAGAAGAGCCGCAAGGATGCGGAGGCTGCAATCCAAGGGGAGCGTGTCGGGGCGGCACAAGCGGCGTTTCGGCAGGCTGATTCCCTCGCCGCGCTGGCCGAGGCTGCAGACGACAAGTGGGTGGATCCAATCGTGTTTCGTGGACAGGTGGCGTACCGACGCGCCCGCCTGTCCGAGAACCCACGAGAGTCCGTCTCATGGATCCAGACCGGATTGGGCCACGCAGCGAGAGCGCTACGCATGGTGCCTCACGACGGCGCGGCCCTCGAGCTGCGGGGAACGCTGAGATACTTCGAGTGGACCCTCCGTATCACGCCGGATCCCGTGGCCGCGCAAACACTACTTCAGAACGCACGACAGGACCTCGAAGCCGCGGTGCAGGAGGACCCGACTCTCGCCACGGCGTACAGCACGTTGAGCAGTCTGTACTATCAGGTCGAGGATGTCGCCGCTGCTGTGCTGGCCGCTCGTCGGGCCTACGAACAGGACGCGTACTTGAGCGTCGCTCGAGACGTCTTGTATCGCTTGTCCGTAGGGTCGCTCGACCTGGAGCAATTCTCGCAGGCGGAACGCTGGTGTAACGAGGAGACGCGGCGCTTTCCGAATGATTACCGGTCGGGGCGGTGCCAACTGTTGCTGATGACGACACCGGCCCGCGACCCCGATGTCGCTCGGGCGTGGCAGCTCGTGGCTCTGCTCGACACGGTCACCCCGGTGGCTTTCCGTCCCTACATAGTCCTCGAGGCTCGGCTACGCGCCGGCGGCGTCATCGCTCGTGCCGGTCTCAAGGACAGTGCCCGCCACGTACTGGATCGAGCGCGCGCCGCTACCACGCCGGCTGCCGACCCTGGCCAAGAGCTCCTCGCCCTCGAGGCCTACCAGCGGACGCTGCTCGGTGACCGTGACACCGCGATCACCCTGCTGCAGCGCTACTCGGCCGCCAACCCGGGGCATGTGCAGGGTAAGGACATCAGTTGGTGGTGGCGCGACTTGCGCGACGATCCCCGCTTCAAGGCCCTGGTCGAGGCCCGCTGACAGAGTTGTGGCTGCGGGGCCACACCGGGGGGGCAGTCCTGCGTTCTGCCAAGCGGCGGCAGCTAACTCGCAGTCGGCATTGTTCTTGCGACTTGTTGCCCGTGTTGCACCGGCAACCTCATCTGTCGCGGCCAATGCTCGACCCCAAGGAGTCTCTTATGAAGCGCGCCGCCGTCCTGGCTCTCGCCGTTCCGCTGTTCGCCGCCTGCCATGATCAGCAGTCAGTGACTGCGGTCCACGACCGAATGTCGGCAGACTTCATGGACGGGCGGGTCGTGGGCCGGGGCAATCCTCACTTCTTCTTCCTGCCGCCGCTCGTTCCCCAGCCGACATTCTCGGGCGTGTTCAACGCGCAGATTCAGCCAATCGTCGATATCTGTCAGCTCGATCTGAACGTAAGTCCCGCCGTCTGTGCCGCGGGCATAGCGCATATCAATCCGGGCGCGGTGCAAATCGACGCGACGGAGCAATACCAGGTAAACTGGGACACCCGCCAGTCCCAGCTCGACGACACCAAGTTCTACCGGATTCAGGTGTTCGGCTCGGCAGGCGGGCTGCTGCTCGGCTTTGCCGACATGGACCCGGTCGCAAACGGGAGCCAGTTCAAGAACGTCAATACGGGCCAGTACATTGGTCTGCTGGACGGACGTGTTCTGCCGATCAGGTTCCGGATCGAGCGAGGGGCGTTTCTCGACAACCGGACGTGCGGGGACTGCGCCGAAGCGAGCGTCACGAATGCTGGTGGCACGGTGGTTACGAACACGGGATTTGCGGGTGCCCAGTTCCCAGCGGGCTGGCTCACCAGCCCGAGCCAAGTCGTCGTGACGATCGAGCGTGTGACCTCGGTGAATGGAGTAGCGCTGGACAACGCGAGCGAAAACCTCGACGCGCGCTGTGTCCCGTTCGGCCAGCCGCAATTCGAAGGGTGTTACCGATTCAAGACGTCGCCGCCTGCCACATTTGCGACGAACGTCACTGTCGGTGTGTGCGCCACCGTCTCAGAGCCCGTGCATGACGTGATCCAGCTGATCAGTGTCGAGGAGCCGGTCCCCGTGGAGGGCGAGCCAATCATTCGCGTGTTGCCGAACGTCCCGGCACCGTTCGTATCGTGTGGGGGGTTCGCCTCCGCGCCGTCGGCAGGGTGGCGGGGGACGTTGGCGGGGCTGTTCCGCCACGTCGAGAGTCTGTTCATACCGACCAAGGCGTTCGCGTTCCATCTCGGGGCCGGCGGCTCGACCTGCTGCTTCAGTCGCATCGGGTGGTTCCTGCCCGCCGGCGGGTCCATCAACTTCGATCTCGATCGCATCGGGGGGCGCCTCAGCCCCGGAACCGTCGTCGACACGTCGTACTCGCTGCAGGGTGTCACCTTCAGCAGGACAACCCCGAGCGCACTGTGCGGTGATACGCACGTCTATGCGAACGACAACGGTCCGACGGGCGAGGGGTTCGGTTTCGCGTCGGGTAACAATGTCCTCACCATCTGCCCCGAGAACGTAGCGTCCGATTTCAGCGAAAACGAAGGTGGGCGCATCGTGGCCCAACTCGCCGGCAGCGCCGCACAAGTGTGCGTCGACGTTTGGGTCACCGGCTTCCGAGGCGGGGGCGAAGGGGGTGCCACCGGGTTCCTCGAAGCATTCGACGAGCACGGCGCCTCGCTCGGGAAAGTCGTCTCGGACCCGAACGCGTACGGCCAGACGTTGTGCTCGAACGCCGGAAACATCACCTCCGTGCAGTTCGCCGGGTCGGGCGCGGGATTTGCCGAGTTCGATAACCTGAGCGTCACCTTCATTCCGGTCAGCCCGGAATAGCAACCGGCCTGCGCATCCTGAGGAGGGCGGCTCCTCCGGGAGCCGCCCTTCTCGTTTACGCCTCAGTCTCGGGCGGCTAGTTTCCATGCCGTGCGCCCCTCCACGCTCGGCATCCTCGGCCTCGGCGCGATCGGCGGCTCGCTCGCGCTCGAGGCGAAGCGGGCCGGCATCGCGACCGTGCTCGGCTGGTCGCCCGACCCGGCGGAGCGGGCCACGGCGGCGCAACGCGGGGCGATCGACGATGCCCCGGCCCGCGCCACCGATGTCGCCCGCGCAGTCGAGCTGCTGCTGCTCGCCGCGCCGCCGGCGGCCAATCTGGCGCTGCTCGAGACGCTGCACCCGCACGTCGCCGCCGGCGCCGTGATCAGCGACGTGGGCTCGGTGAAGCGGGCGATCGTGGCGCGGGCCCAGGAGCTGGGCCTCGGCGCGCGCTTCGCCGGCGGCCACCCCCTCGCCGGCACCCACGCCCGCGGCTTCGGCGCCGCCCGGCTCGGCCTGTTCAAGGGCGCCGTCGTCTACGTCACGCCGACGCGCGACGGCGACGGCGCCGCCCGCGAGGTCGCCCACTTCTGGGAGAGCGTGCTCGAGGCGCACCCGGTGATGATCGACGCCGCGCGGCACGACTGCCAGCTCGCCCTCACGAGCCATCTGCCCCAAGCGGTCGCTTCACTGCTGGCGCATTACCTGGCCGACGCGTCCCCCGCAGGGGCGAGCTTCGGCCCCGGGGCGCGCGATGCCACCCGCCTCGCCGCCAGCGACCCGGCGCTGTGGACGGAGATCTTCCTCATGAACCGCGATCAGCTGCTCCCGGCGCTGCGGGCGCTGGAGGAGCCGCTCGGCCAGCTGGAGCGGGCGCTCGAGGCGGGCGACGCGGCCGCCTTACGACGCTGGCTCACGCGCGCCGCCGATTGGCGCCGGAGACTGGACGCGTGAAAGTGCGGGGCACGGTACGGCCGCCGGGCGACAAGAGTATCTCCCACCGCGCGCTGATGCTCGCAGCGTTGGCGCGCGGGACGAGCCAGCTCGAGGGTTTGCTCACGGGCGCCGACGTCAAGAGCACCGCACGCGTTCTGCGGCAGCTGGGCGTCGACATTGCGACGATCCGCGACGGCGGCACGGTCACGGTGCACGCATCCCGCATCTCGCATCCCGCATCCCGCCTGCACTGCGGGAACTCCGGCACGACTGCGCGTCTGATGCTCGGCATTCTCGCCGGCCAGCCGTTCGCGGCCACGCTCACCGGAGATGCGTCGCTGCGGCGCCGCCCGATGCGGCGCGTGACCGAGCCGCTGCGCGCCATGGGGGCCGAGTTCACCGCGGGGCGGAGCGATGCGCTGCCGCTCACGATCCGCGGCGGCCGGCTGCACAGCTTGACGTACACCTCGCCGGTGGCGAGCGCGCAGATCAAGAGCGCCCTGCTCTTGGCGGGACTGACGGGCCGCGTGGCCGTGACGATCCGCGAGCCGTATCGCTCGCGCGATCACACCGAGCGGCTGTTCGCGCACCTCGGATTGGGGCTCCACGAGCGCCAGGGAGCGATCGTATACGAGCCCTCCGAGCGTCCGACCGTTCCCCCCTTCCATCTTTCCATCCCGGGCGACGCGTCGTCGGCGGCCTTCCTGGTCGGGGCCGCGACGCTCGCCCAGGGCGGAGAGCTCGTGGTCGAGAACGTGGGCGTGAACCCCACGCGCACCGGATTCCTGGTGGTGCTGGCACGCATGGGCGCCCGCGTGGAGCGGGTGAACCTGCGGGATGCCGGGGGCGAGCCCGTGGCCGATCTGGTGGCCCGGCCAGGATCGTTGCGCGGCACCGAGGTCGCGGCGGCGGAGGTGCCGACGCTGGTGGACGAGGTGCCGATTCTGGCGGTGCTCGCGAGCCGGGCCGAAGGTGAAACGGTGTTCCGTGAGGTGGGCGAGCTGCGGGTCAAAGAGAGCAACCGGCTCGAGCTGATCGCGGCAAACCTGCGCGCCGTGGGAGTGGAAGCGGAGGCGCGCGGCAACGACCTGCACGTGTGCGGTACCACCCGGCCCCCGCGTGGTCGGGTCGACACGGCGCGCGATCACCGGCTCGCCATGGCATTCGCGGTGCTCGGCACCATTCCCGGGGCCGACGTGCGGCTCTCCGAGCGGGCGTCCGTCGCGATCAGCTACCCGCGGTTCTTCACGGACCTCAAGAGAATCCGCGACGGGGGACGGGGGACCAGGGACGCGTGAGCATCCGCGTGGTGGCGATCGACGGGCCGGCCGCCTCGGGCAAGAGCTCCACGGCCGCCGCCGTGGCGCGCCGGCTGGGGTGGGCGCATCTCGACTCGGGAGCCCTGTACCGGGCGGTGACGCTGGCGGTGCTGGACAACTTGGAGGGCGCGGGAGAGCGCGGGAGGGCGGGGGAGGGCGGAGGAGGTTGGTCCGCGCAACAAATCGTGGCGTTGGCGGAAGACCTGCCCGTGCGCTTGGTCCTGGTGGACGACGTGTTCCGGCCGGCGGTGGCGGGAGTGGACGTGGAGGACGCGATTCGGTCGGAGCGCGTGACGCATCATGTTTCGGCGATCGCCGCGATCCGCGAGGTCCGGAACTGGGTGAACGTACAGCAGCGGGAGGCCGTGGCCGGGGTGCCGCGGGGGGTGGTGGTGGACGGCCGGGACATCGGGACCGTCGTGTTTCCGGACGCTCCGGTGAAAGTGTTTCTCACGGCCACCCCGGAGGAGCGGGCCCGCCGCCGGCTGGCCCAGCGGGGGTCCCGCAGCGACCCGGGCGAGCTCGCCCGGGAGGCCCAGGCCCTGGCGGCGCGCGACCATGCCGACTCCACCCGACCGGTGGCCCCGCTGCGGGCCGCGGCGGACGCGGTCCGGCTCGATACCACCGATCTGTCCCTCGACGAGCAGGCCGAGCGCGTCGTGGCGCTGGCGCGGGAACGGCGCCTTGGGTAGGTTTCGCGGTTCCTTTACCCCGGGCCGACGCCCGGGGCCATGTGACCAAACACACAACCGAACCGGTGTACGGAATGCTGGTGGATACGGAAAACCTGCCCGAGTCAAAGCCCGAGAACCCCGCCGCTCCCCACCGTCCCCTCCGCGTTCGCTCCGATCTCCACGAGGAATACTCGTCGGACGAAATCGCCAAGATGACGGAGCTGTACGAGGGGACGCTCTCCAACATCGAGGAGGGCGAGATCGTCAAGTCCAAGGTGCTGCGCGTGACCGACGCCGCCGTCATCCTCGACGTCGGGTTCAAATCCGAAGGCGCGGTCCCGATCGACGAATTCAAGGATCCCAAGTCCTTGAAGGAAGGGGACATCATCGAGGTCTTCCTCGAGCACCTGGAGGACCAGGAAGGCGCGGTGGTCCTCTCGAAGAAGAAGGCCGACTTCATGCGGGTGTGGGAGCGGATCCGCGAGGCCCACGAGAAGGACGAGGCGGTATCGGGCACCCTGGTCAAGAAGATCAAGGGCGGGGTGGTGGTCGACCTGATGGGGGTGGACGCGTTCCTCCCCGGCAGCCAGATCGCGCTGCGGCGCGTGCCCAACATCGACGAGCTGCTGGGGCAGAGCTTCGAGTTCAAGATCATCAAGCTCAACAAGCGGCGGCGCAACATCGTGGTGAGCCGGCGCGTGTTGCTCGAAGCCGAGCGCAAGACCAAGCGTGACGTCCTCATGAAAGAGCTGCAGGTCGGTCAGGTGCGCAAAGGCATCGTCAAGAACATCACCGATTTCGGCGCGTTCATCGATCTGGGCGGCGTGGACGGCCTGCTGCACATCACCGACATGAGCTACGGGCGCGTGTCACATCCGTCGGAGATGGTCAAGATCGGCCAGGAAGTCGAAGTCAAGGTGCTCGACATCGACTGGGAGCGCGAGCGCATCAGCCTCGGCTTGAAGCAGCTGCAGGCGTACCCGTGGAAGAACGTGGCCGCGAAGTATCCGGTCGGGACGCGCGTGCAGGGCAAGGTCGTGTCGATCACCAATTACGGCGCGTTCGTCGAGCTCGAGCCGGGGATCGAAGGCCTCGTGCACATCTCCGAGATGAGCTGGACCCGCAACGTGCGCCACCCGTCGAAGATCGTGTCGATCGGCGAGACGATCGAAGCCGTCGTGTTGAAAGTGGACGAAACGGAAGAAAAAGTCTCGCTCGGCATGAAGCAGACCGAGGAAGACCCCTGGATGGCGCTGCCCCAGAAGTATCCGGTGGGCATGCGCATCAAGGGCAAGGTGCGCAACCTCACCTCGTTCGGCGCGTTCGTGGAGATCGAGCCCGGCATCGACGGCCTGATCCACATCTCCGACATGTCGTGGACCAAGCGCGTGCAGCACCCGTCGGAAGTCGTCAAGAAGGGCGACGAAGTCGAGGTGCTGATCCTGAACGTCGACGC
>DATDFC010000029.1:0-13077 GCA_036522815.1 Gemmatimonadales bacterium | reverse complement strand
CCCCCCCCGCGCGCCGGGAGACTAGGCCTTCAACGCGCCAGCCCGCCCCCACCGAGGCCAAGCAGCGGGATCCCGATCCCCAGGCCGAGGTGGATGTCGTTCAGCTGTTTGTCCGCGACGGTGAACTGTCCCGGGTTCGCGGCGTCGGGCGCGTACTGCGCCTTATAGATGAAGTCGTCGGCGTGCAGCTCGAGGTGCAACAGGCTGCCGAGCCGGAAGCGCAGCGTGGCGCCGACGACGCCGCCCATGTCGGTCGCCTGCGGATCCCCCTGATATGCCGTGCCGCTGCGGTGCACCCAGCCGACGCCGCCATTGAGCTGCAGGGAAATGGGGCTCGAGCGGGGGATCACCTCGACGTAGGCCCGCCCGCTACCCGTCAGGATGTTGGCGTCCGTGGTAGACGAGCTGCCGCTCGTCGAGAACTTGAGGCTGCTGGGCGCGTAGACCGCCGTGCCCTCGAGGCCGAGCCGTTGGCCGAGGTTGAGTCCCACACGGCCTCCCACCGTGATCGAGATCTCCTGCTTGTACTCCTGGCCGCTGGCGGCCTTCACCAGCTCGGTTGTGGGGAGGTAGACGCCGATGGTCGGGGAGATGCTGAGCTGAGCCGTGGTGCTGCCAGGAGCGAGACACCAAAGGGCGACGACGACCGGGACGATGCTGGGGCGCGAGCAAGACATGATCCCTCCGGCGACTGGGTAATGGACACCGCAGCCGCTCGTTATCGCGCCGTTTGGATCGACACGCAAGTAGGGGCGCAGCATGCTGCGCCCCTACACCAGACTGTCCGCCTGTCGGACCGTCAGTCCGCTTCCACTTCCTCCGGGAACGGACTCGGCACCGCTCCGGGCACCGGCTCGGGGGGCGGGGGCGGCGGCTGGAACCCCTCGGGCGGCTCGATCTCGATCTCGTGGTAGCGGTAAATGCCCGTTCCCGCCGGGATGAGATGCCCGATGATGATGTTCTCCTTCAAGCCCAAGAGGTCGTCGCGGGCCCCGCGGATCGCGGCGTCGGTCAGCACCCGCGTGGTCTCCTGGAACGACGCCGCCGAAATGAACGACTGCGTCGTCAAGCTCGCCTTGGTGATCCCCAGCAGCAACGGCTCGCTCGTGGCGGGCTTGCCGCCTTTCTTCTCCCCGCGCGCGTTGGACTCGCGGAACGTGAGCTTGTCCACGTGCTCACCCTCGAGGAACTCGGTGTCGCCGGGATCGACCACCTTCACCTTCTGCAACATCTGGCGCACGATCACGCCGATGTGCTTGTCGTTGATCTTCACGCCCTGCAGCCGGTACACCTCCTGCACTTCGTTCAGGAGGTACTCCTGCACCGCCCGCGGGCCCTTGATCCGCAGGATGTCGTGCGGGTTCACCGGCCCCTCGGTCAGGCGGTCGCCGGCGCGCACGCGGTCGCCCTCGTGCACCCGCAAGTGCTTCCCGGCCGGCACCTCGTACAGCTGCGGCTCCCCCTCCTCGGGGTGGACGTAGATCTCGCGCTTGCCGCGCTTGATCTCGCCGAACCGCACCGTGCCGTCCACCTCGGAAATGGTAGCCGGATCCTTGGGCCGCCGGGCCTCGAACAGCTCCGCCACCCGCGGCAGGCCGCCCGTGATGTCGCGCGTCTTGTACGCCTCGCGCGACACCTTGGCCAGCACCAGCCCGGCGTACACCTCCTGGCCGTCCTCCACGGTGAGCTGCGCCCCCTCCGGAATGACGAAGTCGCGCAGCCGCTTCTCCTTCTCGCCCTTCTTTTGGATGATCTCGATGTGCGGGTGCAGCTTCTTGTCCCGGTCCTCGATGATCACCCGCTGGCGCCGCCCCGTGAGCTCGTCCAGCTCCTCGCGCACCGTCTCGTCGTCGACGATGTCCACGAACCGCACCACGCCCCCCACGTCCGTCATGATGGGGTTGGTGTAGGGGTCCCAGGTGAAGAGCACGGTGTCACGCGCCACCTTGGCGCCGTCCTGCACCATCAGCGTGGCGCCGAGCGGCACGTGGAAGCGCGAATGCACGGAGAGCTTCCCGCCCCCGCCCTCGCCGTGCGCCGCGGCCTTGAGCACCAGCTCGCCTTCGTAGCTCGTCACGATCTTCTGCTTCTCGGGCGTCTCGACGAACGTGAGCCGGTCGCCGAACTCGATCACGCCTTCGACCTTGGTCTTGCGCACGGTCTGCTCGGCGATACGGGCCGCCGTGCCGCCGATGTGGAAGGTGCGTAGCGTGAGCTGGGTGCCCGGCTCGCCGATGGACTGTGCCGCCAGGATGCCGACGGCTTCTCCCAGATCCACCATGTCCATGGTGGCGAGGTTGCGGCCGTAGCACATGCGACACACGCCGCGCTTCGCCTCGCAGGTGAGCACCGAGCGGATGCGGACCGACTCGATCCCGGCGTCCTCGATGGCCTGCGCCGTCTCCTCGTCGATCAGCTTGCCGGCCTCGACCAGCACCTTGGGCCGCTCGTCCTCATCCAGCTCGTGCGGATCGGTGACTTCGTCCAGGGCCACGCACCCCACGAGCCGTTCGCGCAGCGGCTCGATGATGTCCTCGCCCTCCTTCAGCGCCGACATCTCGAGGCCGAGGATGGTACCACAGTCTTCCTCGGTGATCGTGACGTCCTGTGCCACGTCCACCAGGCGGCGCGTCAGGTAGCCCGCGTCCGCCGTCTTCAACGCGGTGTCGGCGAGACCTTTGCGCGCGCCGTGGGTCGAGATGAAGTACTCGAGCACCGAGAGCCCCTCCCGGAAATTCGACTTGATCGGGCTCTCGATGATCTCACCGATGCCGCCGGTCAGCTTCTTCTGCGGCTTCGCCATAAGCCCGCGCATGCCCGCCAGCTGGCGGATCTGGTCGCGCGACCCGCGGCTCCCGGAGTCGAACATCATGAACACCGGGTTGAAACCGCCCTTGGAGCGCTGCATGGTCTTCACCATCGCGTCCGCGATGTCGTTGTTCGCGTGCGTCCAGGCGTCGATCACCTTGTTGTAGCGCTCGCCGAAGGTGATCTGGCCGGTCGCGTACGCGCGCTGGAACCGCTCCACGCGGCCCTCGGCATCGTGCAGCAGGCTCGACTTCTCGGCCGGGATCTCCAGATCCTCCACGCCGATCGACACGCCGCCCATGGTGGCGTAGCGGAAGCCGAACTCCTTCAGATTGTCGAGGAACTGCACGGTGCTCGGGAGGCCGGCCCACCGGTAGCTCTCGAACACGAGCTCCGACAGATCGCGCTTGCGCATCACCTGGTTGCGGAACCCCTCCCGCCGGATGCCCTCGGGCAGGATGCTGTTGAAGATCACCCGCCCCGCGGTCGTGTAGACCCAGTTCGGCTCGTCCCAAAAATGGACCGGCGAGTGATAGCCGAGCCGCTTGGTGGCGAGCCCCATGTCGAGCTCGGCGAGCGAGCCGAGCCGAGCCGCCTTGGCCTTCACCTCCGCCTGCTCGAACTCGGCGGGCTCCTTGGTCAGGAAGTAGCACCCCAGCACCATGTCCTGCGACGGCTCGGCCACGGGCCGCCCGTCCGACGGCTTGAGCACGTTGTTGGACGAGATCATGAGCAGCCGCGCCTCGAGCTGGCTCTCGAACGAGAGCGGCACGTGCACCGCCATCTGGTCGCCGTCGAAGTCGGCGTTGAACGCCGCGCACACCAGCGGATGGATGCGGATCGCCTTGCCTTCCACCAGGACCGGCTCGAACGCCTGGATCCCGAGGCGGTGCAGCGTGGGCGCGCGGTTCAGGAGCACCGGGTGGTCCTGGATGATCTCTTCCAGGATCTCGAATACCTCCGTGCTCTCCTTCTCCACGATCTTCTTGGCGCGCTTCACCGTCTCGGCGATGCCCTTCTCGACCAGCTTATGGATGATGAAGGGCTTGAACAGCTCCACGGCCATCGCCTTGGGGAGCCCGCACTGGTGCAGCCTGAGCTCGGGACCCACGACAATCACCGACCGGCCGGAGTAGTCCACCCGCTTGCCCAGCAGGTTCTGGCGGAACCGGCCCTGTTTCCCCTTGAGCATGTCGGACAGCGACTTGAGGGGCCGCTTGCCGCGCCCGCGAATCGCCTTGGAGCGGCGACCGTTGTCGAACAGCGCGTCCACGGCCTCCTGCAGCATGCGCTTCTCGTTCCGGAGGATGACCTCCGGCGCCCGGTGCAGGATCAGCTTCTGCAGCCGGTTGTTGCGGTTGATGACGCGGCGGTACAGGTCGTTCAGATCGCTCGTGGCGAAGCGCCCGCCGTCGAGCGGCACGAGCGGCCGCAGGTCGGGCGGAATCACCGGTACCACATCGAGGATCATCCAGCGCGGGTCGTTGCGACCCTCGCCGGCGTTCCCGGAGTTCCGGAACGCATCCACGATCTTGAGCCGCTTGAGCATCTGCTTCTTGCGGTGCTGGCTGGTCTCGCTCGCCACCGACTCGCGCAGCTCGTCCGCCAGCTTGTCGACGTTGAGCCGCTCGAGCAGCGACCGCACCGCCGGCGCGCCGATGTCGGCCTTGAAGGCGGCGTCGCCCTCGGCCTTGGCCTTGGCGCGGAGCTCGAGGAAACGGTCCTCGTCGAGCAGCTCCTTGTCCTGCACCTCCTGCTCGCCCGGCTCGATCACCACGTAATTCGTGTAGTAGATGACCCGCTCGAGGTCGCGCAGGGTCATGTCGAGCAGGTTGCCCATGGGCGACGGCAGCGTCTTGAAGAACCAGATGTGCGCCACCGGCACCGCGAGCTCGATGTGGCCCATGCGCTCGCGCCGCACCTTGGACAGTGTGACCTCCACGCCGCAGCGGTCGCAGATGACGCCGCGGTAGCGGATGCGCTTGTACTTGCCGCAGTGGCACTCCCAGTCCTTCACGGGGCCGAAAATGCGCTCGCAGAACAGCCCGTCGCGCTCCGGCTTGAACGACCGGTAGTTGATGGTCTCGGGCTTGGTCACCTCGCCCCACGACCACCAGGTCCGCTGGCCCTGCAGCTCGAGGCGCTCACGCTCCTTCGAGTCGCGCGGGCCCCGGATCTCCTCCGGGGAGGCGATCCGGATCTGGATGTAATCGAAGCTCGAGCTCTTCGGCTCGCGCCCGCTCCGGAAATCGATCATCGACGCTCCCTCCCCTTACTCTTCAACGTCTTCGGTGGTGCCCAGGGTGACCTTCAGCCCCAGGGCCTGGAGTTCCTTCACCAACACGTTGAAGGACTCGGGGATGCCGGGTTTCGGCAGGTTCTGCCCCTTGACGATCGCCTCGTACACGCGGCTGCGGCCGTTCACGTCGTCCGACTTGACCGTGAGGATCTCCTGCAGCGTGTGCGCGGCGCCGTACGCTTCCAACGCCCACACTTCCATCTCGCCGAACCGCTGGCCGCCGAACTGCGCCTTGCCGGCGAGCGGCTGCTGGGTGACCAGTGAGTACGGCCCGATGGAGCGGGCGTGAATCTTGTCGTCCACGAGGTGCGACAGCTTCATCATATAGATCGACCCGACAGTCACGTCCGAGGCGAAGAACTCGCCCGATCGCCCGTCGCGCAGCCGCGCCTTCCCCGTCGGGGTGAGGCCGGCCACCTTGAGCAGATCGTTCGCCGCCTGGTCCAGGTCGGCTTCCGACTTGGGCCCGAGCAGCGCCGCGAGCGCCGGCAGCCCCACCGCCTCGAGCACCTCCTGCGGCTTGTCGTGCTCGACGAACTTCTCGCTCTCCTTGAGTCCCGCCTTCAAGGCCGCCTGCTCGGCCTTGGACAGGCCCTTCGCCTCACCCTCGAGGCGGACCTGGTGGAACTCGCGCTCGACCTTGCGCTGGTCGAGCTCCCGCTCGGCCAGCTGTTTGGCCGCGGCGCGCAGGAAGTCCACGAACTTGTGATGCACGTCGCGGGTCTCCTGCGTGAGCGCCCGGCCCGCGAGCAGGCCGATCCCCGCCTTGGCGAGGTCGGGCCGGCCGCCGTTGGTCTGCGGCAGCCGTCGCAGGTCGTCGGCGATGCGACGCACCGTCTCCGAGTCGAGCTCGGGAGGGCGCACCACCAGCCGCAGCGCGTCCGCCGCCCAGGTGAGCCCGGCGAGCCGCAGCAACACGCCGATCTCGGTCTCGTCCGCCCCCTGGAACACGGGCGTCTTCGCCTCGAAGCCGAGGATCGTGGCCGCCCACCCGAGGTGGGTCTCGAGGATCTGACCCACGTTCATGCGGGAGGGCACCCCCAGCGGATTGAGCACGATGTCCACCGGCGTGCCATCCGGGAGGAACGGCATGTCCTCCTCCGGCACGATGCGCGCGATGATGCCCTTGTTCCCGTGGCGACCGGCCATCTTGTCGCCCACGGAGATCTTCCGCTTCTCGGCGACGTACACCTTCACCAGCTGGATCACGCCCGGCGGGAGCTCGTCCGGCTGCAGGATCTTGTCGATCTGATCCTCGGACTTCTCCTCGATCTTGGCGCGCTCGGCGGTCGCGGCGTCGAGCACCGCGCGGATCCGTTCGTTGACCGTCTTGTTGGTCACCCGCAGCGTCTTCAGATCGACGTCGGCGAACTGCACGCCGTCGAGCTGCTGCTTCGTGAGCTTGGTGCCCTGGGGCAGGTACTCTTCGACCGTCCCTGCCTTGAGCATGAGACCCACCTCCTGCCCCGCGAGCAGCTCCGCCAGCTCCGCGAACATCGCGTCGGAAATGCGGGCCTTCTCCTCGGCCTCGAGCCGGCGCACCTCGCCGATCCGCTCCCCGCGGTCTTTCTCCACCACCTGGTCCTCGATGCGCGAGAAGATCTTCACGTCGATGACCACGCCCTCCATGCCGGGCGGCACCTTGAGCGACGAGTCCTTCACGTCCTTCGCCTTCTCGCCGAAGATCGCCGTCAGGAGCTTCTCTTCCGGGCTCAGTTCCGTCTCACCCTTGGGCGTGATCTTGCCGACCAGGATGTCGCCCGCCTTGACGTGCGCCCCGATGCGGACGATGCCCCGCTCGTCCAGGTCGACGAGCGACTCCTCGGCGACGTTGGGGATTTCCCGCGTGATCTCCTCACGGCCGCGCTTGGTGTCGCGGACGTGCAGCTCGAGCTCCTGGATATGGATCGACGAGTACACGTCGTCCTTGACCAGCCGCTCCGAGAGCACGATCGCGTCCTCGAAGTTGTGCCCGTACCACGGCATGAACGCCACCAGCACGTTCGCGCCCAGGGCCAGCTCGCCGCGCTCGGTGCCCGCGCCGTCGGCCACGATCTGCCCCGCCTTCACCTTCTGGCCCGCGTGCACCAGGGGCCGCTGGTTGATGGCGGTGTCCTGGTTGGTGCGCCAGAACTTCTTGAGGCGGTAGCGGTCGTGCTGCTTGAGGCGCGCCAGCGGGTGGTCGCCCGCCCGCGCCTCCTCCTCGCCCGCGTCGATGATGATCTCGTCGGCCGTGACGCGGGTGGCTACGCCGGCACGGCGCGCGATCACGACGGCGCCCGAGTCGCGGGCCACCGTTTCCTCGAGCCCCGTACCCACGAGCGGCGCCTGCGGGAAGAGGAGCGGCACCGACTGCCGTTGCATGTTCGAGCCCATGAGGGCGCGGTTCGCGTCGTCGTGCTCCAGGAACGGGATCAGGGCCGCGGCGATCGAGACGAGCTGCTCGGGGGCCACGTCCATGAAGTCGATCCGGGCCGGCGGCAGCAGGGGGTAGTCGTCGCGCTTGCGGCACAGCACCAGCTCGTCGGCGAAGCGGCCGTCCTCGGTGAGGCGCGCGTTCGCCTGCGCCACCGCGTATTCCTCCTCCTCCGAAGCCGACAGCCAGCGGATCTCGTCGGTCACCTTGCCGTTCTTCACCACGCGGTACGGCGTCTCGATGAAGCCGAGGTCGTTGACGCGCGCGTAGCACGACAGGCTCGTGATCAACCCGATGTTCGGCCCTTCCGGTGTTTCGATCGGGCACATGCGGCCGTACTGGCTGTAGTGCACGTCGCGCACCTCGAAGCCCGCCCGCTCGCGCGTCAACCCGCCCGGCCCGAGGGCCGAGAGCCGGCGCTTGTGGGTCAGCTCCGCCAGCGGATTCGTCTGATCCATGAACTGCGACAGCTGCGAGCTGCCGAAGAACGCCTGGATCACCGCGCTCACCGTGCGGGCGTTCACCAGGTCGTCCAGCGTGATGCGCTCGGGATCGTTGTTGATGCTCATCCGCTCCTTGATGAGCCGGGCCATGCGCGACAGCCCCACCGAGAACTGGTTGGCGATGAGCTCGCCTACCGAGCGTACCCGGCGGTTGCCGAGGTGGTCGATGTCGTCGGTGTAGCCGCGGCCTTCGCGCAGCTCGATCAGGTAGCGGATGATCGCGATGAAGTCGTCTTCCGTGAGGACCGTGTGGTCCTTCGAGACGTTCACCTTGAGCCGCTGGTTGATCTTGTAGCGCCCCACCCGCCCCAGGTCGTAGCGCTTGGGGTGGAAGAAGAGGCGCTCCAGCGCCTGGCGCGCCGTTTCGAGATTGGGCGCCTCGCCCGGCCGCAGCAGCGCGTAGATCTGCTCCAGCGCCTCCGCCTCCGTGTGGGTCGGATCCTTGAGCAGCGTGTTCTTGATGAGCGGCGACTCGCTCCGCCCCGGCGGCAGCAGCACGTCCACCTTGGTCACGCCGGCCTTCAGCAGCTTTTTCTTGAGCGCGTCCGACAGCTCGCGCCCGCCCTCGGTCACCACTTCGCCCGTCTCCGGGTCGGCCACGTCGAACGCGAGGATGTACGCACCCTGCCGCTCGCGCGTGGTGGTCGGCTGCGCCTCGTCGCGCAGGTCGAGCGAGGTGTACCCCGCGAACACCGTGACCTTGCTGATGCCGGCCCGGCGGAACGTGTTGAACTTCTCGAGCGTGAGCTCGTCGCCCACCTTCCCGAGCGGCTCGCCCTTCTTGTTCTCGGGGTCGGGCACGTCGATGGCCAGCAGCGTGCCCAGCACCTCACGCTTCTGGGCCCGGCCCTCGAGCTTGCCGGTGATATCGATGTCCTTGGTCGCGTAGAACAGCTTCAGCACGTCCGCGTTGGTGCCGTAGCCGAACGCCCGCAACAGGGCCGTCGCGGGGAACTTCTTCTTCTTGTCGATGTGGACGTAGATCACGTCGTGGATGTCGATCGTGAACTCGACCCACGATCCCCGGAACGGGATGATGCGCGCCGAGAACAGACGCTGGCCGTTGGGATGGACGCTCTCCTCGAACACCACGCCGGGCGAGCGGTGCAGCTGCGACACGATCACGCGCTCGGCGCCGTTGATCACGAACGTGCCCAGCGGCGTGAGAATCGGCAGCTCGCCGAGATAGACTTCCTTCTCGATGATGTTCTTGGGCCGCTTGGTCTTGGTGACCTCGCCCACCTCTTCCATCACCACCAGCTGCAGCGTCGCCTTGAGCGGCACCGAGTACGTCATGTCCCGCTCGATGCACTCCTCGACGGAGTACTTCGGCTCGCCCAGTCCATACTTCACGAACTCGAGTGAGTAGTTCCCGTTCACGTCCTGAATCGGGAACACGTCCTTGAACACCCGCTCCAGCCCGACGTCGGTGCGCTCGGCACCTTTGCCGTCCGGCTGCAGCAGGGAGGCGAACGCCCGCGTCTGGATGTCCAGGAGATGCGGCATCGGCATTCCCTGGTCCAGCTTCGCGAACGACAGTACCGGCAGCGTCTTCGTCGTCATGTCGCAACCTCAAGCAAATGCCAAAAGGCCCCCGCCCCCGACCGGAACAGCCGACCGGGGTTGGACCGAGGGGCTCGTGCAAGCGAGCAGGAGTGTGTCAATCCGCGCATGTCGTCGACCAAAGAAGACCCGAGAGTCGCGTCAGCGGGCCCCAATGACCCGCCACGTCAGCCCCCCGCGTCTACTTCAGCTCGACGACCGCGCCCTGCGCTTCGAGCTTCTTTTTGATCTCTTCGGCTTCCTGCTTGGACACGCCTTCCTTTACGGTGCCGGGCGCGCCTTCCACCAGGTCCTTGGCCTCTTTCAGGCCCAGGTTGGTGATGGCCCGGATCTCTTTGATGACCTGGATCTTCTTCTCGCCGGCGCCCTTCAGGATGACCGTGAACTCGGTCTTCTCCTCGGCGGCGGGCGCGGCGGCGCCACCCCCCGCCGCGGCGCCCCCGGCCGCGGGGGCCGCCGCCACCGGGGCGGCGAGCGTGACGCCGAACTTCTCCTTGAACGCCTCGATCAACTCCGCTAATTCAAACACCGACATGTTCCCGATGGCTTCGAGGATGTCGCCCTTGCTCAAACTCGTCTGAGTCGCCATTGCTGTCTCTCCCACCCTATTGAGAAGCGGCGCCCGCCGTGGAGGCGCGCTTGGTCCGGAGCGCCTCGAGGGCACCCACGACGTTCATCAGCAAGCCGTTCAGCGCGCCGACGAACCCGGCCATCGGCGCCTGCAGCGTCCCCCCCAGCTGCGCCAGCAGCTCCATCCGCGGCGGCAGGCTGGCGAGCCGCTTCACCTGCTCGGGCGTCACCGCCTTGCCGTCCACCAGCCCCGCCTTGATCGCGGGCTTCTCGAACTCCTTCGCGAAGTCCGCCAACACTTTAGCCGCCGCCACCGGGTCCGCTCCGGCGAGCACCAGCCCCGTCGGCCCGGCGAGGTGCTGCTCGAGGCTCCCCCCCCCCGCGTTGCCCGCCATGTGGGCGTCGATCAGCGCGCGGCGGGCGAGCGTGTTCTTCACGACCACGAACTCGGTCCCCGCCTGCCGCAGCCGGCGGCGCAGCTGCGTGAGCTTCGCGACCGACAGCCCGGTGAAGTCCGTCACGTAGATGGTGGCGGAGCGGCCCAGCCGCGTCGCCAGCGTCGTGACCAGCTCCTGCTTCTGCGCCTTGGTCCTGATCATGCGAACACCGCCGGATCCAGGGGGACGCCGGGCCCCATCGTGCTCGACACCGTCACCGACCGGATGTAGTGCCCCTTGGCCGCCGATGGCTTGGCCCGCAGGATGGCCTCCATGAACGTCCGCAGGTTCTGCTCCAGCGCCTCGGCGCTGAACGACTTCTTGCCCACGGCCGCGTGCACGATGCCGCTCTTGTCCACCCGGAACTCGATTTTGCCCGCCTTCAATTCCTTGACCGCCCGAGCCACGTCCATGGTCACGGTGCCCGCCTTGGGGTTGGGCATCAGCCCTCGGGGGCCGAGCACCTTGCCGAGCGGCCCGAGCTGTCCCATCACGTCGGGCGTGGCCACGATCATGTCGGTGTCGAGCCAGCCCTCTTTGATCTTCTGGACGTACTCCACGCCCACGTAGTCCGCGCCCGCCGCCTCCGCCTCTTTCGCCTTGTCGCCCTGGGCGATCACCAGCACCCGGATCTTCTTCCCGGTGCCGTTAGGGAGGCTCACGGTGCCGCGCACGACCTGGTCGGCGTGCTTGGGATCGACTCCGAGACGCACCGCGATATCCACCGACTCGTCGAACTTGGCGTACGCCGCCGCTTTCACCTTGTCCACCGCCTCGCGCGGACCGTACAGCTTGCGGGGCTCGACGGTCGCGACGGCGGTGCGATAGTGCTTGCCGTGCGTGCGCATCAGTCCACCACCTCCAACCCCATGGAGCGCGCCGTCCCCGCCACCATCTTCATCGCCGCCTCGATGTCCGTCGCGTTCAGGTCGGGGAGCTTGATCTCCGCGATCTTTTTCAGCTGGGCGCGGGTGACCTTCCCCACCTTCTGGCGGTTCGAGGTGGGGGAGCCCTTCTCGATGCCGGCTTCCTTCTTGAGGAGCACGGCCGCGGGCGGCGTCTTGGTGATGAAGGTGAACGTCCGGTCCTTGAAGATCGTGACTTCGACCGGTGTGATCATCCCCTGCGCCTGCGCCGTCTTGGCGTTGAACTGCTTCACGAACTCCATGATGTTGACACCATGGGGCCCGAGCGCCGTGCCCACCGGCGGGGCGGGTGTGGCCTGCCCCGCGGGCACCTGCAGCTTCACGACTGCCGTGATCGGCTTCGCCATTTAATGCGCTTTCAACTGTAAGTAGTCCAGTTCCACCGACGTGGGGCGGCCGAACAGCGAGACCGCCACCCGCACCTTCCCCTTGTCGGGGATCACCTCTTCCACCGTGCCGGAGAAGTCCGAAAACGGCCCTTCGGTGATCTCCACCACCTGGCCGATCAGGAACGGGATGGTCTCCTGCGGCTCCTCCTCCTTCACGGCCTCCTCGATGCCGAGCAGGCGGTTCACCTCGTCGGGACGGAGCGGCATCGGCTCCCGCCCCGTGCCCACGAACTTGATCACGCCCTGGATGCCGTTGATCGTGTGGAGCGTCTCCTGGTTCTTGAGCATGTCCACGAGCACGTAGCCCGGGTAGATCTTGCGCTCCGCCGTCACCTTCTTGCCGTTCTTGATCTCCACCACTTCCTGGGTGGGGACCAGGGCCTGCCGGATCGGCTTCTCCTCGTCCGCGCGCGGATCGTCCTTGATGCGGCGATCGATCAGCGACCGGACCTTGTTTTCGTGCCCCGCCGTCGTCTGAATCGCGTACCAGCGATGCTCCGACATCAGAACAGCTTCGCGATGGCGGTCACGAACACGAGCTGCAGGAACGAGTCCAGCAGCCCGATGGCGATCCCCAGCACGAGCACGAAGACGACGATCACGCCCGTCGCCTTCTTCAGCTCGTCCCACGTCGGCCAGGTGACCTTGCGCACCTCCGCCGGCACCTGGACCCAGATGAATTCCCACGCGCGCCGCAGCCAGCTCTGGCCCGTGCGTTCGAGTGCTTCCGTCGCCACCGCTACTTCGATTCCTTGTGCGGCTGGTGCTTGTTGCACCGCGGGCAGAATTTCTTCCACTCCGCCCGCTCCGGGTGCTTCCGCCGGTTCTTCGTGCTGAAGTAGTTCCGGCCTTTGCACACGGTGCATTCCATGATGATGTTTTCCCGCGCCATATGAGTTCAGTTGGACGGTTGGAAGGTTGGAAGGGATCCTTCCAACCGTCCAACCTTCCATCCCTATTTCAAGATTTTCGTGACCACGCCGGCGCCTACCGTGCGGCCGCCTTCGCGGATCGCGAACCGCAGCTGCTCCTCCATCGCAATCGGCGTGATCAGCTCGATCGTCATCTTCGTGTTGTCCCCCGGCATCACCATCTCCACCCCCGCCGGCAGCTCCACCGTCCCCGTCACATCCGTCGTCCGCAGGTAAAACTGCGGCCGATACCCC
>DATDFC010000028.1:0-16153 GCA_036522815.1 Gemmatimonadales bacterium | reverse complement strand
CGCCGCCGTCGAGCCGCGGCCGGACACGGGCGTTCGGGCGGCGGTGCCGGCTCCCCCCCCTCCCCCGACCCGGCGTCGGGAGCCGCCTGCCGTGCGGGCGCCGGCGCAATCCCCCCCGGCTACACCGCGCGTGGATACCCTGGTGCGCATGCTGCGGGGCCGGGCGCTCGCGGCGATGAGTCGCGCGCTCGAGGCGGGCGCGACGCCGGCCGACCTGGCGCGGGGGGACAGCGTGTTCAAGGGGGCGGAATCGCTCGCCGCGCGGGGTCAACCGTCCGACGCCATGGTCCAGCTCGCCACCGCCGCATCGCTCTGGGCCGAGGCGGAGCGCGTGTCGCGCTCCCGGCCGCCGCGCGACAGCGCGCGCGCGCGTCCGGTGGAGCCCCCACCTCCTCCTCCGGCGGCGCCACTCGCCGCCCATCCCCCGGCCGACCCGCGGGTGGAGATCCAGGCGCTGATCGCCGACTACGCGCGGGCGCTCGAGTCGCGCGACCTCGCCGAGGTGCGACGCGTGTATCCGGGTCTCACGTCGCCCGAGCAGGCGACGTTCAGCCAGTTCTTCCAGTCAGTGAGCGAGCTCAAGGCCGACTTGACCATCAACCGGCTGATCATCGCGGGCGGCTCGGCCGACGCCTTCGTGAGTGGCGTGTACGAGTACCACGACACCAAGACGGGCCGCAGCCGGCGCGACACCACGACCTTCCGGGCGACCCTGCTGCAGGATTCGACCGGCTGGCATCTCGCGGCGATCCGCTCGGTGCGCTAGGTCGAGCTCAGAAGTTGTATTCGAGCCCGGCGGTCCAGAGCACGTCGGGCCGGAGCCCGCCACGGTTCAGCGGCCAGAGCGTGTTGGCCACCAGGGTGATCCCCGAGCCGGTGAGGAACTTGAACCCGAGCGAGCCGTTGATCTGATCGTCGCGCTCGTTGGGGATGTTTGTCACATTGATCGTGCGGCGGAACGGGGCGTCGTACGTCACCGGCCCCGGCAGCCGGAGCTTGCTCTCGCCCACCTGTAGCTGCGACACGACGTCCACGGCCAGGGTGGCCCACGGCGCCATCAGGTGATCGAAGCCCACCGTGGCGAGCACGGAGTTGTTCTGCACGTCGCCACTCTGGAACAGATATCCGATGTTGGTGTGCGGCGAGAAGGCGCCGAAGCGCGCCGACAGGACGCCGAGGCCGCGAACCGCCACGTGGCCCGATCCCAGCAGGTCGGCTTCGCTGCCCGTCGGGAAGCGCACGTCGCCCAGCAGGGCGAAGGTGCTGCGGTCTGATTGGGTGACGGTGACCTTCGCCCGTACGGCGATGTCTCCGATGCCCGTGGCGGACCCGTCCACGAAGCGCGAGGTGGAGAGTTGTGGATTGGCGGCCGTGCCGCCGAAGAAGTGCTGGGCCGTGGTGCCGCCGAACGGAATGATCTGGGCGTCGCTCGTGCCCTGGAGCGAGGCGGACACGATCGGGACCACCACCCCGATGTCCACCTTGTCGAGCAGCCCGAAGCTCACGAACAACGACGTGACGGTCATGTCGAGATCGAGCGCCAGGCGCAGCGCGATCACGTCGTTTTCGTGGGTCGGGACGCCGTAGGGCGTGCAGCTCGAGCCCACGAGGCTGTCGCACGCCGGTCCGGTGACGTTCTCGTGTGTGAAGGTCATCTCGATCCCGTCGAGTCGGACCCCGCGCAGCGACGTGAAGTGCATGCGGTTCACGTTCGCACCCACGAGCACGCGCCCGCGCCCCAGTGTTTGCCCACGCTCCGAGAAGACGGGACCGGGCGAGACGGAGGTCCGCACCGGCACGCCGCCCTCGAAGCGGAAGGTGGAGCCTCCGCTGGTGGCGCTCACCGGCACGTTCGCGACGTTGCCGCTGATGGCGTTGCTGATGAAGGAGATGAGCGTGCCGTTCTCGGAGCGGGCCGCCGGGATGAAATGATCGGCGTGCAGGGCGGTGGCCGAGTCGGAGCCCGCGGTGCCGCCGAGGAAGAGCGGGTCCTGGCCGGCCGTGAAGATGAAGAGCTCGGAGATCTTGTCGCGCAGGCCTTGGGCGTGGAGAGCCGGGGCGAGCGGGATGAGCCCCGCGAGAATCAACAGGTAGCGTCGCATGGCCTCGAAGAGACGTGATCCAGCGGTGGGCGTCAACCCCGCTCACAACGTCGCCCGAAACCGCTCCCACTGCGCTTTTTGCTCGCGCAAGAAGGCGCTAAATCTGGGATCCGCTCGGATGCTGTCGAGGAACGGATCCTTGTCGAACAGCGGATAGCAGGGCAAACCGCCCTCGGCCACCCGATGGAGCCACTGGACGGCCGAGTCCGGCCGGTGCAGCAGGGCGTACGTCAAGGCGATGTGGTACGCGGCGTGATGGAAGTGGATGTATCCCTTCCCTTTCTCAACGGCGCTCTGCACGTCCTGCCCCGCGCGGCGCGCATCACCCGCCATGGCGTACCACACGGCGCGCGCGCTCGTCACGACGCCGCCACGGTCTTCGGGATGCGCTCCCAGGTAGTTCTGTATCACCGCGAGCGCCGAGTCGCTCCGACCCAGGTGCATCAGCACGACCGCCATCTCATAGTACCAGTAGGGCGGGTTGGCCTCCGGCTCTACCTGGCTCAGGATCCTCAGGGCCTCGTCATAGTGCCCTTGGTACGCGCGCGCCTCCGCGATGCGTCGCAGGGCATTGTCCTCGCGCGGCGATATCGCCAGCGTCCTCTGGAGCTCGACTATCGTCTCGTCGAGCAATCCGATGTGCAGGTAGATATTCCCCAGATGCTGGTGCGCCCGATCCATGTTCGGATCGAGGCTCAGCGCACGCCGGCATCGGCTGTACTTCCATAGCTTGCGCGCGGGTGGATGTGGCGTCGCCGACATCTATGTCTCTCGGCGCCATGACAGACACGACGATTTCGGGTGGGGGCCTCCGGAGGATCTCGGCTGCGTCGTGAATACTCCGTATCTCAATGCCGGTCCCACCATTTTCGAGGACGAGACGACCGGAATCACCACCCTGTACTTCACCGTGCGGAACAATCCGCCGGGCAGCGACCAGGGGTTCGACATCTACGCGAGCACGCGCGTAGGAGACGCAGGGGCGTTCGGTCCGCCCGTCTTGGTTCCGGAGCTCAGCAGCCCGTTCCGCGACACCCGGACGGCGATTCGGCGCGACGGGCTCGAGCTCATCCTCTCCAGTGGTCGCCCAGGCGGCGTGGGCGGCGAGGACCTGTGGGTGTCGACGCGGGCCTCGACTCTCGATCCTTGGTCCACACCAGTGAACCTGGGAGCCGTGGTGAACACCGCCGCGTTCGATGGGGGCCCGGCGCTGTCGTTCGATGGCACGACACTCTATTTCCACTCGAACCGGCCTGGCGGTTCCGGGGGGAACGACCTCTACGTGACGACGCGCACGCGGCTGCACGCGCCGGACGTGGCGGAGGATGCCGGGGTGGAGAAGCAGCGGAAGGGAAAGATTCACACGACGGAGAAGACACACAGGAAAGGATAGCGGCGGCCGGTAACAGGGCACCCGGCGACAGTCGCTTAACCGCCGGGTGCCGGGCAGGCGTGATCAGAACCGCCGTGCGTAGCTCACGAAGATCAACGTGCTGGCGAAATCACCGCCGCCGTGCTTGCCGGTCTGCAGGTCCAGCACGCTCGCTTGGCGGTTGGCGCTCAATCTGATCGGCGCACTCACAGTGAGCTGGCTTGGTCCGGTCGTCAGTGACACGCTGGGGTCGAGCGCAATGGCGTATCCCGGCCTACGGAACCCAGGGTCGCCGCCACCGATGAGATCGCGAACAGGCTGGCCGTCGATCCGGCCGCCCAGACTGACGGAGAGGCCGCTCTGCGGCCGCAACGCGTAGGCCAGCCCCAGGCGTGCGGAATAGACGTCGGGCACGGACCAATAGACGCTGCCGCCGGGGTCCTTCGCGACGTCGCTCAGCCGGCGCGGGTTAACCAAGTAGGAGCCTGTCAGGTACGCGATCGCGTTGTGGAATGCTCTGCGATACGCCTGCAGCTGCAGGATGACGCCCCACCCGCCATCCCCGGGCTGGATAGATTGGTCTACAGGGTACTGGATGGAAGTGCCGCCAGCGAGGGCGTAGTCGTCCGCCGCTCTGTGTGTTCCCGTGGCTGCCTTCACTCCCAGGCCGAGCGCGATGTTCCCCCAGTGGTTGTGCGGGTCGAACAACCACCTGCTTGCCACCAGACTGACGTCCCCCAGTCCGACGGCGGTCACGGCGTGGCGGGCCGAGTCTGCATAGAGGCGCGACTGCATGCCGTACAGGAACGGTACGGTGAGGGTGAGGCTGAATCGATCGGTCACCGCGTATGAAGTCGTGACGTCAGCCGAGTGGAGGTTGATGATGAGCGGCTGGTTGGTGGGGAGCAGTTGAGTGCCTACGAACAACTGATCGGCGTGGAGATGGCGGTATCCGAGCGCGATTCTCCATTGATGGGCGGCGAGATCCGCCACCTGCAATTCCCCCTGTCCTCCCAAACTGGGAGTTGTGAAGCGCACCGGCATTCACCCCTGGGCGAACGACTGCCGCGGGAGCACCACGAGCCCGATGCCGATCATCAGAACTGCCACGGGGTCAACGCGCATGAAACCTCCTCATCTTGGCGCCTGGAGTGGCTACGGCGCCGGCAGAATCTCCACGAGTCCTCGCTGGATCGTCTCATTTGTTATGGGGCCAGGATTGATCAGCCGTACGATACCGCGGGTATCAATGAACACGGATGTCGGCACGCCGCGCAGCGCGTAACTCTTGCGCACCTTGCCCTTCTCATCGAGCAGCACGGGAAAGGGCATGTGGAACTCGGCCGCGAACTTCCGCGCGTCCGTCATCCGTTCCTGATCAGTCAAGTTGATCGCCAGTACCTGCAGGTGCTGATCCTTATGAGCGTCGTACGCCGCGACGATGTCGGACATCTCCCCGCGGCAGGGTTTGCACCAGGAAGCCCAGAAGTTGAGAAACACAGGTCGACCCGCGTAATCGGATAAGCTCACCGTGCCGCCGGTGAGCGTCTTCAAGGTGAAAGCGGGCGCGGGCGATCCGAGCGTCTGGGCTGAGAACGGTCTCGCGGCGGTGATGAGCATCGCGAAGGCGATCGCCAGGAGTGTGAAGACGGGTTGCTCAAAGCGTCGCCGCATAGCGCTCCCATTGCGTCTTCAACTGCCGCATAAAAGCGACAAAACCCGGATCGCCGTGAATGTTCTCGAGATTGGGGTCCCGCGCGAAGTAGGGGTAGCAGGGCCAGCCGCCGTCCGCCGCTTGCCGCAGCCAGTACACGGCGCGCGCTGGCTGGCGGAGCAGGGCATACACGGTGGCGATGTTGTACGCGGTGTGATGAAAATGGACGTAGCCCCTTCCCATCTGGATGGCGGTGCGGACATCCTTCTCCGCACGCACCCCATCTCCCATTTTGGCGAACAAGACGGCGCGGGTGCTCGTGACCACCCCACCACGGTCCTCCGGGTGCTCCCTCAGGTAGCGCTCGATCAGAGTGGCCGCTTCTTCGTTCCTGCCGAGATAGAGCAGCACCCAGGCAACCTGATAGCTCCAGAGTGATTGGTTGGACTGGGGCGGGACTTGGCGGATGAGGCGCAGGCCGTCCTCATATCGTCCTTGGGAGACGAGCGCAAGGCCGATGCGTCGGGTGGCGCCGTAGTTGCCCGGATCGATGGCAAGCGTTCTGCGGAACTCGTCGACCGCTCTGTCGAGGAGCCCCAGATGCAGATAGATGGTGCCGAGCCCGTGATGCGCCTGGGCCAGGTTGGGGTTGAGCTCTACGGCGCGATGGTATTCCCGCACGGCCGGCTCGGGCGACAGCCGGCCTGACAGGCTCGAGAGCAGCGCTCCTCGCGCGAAGTGTGCTTCCGCGAGCTCCGGCGCGAGGCGCAACGCTTTCTCCGAAGCCAGCCAAGCCCGTTCGACCAGCGCAGTATCGCGCGGCACGAACTGTTCGACCCGCAGGACGTAGGCGCGGGCCAGCTCCGCTTGAGCGGCGGCGAAGTCCGGGTCGAGCCTGACCGCTCGCTGGAGCCGCATGATCGCAATCGAATCGTCCTCGCGGTTTTCCCGGCGTAGCCGGATCTTGCCGCGCAGGTAATCGTCGTAAGCTTCGAGATTCTTGGTCGGGATCGCGCGCAGGGCGCGTTCCTCCGAGGTGCTCAGGGGCAACTCGAGTGCCGAGACGATGCCGTGCGCCACGCGGTCCTCGAGCGCAAATCGGTTCTGCACGGGTTCCTCGAATCGGTCCGCCCAGAGCTGGTAACCCGTAGCGGCGCTGATCAAGCGTACGTCCACACGAACTTGGTCCCCAGCTTGCTGGACGCCGCCTTCCACGACTGCATCGACGTGCAGCTCCCGGGCGATCTCTGCAAGCGGCTCGCTCCGTTTGCCGAACGGTGTCACCGATCCGCGCGCGGTCACGGACAGTGACCTGATGCGGCCCAGATCGGTCGTCAACGCTTCCGTCAGTCCGTCGGCGTACCACGAGCGCAGCGTATCCGCGGAGAGGTTCTCGAGCGGCAGCACGGCGAGCGAGCGCACGCGGGCGGCGACGCCGCTGGGCCAGAGTTGCCCGCGCCAGCGCCCGGCGTTGGATAGGACGAGGCCGGTGACGACGGCCGCCATCCCGGCGCGCCACCATGGCCGAGGCCCCCGGGGCAGTGACGCCGGTGCGGTCGTCCGCGGGGCTCCGTTGCGCGCCGGGCTAGGCGACGCGATCGGCGCGGCGGTCTCGCGGGTCTGCACTGCGGCAAGCACCGCTTTCGTTTCGGCGGACGGCTCCGTCTCGAGGTCCGCCGCGAGTCGCTGCGCGAACTCTTCGTAGGCCGCCACGGCGCTGGCGCGATCACCGAGCTGGTCGAGCAGCCCAATCCGCCGGCGGAGCAGCCCTTCGTCGTGCGGGCCCAGTTGGGCGGCGTGCTGAGCCAATTCCGCCGCGCCGGCGACGTCGCCCTCGGCCGCGCGCTGGTCGAGCAGCCGCCGCGCGCTGCGCCCCGCCGCCTGGGCCAACCGGGCGCGCTCGATCTCGAGCCACCGCTCGAACTCTGCGGCGTCCGAGATGAAGAACCCTTGCAGCAGAGGACCCCGGTAGCAGTCGAGTGCCGCGCCGAACTCCCCCGCCGCCACCGCCTCGTCGAAGGCGACGACATCGCACCGAATCCGCTCCAGATCGAGCCCGACCTCCTCGTCCCCGCGGGTCACGATCACGTCGGCGCCTAATGTGTCGCGCACGACGTGGAGCGCCTGGCGCAGCGCGGCACGGCCGTGCTCCTGGTCGAGCTCCGGCCAGAACAGCGCGAGCAGACTGTCGCGGCGGTGGAAACCCCTGGGGGTGGCGGCGGCGAGGTAGGCGAGCAGCGCAAGGCGCCGCGGTCGGGTGAGGAGGCTTTGGACCTCGCGTCCCTCGGCATCGGTGAGGTGGAGAGCCCCGAGCAGCCGGAACTCGATCATGCGAGGGCCTTTCCGCCCTGACGGAGCAGCCAGCGTCACCGCGCCTGGTGACGCGCCGGTCACGTCCTGGTGACGCGCTCAGCGCAGACTGGCTCCGTCCACAGGCAAGGTACCGGTCGTTACGCAGCAACGCAAACAACCACGGAGGTGCCCGATGAAACCGATTGCAAGAATCACCCCGCTGCTGGCGCTCATGGCCCTGGTGCAGGCGTGCTCATCCGACAGCGCCCTGGTCGGGCCTTCCGCGTCGGCGAAGGTGGCCGCCGATGAGGTGAACGATCAGCCGCGGTACGACCCCTGGTCCGCGCCGGTCAACCTCGGCCCGGTCGTGAACTCTCCGTACAACGAGAATCACCCGGCCATCTCGCAGGATGGCCTGAGCCTGTACATCTCGTCGGGACGGCCGGGAGGCGTCAACGGGGTCAACCTCGCTCAGTTCGAAGAGATCTGGGTCTCGCAGCGGGCGAGCCGTGACGCCGATTGGGGAGCGCCGATGAATCTGGGACCGCTCATTAACATCGTCGGCAGCAACACCGGGTCCCCGACGTTCACTCCGGACGGGCACCGCATGTACTTCCACAGCAACAGACCGGGATTCTGCGGTCTCGCCGACTTGTACGTCGCTCGGCGTCACGACAAGCGGGACGACTTTGGTTGGACAGCGGCGGAGGACATCGGCTGCGTTGTGAATGGTCCAGCCAACGACAACGGCCCCACGTATTTCGAGGACGAAGCGACAGGGATCACGACGCTGTATTTCACGAGCACCCGGCTCGGCGGGCTCGGTGACTTCGACATCTATGCGAGTACCGCCGACGGCGACGACGGTGACTTCGGACCGGCGGTGCTTGTCCCGGAGCTGTCCGGGCCGGGTCGAGACACGCGAACCGCCATTCGCCGGGACGGCCTCGAGATCTTTCTGTCGTCCGACGGGACCGGTCGCGTCGGCGGCATCGGCAGCCAGGACATCTGGGTGGCCACGCGCGCGACCACGCTGGACCCATGGTCCACGCCGGTCAACCTCGGGCCCACGGTCAACAGCACCGCCTTCGACGGCGCCCCAGCGCTCTCATTCGACGGCACCACCCTGTACTTCTTCTCTGAACGGGCCGGCGGCTTCGGAAAGCGAGACCTGTACGTGAGCACCCGCACCCGCCTCGCCGGGCCGGACGTGGCAGCGGACTCGAAAGTCGCAAAGCCCCACAAGGCTGGACGTCACGCGCGAGAGTAGCGGCGCCGTTGACCCCGCAGGTCCGCTGGTTACCTTCCAAGCCTGAGATGAGCCGGCCCGATCGCACGATCATCCTGGACGCCCGCGCTTTGTCGCGGGCGCTTCAGCGTATGGCGGTCGAAGTGCTCGAGCTGGCCCACGGGACCGACCGTCTCGTACTCATCGGCATCCAGCGGCGCGGCGTGGAGCTCGCCCAGCGCATCGCCCGGCTCATCGAGAAGGACGAGGGTGTCGTCCTGCCCCCCCCCGGCGCCCTCGACATCACCCTGTACCGCGACGACCTCGAAACCGTCGGCCCCAAGCCCGTCATCGGCGAGACCCGCATCCCCGGCGATCTCGCCGGCAAGCACGTGGTGATCGTGGACGACGTGCTGTACACCGGCCGCACGGTGCGCGCCGCGCTCGACGAGCTCGCCGACTTCGGTCGTCCTGAGCGCATCTCCCTGTGCGTGCTGGTGGACCGCGGCGGCCGCGAGCTGCCCATTCAGCCCGACATCGTCGGCACCAAGGTGAAAGTCACCGACGGCGAGCGGGTGGATGTGCTGGTCGAGGAGCTGGACGGCAGGGACGAGGTGGATCTGGTGCGCACGTCATGACCGCGGCCCTGGGAAAGGACCTCGTCGGCCTGGAGCGGCTCTCGCCCGATCAGATCCGCCTCATTCTCGACACGGCCGAGCCCTTCAAAGAAGTCTCCGAGCGGCCCATCAAGAAAGTGCCGGCGCTGCGCGGCAAGACCATCGTCAACCTGTTCTTCGAGGCCTCGACCCGCACCCGCATCTCGTTCGAGTTCGCGGAAAAGCGCCTCTCCGCCGACACCGTCAACGTGGCGGCGAGCGGCAGCGCCGTCCAAAAAGGCGAAACGCTCGTCGACACCGCCCGCAACCTGGAGGCGATGCGGATCGACATGGTGGTCATCCGCCATCCGTCGTCCGGGGCCGCCGAGTTCCTGGGCAACCGCATCCGCTCCAACGTGGTGAGCGCGGGCGACGGCAAGCACGAGCACCCCACGCAGGCGCTGCTCGACCTGCTGACGATCCGCGACAAGCACGGCAAGATCGCCGGCCTGAGAGTCTGCCTCGTGGGCGACGTACTGCACTCCCGCGTCGCGCGCTCCAACATCTGGGGCCTCTCCAAGCTCGGCGCCGAGGTGGGCGTGTGCGGTCCCGATACGCTCATGCCCCGCGGCATCGAGGACCTGGGCGTGTGCCGCTTCCGCCGCATCGAAGAGGCGATCGAGTGGGCCGACGTGCTGAACGTGCTGCGCCTGCAGCTCGAGCGCATGGAGATGGGCTTCATCCCGAGCGTGCGGGAGTATTATCGCGTCTTCGGCGTCACGCTCGAGCGGCTCGAGAAGGCGCCCCGCCCGCTGACCATCATGCACCCGGGGCCCATGAACCGCGGCGTCGAGATCGACTCCCGCGTCGCCGACGGGCCGCACAGCGTGATCCTCGACCAGGTGACGAACGGGGTCGCGGTGCGGATGGCGGTGCTCTACCTGCTCGCCGGCGGGCGTCCCGAGCTCGCCGACGCGGCCAAGCGCGGGACGGAGTGATGCGGCCGCTGCTGCTCTCGGGCGGGCGGGTGATCGACCCGAGTCGCGACTTCGACCAGCCGGCGGACGTGCTCATTCAGGACGGCAAGATTGCCGCGGTAAAGGCCGGCCTCGGGGCCCCGGACGGGGCCGAGGTGCGCGACGTCCGGGGCCACGTGGTGGCTCCAGGGCTGGTGGACCTGCACGTCCATCTGCGAGAGCCGGGCAACGAGGACGTCGAAACGATCGCCACGGGGGCCCGCGCCGCCGCCGCGGGTGGGTTCAGCGCCGTCTGCGCCATGCCCAACACCGATCCGGTCACCGATAACCAGGCCGCCGTCGGGTTCATCGTGCGCCAGTCGGCGCGCGCCGGGCTCACCCGCGTCTACCCCATCGGCGCCATCTCCGTGGGGCAGCGGGGAGAGCGGCTTTCGGAGTTCGGCGAGATGGTCGGCGCGGGAGCGGTCGCCGTGTCGGACGACGGTCGGCCGGTGGTGTCGAGCCACCTCATGCGCACCGCGCTTGAGTACGCCCGCACCTTCGAGATCCCCGTCGCGGACCACTGCGAGGACCCCACGCTCGCATCGGGCGGCGTCATGCACGAGGGGCTCGTGTCCACGCGGCTGGGCCTGAAGGGGATCCCCGCGGCCGCCGAAGCAATCATGGTGGGGCGCGATATCCTGCTGGCCCAGCTCACCGGCGGGCACGTTCACCTGTGTCACGTGTCGACTCGGGAGTCGGTGGAGCTGATCCGGCGCGCCAAAGAGCAGGGCATCCGCGTCACCGCCGAGGTCACGCCGCATCACCTCACGCTCACCGACCATGCCTGCGAGAGCTACGACACCCACGCCAAGATGAACCCGCCGCTGCGCGAGGCGGGGGACATCGCCGCGCTGCGGCAGGCCCTCAAAGGAGGCGTGATCGACTGCATCGCCTCCGACCACGCGCCGCACGCGTACGACGCCAAAGAGGCCGCCTTCGACGACGCCCCGTTCGGGATCATCGGGCTCGAGACGGCGTTCGCCGTGGCGCATACGGAGCTGGTGCTCAACGGCGTGTTGACCCTCCCCGAGCTGATCGCGCGCATGAGCAGCGCGCCCGCCGCCGCGTTTCACCTGCCCGGCGGCACGCTCCAGCCCGGCGCCGTCGCCGACGTGGTGGTGCTCGACACCAGCACGCGTTGGACGGTGCAGCCCGCGGAGCTGCTCTCGAAGAGCCGCAACACCCCGTTCGCGGGCCGCACCCTCACGGGGCGCGCCGCGCTCACGTTGGTGGGCGGCAGCGTCGTACACCAGCTCGAGGCTCTCGCATAACCCTACCGGCGAGTTGGACTTACACCTTGGGCGCCGAAAGCTTATTTTGCAGTGTGGCGAAAACACCTTCCAAGAGCACCGTCATCATCCAGCAGCTGCTGGAGGAGCGGCGGCAGTACGAAGCCTGGATCGCGCGCCTGAACGACTCGGCGGACGCGACGCCCGGGCACGTACGCGCGCGCGTCCGCTCCGATTACGAGGCGCGACTCTCCGCGGTCACCGAAGAGCTCAAGGCCCACGCGGAGAGCGCGCGCCAGGCGATCGAGGAGAAGCGACACCTGCGCGGCGAGCTGCAGAAAAAGGAAGCCCGCGCTCAGGAGAAGCTCACGGAAACGGAGCTGCGCCACTCGGTCGGCGAGTACGACGAATCACAATGGGAGCAGGTGCACAAGGAGGTGCTGGCGGAGCTCGTGTCGGTGCGCGAGGATCTGCAGTCGGTCGTGGCCGACATCCACAAGCTCGAAGAGCTGGATGCGCTGGTCAGCCACCGGCCGACGCCTCCGCCCCGGGCGGCGCCGCAGCCGGCTCAGCCTCGCGCGCCCGCCGAGCCACGGCCGCAGCCCCCCCCCGCCCCCGCCCCCGAGAAGGTGGGGCACGAGGACGAGCTGGCGTTCATCAAGTCGGTGACCGAAGACGAGCAGACCGCCCCATCGCCGCGGCGCGCCAGTGGCGCGCAATTCCAGCCGTCGGTTCCCGCCGACGTGCCGCGCCAGCAGAGCCCGTCGGCGCCCCGGGCCGCCAACCCGATCCCGGCGCCCATCGTCCCTGATCCGGCGGCGGCCGGCGACGCGGAGGACGGGGACAAGACGTTGCGCTGCAAAGACTGTGGGACGATGAATCTGCCTACCGAGTGGTATTGCCAGCAGTGCGGGGCGGAGCTCGCTGCATTCTAAAAGAATAACGACGTCACGCAAAGACGTCGCGCAAAATCGTCACACAGAACCGTCACGCGGAGACGTCACACGACTTCGTGATACGCCTTTGCGTGACGTCTTTCTGTAACGTCGTTGCGCGACGTCTTTATTACTTTGAGAGCTTTCTCACCACCGCAGCTAGTCTCGACTTATGCCGTGCGGCCGTATTCGCGTGGATCAGGTTTTTTCGGGCGGCCCTGTCCAGCAACCGTGCCGCGATGGTATACGCCGTCCCGGCCTGCTCGGCCGTGGTGGCGGCGCGCACGCGCTTGACCGCGGTGCGCAGCGCCGAGCTCTGCGCCCGATTGCGTTCGTGGCGGGCGCGTCCCTGGCGCATGGCCTTCTTGGCGGACTCGATTTGCGGCACTGCCGGCCTCCTCGTGAGGCGCGGAAGATAGACGGTAAGTGCAGGTCGGTCAAGGCGCTACGGCGTTGACCCACCCCCGACCGGCGCGTTATCTTAGGCGGTCACCGACCCACGAGCGCGCGCCATCTCCTTCGAATTCCTCGTCTGGGCCCCGGTCCTGCTGTTCTCGATGGTGGCCCACGAATATGCCCACGCCGAGGCGGCGTACCGGCAGGGCGATGACACCGCCTACATGCTCGGGCGGCTCACCTTGAATCCCCTGAAACACATCGACCCCTTCATGACGGTGCTGTTGCCCGTCATGCTGTGGATCGCCTCGAACGGGACCTACACGTTCGGTGGGGCGAAGCCGGTGCCAGTGAACCCCCGCAAGTACCGCCGCTTCGTGAAGGGAGACGTGATCGTCTCGCTCGCGGGCATCGCGGTGAACCTCGTGCTGTTCGTGTTGTTCGCGGGTTTGTTCGCGCTGGTCGGGTTCGTGGGAAGCGTGGCGCCGGGCCTCGCCGGGACGCTCGAGATCTTGCAGCGCATGATGTTCTACGGCATGTGGCTCAACCTGGTACTCGCGTTCTTCAACCTCATCCCGATCCCGCCGCTCGACGGCAGCCACGTCTTCTACCATTTGCTCCCGCCGGGGGCGGGCTTGCGCTATCGCCAGTTGTATGCCCTGGGGTTCGTGCCGATTCTGGCCGTGAGCTGGTTGGCGCCGGGCGTGATCTCGGTGTTCCTGTGGCCGGCACACCAGCTCATGAGCCTGGGTCTCGCGCTGGTGGGCGGCTTTCAGATCGCGGTGGCCTCATGACCGCCCCGCCACCCGCCGCTCAGGACCAGTCCGGCTTCGTCATCGAGCTGGAGCAGTTCTCCGGCCCGTTGGATCTGCTGCTGCACCTGATCCACGAGGACGAGCTCGACATCACCGACCTGCCGATCGCGAAGATCGCCGATCAATTCCTGGCCGTGATCAGCGAGCTGGGGCTGAACCAGGCGGCGGACTACCTCGAGATGGCGGCGCGGCTGCTACGGATCAAGGCGCAGATGCTGTTGCCGCGGCGGCTGGGAGACGACGAATGGGAAGACCCCCGCGCCGAGCTGGTGCGGCGGCTGCTCGAGTATCAGCAGATCCGCGAGCTGGTCGAGTGGCTGGGCCAGGCGGCGGCCCGCCGCGCCGAGCAGCTGGGGCGCGGCTTCCGTCCCGAGCCGCCCGCGGCGCCGCCGGCGCCGCTGGTGATCGAGCTGAACGACCTCCTGGCCGCGGCGGAGCGCGTGATCGCCCTCATCCCGGAGCCGGTGCTGCACCGCGTGGTGCCGCGGCCGCTCGACGTGGAGGGGGCGACCGCCAAGCTGCAGGCGCTGCTCGCCGAGCGCGCCGAGTTCGGCTGGCGGGAGGCCGTGGGCGAGCGTCCTACGATGGTCGACGTGTTGTCCGTATTCATCGCGCTGCTGGAGCTCGCCAAGCGTGGGTCCTTGAGCGTGCACCAGGAGGGAGCGTTCACCCCGATCCAGATCCGCCGTGAGTCCCCTCGCGAAGCTGTTTGAGGCGGCGTTGTTCGCCTCGTCGCGCCCGCTGACGGTGGAGGAGCTGCGCACGCTCGAGCCGACGGCGGGGGAGGCCGCCGTGCACGCCGCGCTCGCCGAGCTGCGGGACGGGTTCGCCGCCGCGGACCACGGCGTCGAGCTGGTCGAGATCGCGCAGGGGTGGCAGTTCCTGACGCGGCGCGACTATGCCGAGGCGATCGAGCGCGCGCAGTTCGCGCTGCGCCCGCGCCGGCTCTCGCCCGCGGCGCTCGAGACGCTGGCCATCATCGCCTACCGGCAGCCCGTGGGGCGGCTGGAGGTGGACGAGATCCGTGGCGTCGACTCCGGCGCCGTGATCGATAAACTGGCGGAGCGGGGGCTGGTGGAAGTGGTGACCCGGGGCGAGGGGCTCGGGCGGCCGCTGCTCTACGGGACCACACCGCAATTCCTGGAGATCCTGGGGCTCAAAGACCTGGACGAACTACCGCGGCTGGAAGAGCTGTCGGTGGCGCTCCGGCCGCCCGCACCCGCCGAACCCGAATGACGCTGATGCGCCTGCAACGCGCGCTGGCGCGTGCGGGCGTGACGTCGCGCCGCAAGGCCGAGGACCTGATCCGCGCGGGTCGCGTCCGCGTGGACGGCGCGGTGGCCACGATCGGGATGAGCGTCGACCCGGCGCGCCAGCGCGTGACCGTCGACGGACAGGCCGTGCGCCAGGGGCCCGTCACGTGGCTCGTGCTCAACAAGCCGGTGGGATATGTCGTGAGCCGGGGCGACCCCGAGGGACGGCGGACGGTCTACGACCTGGTCCCCAAGGTGCCGGGGCTCGCGTACGTGGGACGGCTGGACGTCATGACGTCGGGGCTGCTGCTGCTCACTACTGACGGCGCGGCCGCGCACCGCCTCATGCATCCGCGCTTTGCCGTGCCGCGCACCTACTGGCTGCGGGCGCATGGCCATGGCGCGACGGAGCTGCGCGCGGCGCTCACGCGCCCGCCGGTGATCGATGGGCGGCCGGTGCGCGTCGTGGATTTTCGGGTGCGCCCGGTGCAGCGGAGCGTCGAGGTGGAGCTCACGCTCGCCGAGGGGCGCCAGCGCATCGTGCGCCGCCTGGCCGAGGCGTTGGGGCTCAAAGTCGAATGGCTGCACCGCGTCGCCTACGGACCGGTGCGCCTGGGGCGGCTCGCCGAGGGCAAGTACCGGCGGCTCGCGGCGCACGAGGTCGCGGCCATCGAGCGGTTAGAGGGACCTGCGTGATCGGACGGCGACAATGCCATATTCTCTGGGTGGGCCGGACGGCTGAGACATGACGGACACGACCGGACTGGACCGGGCCCTGGGGGCGATCGGGACGACGTTCCGTCTCACCCGGCTGTATCCAGCCACTCACCCCGCCGTTCAGGAAGCGCTGCGCCAGGTGGGGGAGGCCTTGCCGCCGCTCGCCGCCGTGGGCACGGTCGAATGGAAGGTCGGGGCCACCGGGCTGCACTGGCACGGCCAGCAGCTGTTGCCGCGCAACACGCAGATCGCCGAGCTCGCGGGCCTCTTGTACGCGCGCGGCGTGCGCACGTTGACCCTCAACCCGGGGATGACGGCGGAGCACGTGCTGGCGCTGTTCCAGGTGGCGACCGGAACGGCGGCGCCGGACGCCCAGACGCTGGGGCGCATCACCGTCACGCTCGGCCGGCGCAGTGCGGCCCGGCTCGAGCGCATGCGCCCGCCGACGCCGGCGGAGGGCGTGCCGGCCATCACCGACCCGCACGGCGCTGCGGTCCCAGCAGCCCCAGCAGCCCCAGCAGTCCCCGCGGTCCCCGCGGCGCCCG
>DATDFC010000027.1:0-19623 GCA_036522815.1 Gemmatimonadales bacterium | reverse complement strand
TCGAGCTCGGCCCCGAAGATCTCCATGCTGCGCCGCTTCTCGAGCGCCACCGCGTCGTTGGTCACGATGCGACAGCGGTAGCCCTTCACCGCGCACACGAACGCCAGCGAAATCCCGGTGCTGCCGCCGGTGTACTCGACCACCGTCATCCCCGGTTTGAGCGTGCCGCGCTGCTCGGCCCGCTCGATCATCGACAGGGCCATCCGGTCCTTGTAGGATCCGGTCGGGTTGTAGTATTCGAGCTTGACGAGCACGTCCGCGGCGCCGTCCGGGACGATCCTCCGGAGCCTGACCAACGGTGTGTTGCCGATGGCTTCGAGCATTATGGACGCAGAGCCTCGATGAGCGCCAGCTATATTCAATAACCGTTCTCGATTTGTCTCGCTACGAGTCCCCATGAAGGCCGCACTTATCGACCGTTACGGCGGCAATGACTTGGTGAAAGTGGCGGACATTGCCGTCCCCGTGATGGGCCCCATGGATTTGTTGGTTCAAGTAAAGGCCGCCAGTGTGAATCCGGTGGATGCCAAGACGCGCGCTGGACAGTTGAAAGTGCTGTTGCAATACCGGTTCCCACTGGTGCTGGGCAATGACCTCTCAGGCGTGGTTGCGGACGCGGGCGCACAGGTGAGGCGCTTCAAGAAAGGCGATGCGATCTACGCGCGTCTGGACAAAGACCGCATTGGAGCGTTTGCGGAATTTGCGGTGGTCCGCGAAGGCGCTGCAGCCCTCAAACCCAGCAACGTGACGTTTGAAGAAGCCGCCTCACTTCCGTTGGTTGCGCTGACGGCGTGGCAGGCCTTGGTGGAGACTGGAAAGCTGGCCGCGCACCAACGAGTGTTGATTCATGCGGGCAGCGGCGGCGTCGGAAGCGTGGCGATCCAGCTGGCCCGTCATTTGGGCGCAACTGTTTTCACCACTGTTGGACAGCGCAATGTAGCCCTGGTGAAGCGCCTGGGTGCGGACGTCGCCATTGATTATCGGAGCGCGCGTTTTGAAGACGTGGCCAAAGATTGTGACGTGGTGCTGGACAGCGCGGGGGGTGACACGCTGGTGCGGTGTTTCGAGTGCGTGAAGCCTGGCGGCGTGGTGGTGAGCATCGGCAGCACCCCGTCGCCAACGTTCGCGCGGCGCTGGGGACTCAGCCCGATCCTTGTCCTGGCGATCCGCGTGATGTCCCGAAAGGCGACGGCCGCGGCCCGGCGCCATAACGCCCGCTACGAGTACCTTTTCGTGCGTGCCGACGGGGACCAGCTGAGAGCGATCGCGCAGCTGGTTGAAAGCGGCGCCATCCAACCGCTGGTCGACAAGATGTTTCCACTCGAGAACGTGCGTGACGCCCTCGCATATTCCGAGTCCGGCCGGGCGACGGGAAAAGTGGTGATCAAGGTGGCGTGAGCCCTGGCGATACGAGCATCGTCAGGCGGGAGCGGCCGCCGGCTCCGGCGGTCGCGCGCCCTTGATCACGAGCCACAGCATGATCACCAACTCCCCGAAGAGCGCGGGCTGGGAGAGCATGAAGACCTTGTTCTGGTACGCCGGGAAGAATATCCCCGTGAGGCTCAGCACTATGTACGCTGCCCCATTGATGAACAGCCACACGCCGATGAACCGCGGCACGAAGCGCGACCGGTACGCCAGGGCTCCCATCGGGAGGAGCCACAGCCCCCACAGGATCTCCGCCGCCGTGATCTGATGGTGATGCAGCTGGACGAACAGCATGACCAGCGCGTCGCGCTGCGGCTTGTCGAAGGTGGACAAGAAGTCGGGGCCCTGCGCGACCATGAGCGCGCCGGCGTCGGTCACGACGTTCACGAAATTGATCAGGGCCGGCATGATGCCACCCGTGATGACGAGCAGCACCGCGAGCTGCTGATCCACGCCCTTGAACAGCCGGTAGAACGCCAGCACCAGGAAGATCAGCACCACCGCGCCCAGCAGGTCGCTCGCCATGCCGAAGCGAAACAGCAACGGGTGCGCGGCGATGTTCGCGGCGGTCGCGGCAGCGTCCCCGTGCACGAACAGCTTATTCGGGATATAGATGAGGCGCAGCGGACCGCCCAGCACGAGGAGCAGGTACCAGAGTCCGGCCACTCGGCCGGGATTGCGGACCGCGTTCATGTCGCCTCCGTCGGCAGTGGGTTGCGCCGTGGTTCCCGGACGATACGCCGCATGCGGCAAGGAAAGTTTCGGCGGCGGACGCTAGACCACAACAGATCGGAGGCTCGAACCATGCGGATCGGCATTCTCGGCTCTGGTTTGATGGGCGGCAAGCTGGGCACGATCTGGGCGCGCGCCGGACACGCGGTGGTATTCAGCTACGCCCGCAGTGAGCAGAAGTTGCAGAAGCTCGCCCGGGGTGCAAAAGGAAAGGCGCGGGCGGGCACACCGCGCGAGGCTGCCCAGGATGCGGACGCGCTGCTGCTCGCGGTGCACTGGTCGCGAGTCGGAGACGTCTTGAAGCAGACGGGCGACCTATCCGGCAAGGTCATCGTCACGTGCTCGCTCCCGATGAACGCGGACGACACTGGCCTCGTGATCGCTCACACCTCGTCGGGCGCGGAGGAGCTGGCAAGGAAGGTTCCCAAGGCCCGGGTCGTCTCCGCGTTCAGCACCGTGCCGAGCGAGGTGCTGTTTGGGGTGTTTGAGGCTCGACGCAAAGCCAACAAACCCAGCCTCGTCTACTGCGGCGACGACGCGAGCGGCAAGAAGATCGCCGCTCAGCTGATCCGCGACGTGGGGTTCGATCCGGTGGACGCCGGGCCGTTACGGATCGCCCGCTACACCGAGCCGTTCACGCTGCTCATCGCGCGGCTCGCGTACGAGGGGGACGAAGGGCCGGAGCTGGCCTACCGGTTCGAGCGGCTGCGGCGACGCGTCATGTGATGCTCTTCATCCATCCGCCACGTCTTGCCGCCGTCATGGGAGGTCTCGCCGCGCCACACGAACGAATCGGGTGTGATGTCGTTGAACGACCAGCGCAGGGAGTCACCGTGGTCGTTCATGCCGCGCAGCACGATGCGATCCCCCTCGGCTCCTCCTTCCATGCGAACGGCCGCGACGAAGGAAGGCGCCGCGAACATCACCGTCCACTTGTCGGTCTTGGGGTCGACGAACCGCACTCCGGTGACCATGCGGCGCTCGTCGTTCGAGCCGGGCTTGGGGTAACCCAAAAAGATGTCCTGCAACGCGTAGCCGTCGAGGATCCATCCGAAGAGCACCTCGCCGCGCGAGTGGCGCACGCTGCCGTCTTCGGCGATGAATGAGTAGTCGGCATCCCACGTCCCCACAAAGCGCCCGAACAGGTCCGCGTGGTGACCGAGCGAGGGGTGCGGCCCCAGAGCCGGAAGCACGGCGATCATGTCGCGGCGGGGGTCGGCGCCCGTCTTGTCCGTCCGGGCTTCGTCGGCGGCGCTTCGTGCGCACGCCATGACGATCACTCCGGTCACGATGGCGGTCATCCTCATGGTCGTCCTCCTTCTCACGTTCCTGACGCCGCGTTCCCTGGTGACGTGGCGCTCCGCTCCATAGTATTTCGCGTGTGGACGCGGCCCGCTTGAAGATTCTTGCGCGTGAACCGCCCGACGCGCTGCACACGCGGCAGGTGCTGTTCCAATCGCTCGGCATCGCCGTCGTCGATTTCCAATGCCGGGCCCATGGTGCGGCCGAGGGCAGGGAAGAGCCGAATCCGACGCACAGCATCGTGCTGGTGCGCCGGGGGGTGTTTCGGCGCATCGACCAGCGCGAGACCGTGCTGGCCGATCCCAACCATGTCCTGTTGTTCAACGCGGGCGCGCCCTACCGGTACGCTCATCCTCTCCCGGGCGGGGATGCCTGCACCATTCTCACCGTAGAGCCGCAGCGTGCCTTGGAGCTGGTGGGCCGTCATGCCCCGGCGGACGCCGAGCATCCGGAGAGACCGTTCCGTCGCGGGGCTGGTCTGAGCTCGCCGCGCGCCGTGTGGCTGCACTGGGAGTTGCTGCATCTCGTCGCCCGCCAGGCAGGCAGGCTCGCGCTGGAAGACGCGCTTGCCGATCTGGCGGACGAGGCCGTCGCCTGCGCCTACGGTGCCCCGGGTCCCAGCCGGCGCGCAACCCCGCCCGCACAGCGGCGCAGACGCGACCTGGTCGAGGCCGTGAAGCTCATGATCAGCGAGCGGCTGGAGCGGCCGCCCAGCCTCACAGAGCTGGCCGACGTGCTCGGCTGCTCACCGTACCATCTGTCTCGCACGTTCCACGGCACGGCCGGCCTCAGCCTGCGCGGCTACGTGAGGCGGCTTCGGGCGCGGGTCGCGGCCGAGCGCCTGGCCGCCGGTGCCAGCCGCCTGACGCCGTTGGCTTTGGATCTCGGCTACGCCGATCACAGCCACTTCACGAACTCGTTCCGGCGGGAATGGGGAGTTTCACCCTCGACATTCCGGTCGCGGCTGGCAAAGCGGGCGTAGCGTCTTCATCGCCGATACTGCCGCAGGCGTGTCTCGCGGCGTGCCACCACCCCCGTCGCGAGCAGACAGCCGATACCGCCGCTCACCACGGACGCGACCGCGCCGAACAGCTGGGCGGCGACTCCGGCCTCCAGCTCGCCGAGCTGCGGTCCGCCCATGAAGAAGATCATGTTGACCCCGGTCATTCTGCCGCGCAGCTCGTCGGGCGTCTCGAGTTGGCGCACGATGTTGCGAATCACGGTGCTCACGGTATCCGCAGCGCCCACGGCCGCGAGGCAGAGCAGCGTGAGCCAGAAGCTGCGCGACAGGCCAAAGACGACGGTCGCCGCGCCGTAGGCCGCCACGGCCCATAAGAGTACCGCGCCCCGGCGCTCGATCCGGTCGATCGCGTAGGCCATCACGAGGCCTGCCAGGGCCGCGCCGACCGAGGGCGCCGCGTACAGCCATCCGTAGCCGCGTGCGCCGACGTGCAGGATGTCCTGCGCGAAGATCGGGAGCAGCGCGGTGGCGGAGGCGAAGAACGTGGCGACGAAGTCGAGCAGCATGGTCGAGCGCACGATGGGCTGCGCGAACACGAACCGCAGGCCTTCGCGGGCGGCGGCCCAGGTGACCTGCGAGGCGGGGGCCCCCGCGGCATGCGGCCGCGCGCGCATGACGAGCAGCGCCGCGATCACCATCAGAAAGGAGACGGCGTTGACGGCATACACCCACGCGATGCCGGGACCCGCGATCACGAGGCCGGCGAGGGTCGGCCCGGCCACGGAGGCGAACTGGAACATCAGCGTGTTGAGCCCGATGGCGCTGGCGAGGTGCTCGCGCGGCACCAGGTTGGGGATGAGCGCCTGGCGTGCGGGGCCGTCGAAGGAGGCCGCGGCCGACGACAACGCCGCGAGCAGGTAGATCGGCCAGACGGTGCGCAGCCCGGCAAAGGTGAGCGCGGCGAGCGCGGCGGCGAAGAGCGCCATGACGGTTTGGGTGGCGAGCATCACCTTGCGGCGATCGAGCGCGTCGGCGACGACGCCGCTCAGCATCGAGAACGCGATGATCGGCACGACCTGGACGGCGCCCACGAGCCCGAGCGCGATCCCTTTGCGCTCGGGCGCGGCGAGGAGCGACACGTGCCACAGGATGGCCGCGGTCTGCATCCGCGATCCGGCGAAGGAGAGGAACTGGCCGATCCACAGCAGCGTGAAGTCGCGATGCCGCAGGGCGGGGAAGGCGTCCGTGATGCGGCGCGCGAGCGGCAGACTCATCGCTGCCAAGCTACTCGGGCCGATACACCTGAGCCACCGTCCCTGCCCGCCCCCATCACTTGACGTGCAGGTCGGCTGGACCACATTCAAGGCACCGATGCATTCACGGGGACGGTTTCGCTGCCTCGGCAGTGTGATCATCGCATGTGCCGCGGCAATGGGTGCTCCGCATGCTGCGGCGCAGGTTCCCGCGCGCCCCACGCCGGCGCCGCCAGCCGGCCGCGGTGAGCGGGCGCCGGACTATCCGGAGCGTCCTGCCGCCCCGCCGGAGCAGATCGCGCACGGCCAGCAGCTGTTCAGCGGGAATTGCAGTTTTTGTCACGGCTCGGACGCGAGGGGCGGAGAAAAGGGACCGAACCTGGTCCGCGCGCAAGTGGTCCTGGACGATCAACATGGAGAGCTCATTACTCCGATCGTGCAGAACGGCATTCCCGCGCAAGGCATGCCAAAGTTCGCGCTCAGCGAGACGGATATCGCCGACATCGCCGCGTGGTTGCACGGCCAGCCGCTGTCCGATCGTGGCACACCGAGCAGTCTCGATATCGTCGTAGGAAACGCCCAGGAAGGGGAGACCTTTTTCAACGGAGCCGGACACTGCACGCAATGCCACTCGGTGACGGGAGACCTCGCCGGGATCGGCGGCGCGCACGAGCCGAAGACGATTCAAAACCTGATCGTGTCCGGGGGAAGTGGCAGGAGCTTTGGTCGCCGCTCCGCCCGCGCTGCACCGCCACCCAAGCTGCCGCGACCGACGGTGACGGTCACCTTCCCCTCGGGGCGGATCGTGAAGGGAGCGCTCGATCACATCTCCGCCTTCGTCGTTGCGCTGAGCGAGCCGGACGGGACCTACCGCAGCTTCGCCAGGCAGGGATCGATCCCGAAGGTCGTCGTCACCAACCCATTGCAATGGCACGTCGACAGGCTCCCGCAGTGGCGAGATGCCGATATCCATAACCTGACGGCATATCTGCTGACGGTGAAATGACGAGAGCAACCACGCTGCTGCTCTTGATGTCGTTCTGTGTGCCTGGCGGGTCACTGGCGGGCCAGGGTCTCGATCCCGCGTTGCTGACCAAGCCAGCGACCAACGCGTGGCCGACCTATGCGGGTGACTACTCGCAGCGTCGGTACAGCACGCTCACACAGATCAACACGAGCAACGTCAGGCATCTCTCCCTCGCCTGGGTGCGCCGCCTCACCGCTGGACCGGGCAGCGCGGAGGGCGGGTTCTTCGGGCCGCCTCCCGGGCCTCCCGCCATCATCGGGGGTGTGGCCGAGGACCCGGTGAGCATGCCGGGGTCCACGAGCGGATCGCCGCGTCTGTCGGGATCGGTCCTCCAGGTGAACGGCATCCTCTACATCGCGGCGCCGGACAATGCGTGGGCGGTCGACGCGCTGGATGGGCATGTGCTCTGGCACTATTGGTGGAAGTCACGCGGCGGGACCCACATCGGCAACCGCGGCATGGCGATGTACGGTGACTGGCTCTACTTCGAGACGCCGGACGACTACCTGGTATCGCTGGAGGCCAAGACCGGCCAGGAGCGCTGGCACAAGGAGATCGCCGATTTCAGCCAGCAGTACTTCTCGACCATGGCGCCGGTGGTCGTCGGCAATCATGTGCTGGTGGGCACGGGTGACGACCTGGACTCGCCGGGCTTCTTGCAGTCCTTCGACCCGACGACGGGCGACCTGCAGTGGAAGTTCTACACGGTGCCGATGAACCCGGGGGATCCCGGGCTGGAAACGTGGGCGAGCCTGGACGCGGCGCGGCACGGAGGCGCGCAGGTGTGGATTCCGGGCTCGTACGATCCCGCGACGCATCTATACATCTTCGGGACGGGGAATCCGACCCCGGCCTACACGGCCATGCTGCGCGCACCGAGCGATGTCCACACCAATCTGTTCACCTGCTCGGTGGTGGCGCTGAACGTGGACACCGGAAAGATGGCGTGGTACTTCCAGACTTCGCCGAATGACACGCACGACTGGGATTCCACTCAGCCGGTGGTGCTGGCCGACGGCCTGTTCGCGGGGAAGCCGCGAAAGCTGGCGATGCAGGCGGCGCGTAACGGTTACTTCTATGTGCTGGACCGGACCAACGGTGAGCATCTGCTCACCGCGAAGTACTCCGACGCCGCCAACTGGGCACAAGGCATCAACGCCAAGGGACAGCCGGTGCGGAATCCAGAGAAGGACAATACCGTCGCGGGCTCCCTGGTATCGCCGGACAACGGGGGCGCCACGAACTGGATGCCGTCCAGCTACAGCCCCCAGACGGGACTGTTCTATGTGGTTTTGCGCGAGATCTACTCCATGTATTACCTGACGAACACGGATCCGCGCATGCTCGTGGGATTGGGGGGTAGCGAGCAGGACGACGTGGGATCGCTGGGCAACTCCATCGCCGCGATCGATTACCACACCGGAAAGCTCGCTTGGAAATATCGCTTCGCGGGAAGCGCTGGTTCCACCGGTTTGCTCACGACGGCCGGCGGCCTGCTGTTCGCGAATGATGGAGCCGGGAGTCTGGTCGCCTTGGGTCTCGAAGGGAGGCGGCCTCCGGTGCCTCTGTGGCACGCCCAGATCGGCTCGATCGACAATGCTCCGGAGACGTACACGGTGGACGGCCGCCAGTACGTGCTGGTGACGGGCGATGGGGCGGTGTGGGCGTTTTACCTGCAGTAGTCGTCAGACACCCAGGAGCTGCTTGACTGCGCGATCCGCTTCGCGGATGGCATTGCGGTGATCGCTGGCGCCGGCGAGATCGGTATTGGCGAAGGCGATCCGACCGTGCGGACGACCGCGCAGCACGTCGCGCGGGGCCGGCTGGCCGTCGACCCCGAAGAAGAACCCCGGCTGCGGATTCACGTACGCGTGTCCCCACCGATTGAGAATGATCCCGGCGATGTCGCGACGCGGATCGAAACCGCCGGGCGCGAACATGTCCCCGAGCTGCTCGCGGAACGCGCGTTCGTACTGCGCGAACGACGTGCCGAGCAGCTTCGCCCGCCCACGCGCCCCCTGCTCGGCGATGGGGAGTCCGGGTTGCGCGAACAGGACTTTGATGGTCAGCACCGTGGGTGAGTCCGGACCGATCGCCGGCGGCTCGTCCCCGATGAGCGCCATCTTGCGCACGGAGAGATAGTCGCCCAGTCCGCCGAACCAGCGGCAGCCGGACAATCCCATTCTGTAGAGCCAGCGCCAGTTGCGCACGGCGATGTTCGCCATCAGGCACGGCGAACGATAGAACTGCGCGTACGCGTCGCGATGGCTCGCCGGCAGATCGTGGACGATGTGCTTGGTGGTCCAGCTACCGCCCGCCATGACGACCGAGCGCGCTCGGATGCTGTAGAGGCGGCGACCCTTCACGTACGTGATGACGACGTGCGGCGCGCTGGCTGGATCGCCGGCATGCGCGACGCGAACGACCGTGGCATTGAGCCGCAGCCGTGTCGCTTGGCCGGCGCGATCGAGGGCGCCGAAGTTGACGCGATTCTGCCACACCGCGTCGACGGTACGCGGGCCCGCGAAGGCGTCGGGAATGAGCGTCTTCACCATCAGGCGCGCGAATCCAGCGTTGCCGTCGGGGAACATCTGGTCGCCGAGCGTCCCGTCGCCGTCTTCGGGAAACTGGTTCTCGATCGCGTAGTTACAGTACGCCGACAGCACGTCGGGGCCGAGACCATATCCACCGCCTTCGACCGGACACAGAAACTTCCGCACCGTCTCGCGGCTGATGTCGTACCGCGCCATCAGGTGATCTTCGAGCGTGATGGCGTCGAGCTGTCGTGAGATGGCGTCGCCTTCGGTCCGGGGTCCCGGCACGGCGACGCGGTTCGTCCCCCAGCGCAGCAGCTCCGCCCTCACGCTCTCACTGAGCGGCGCGCCCTCGAGCCGCCGTCCCCACGGATCGATCACCCAGACGCCGGGTCGCTGGCCGAACTGCGGTCCGAAGTAGAAGCCGTAATTCTGGGGCGTGTCGTACGGCGAGTGGCTGAGCGGCATCTCGGGCGACGGTCCGCGCCACGTCTGGTAGGTGAACGAGGAGCGATCCATGCCGATCATCTCGTAGAAGCGATCGGTGTAGCCGCCCCTCCCCGGCACGAGGAAGATCGCCGAGCCCTGGTGTGCCGTGAGGCGCTGTCCGCCGACGAGGAACTCGTTGCGCTTTGCTTCGCCGCCGAAGATCGCGTGGTTGTCGATGACGAGCGCGCGTCCGCCTTGTGATTGCCGGAAGAAGATCGCCGCGGCGAGTCCGCTGATGCCGCCGCCCACGGCGACGAGGTCGTACATCTCACCGGTGTCGCTGGCCTCGGCGACGCGCTGCTCGAACGCAGCGTCGCGCAGCGCGTGGCCGGCGGCGAGGACGTTCCAGGTGTTGCCGTTGGCGTGACGGTAGTCGCCGATGCCCCCGTACCCGTCGAAGGCGTCCGCCGGGGAGATCGTGGGTGCTTTCCCGTTGAGCAGAAGGCCGGCGCCGGCGAGGAGGGCGCCGTTGAGGAAGTCGCGGCGGGAGATCGGCTCGTTCATGCCGAGGCGGTCGTGGCGCTGCGCGGGACTGCGCATGATGCAAAGTAAGATGGATTTGACACGTCTGCGTTATTTGACTAAAGTCAAGCAATGCGCGCTGACCAGATTGCCCAGGTGCGGCAGTTCAACCGTCTCGTCACCCAGCGGGTCGGGGCGCTCGACGATCACTTCCTCGGCCGGGGCCGGCCCCTCGGCGCTTCGCGCCTGTTGTACGAGATCGGCGCGCGCGGAGCCGATCTGCGCGCTCTGCGCCAGCGGCTCGGGCTCGACGCGGGCTACGTCAGTCGTCTCGCGAAGGCGCTCGCAAAGGAAGGATTGATCCAGCTCGCGCCCGCCGCTGGCGATCAGCGCGTGCGCCGGGCCCGGCTCACGGCGCGCGGCCGGCGCGAGATCCGGGAGTTGAACGATCGGTCCGATCGCCTGGCGGCTCGCCTGCTCGGCGCCGTGTCGCCCAAATACCGGGAGCGGCTGGTCGCGGCGATGGCCGATGTGCACCGCCTGCTCCGAGTCGCCGGCCTCGTGGTCGAGCGTGTCCATCCGGCGAATCCGGCCGCGCGGTGGTGCGTGGCGCAGTATTTCGCCGAGCTCGATCGCCGGTTTCCGGGTGGGTTCGATCCCGCGGCCAGCCTTCCCGCTGACGATCGCGACCTCGTCCCGCCGCGCGGCGCATTTCTCGTCGCGTCAATCGACGGCGAGAGCGTCGCTGGCGGCTGCGTCAAGACTACGGCGCCGCACGTGGGCTCCTTGAAGCGCATGTGGGTCGCCGATGCGGCGCGCGGGCTCGGGATCGGGCGGCGCATGCTGGCGGCGCTCGAGGAGCAGGCGCGCGCGCTCGGGATCACCACGCTACGGCTCGAGACCAACAAGACGTTGCCGGAAGCGATCGCATTGTACCGCAGCGCCGGCTACCGAGCGGTGGCGCCCTTCAACGCCGACCCGTACGCGACCCATTGGTTCCAGAAGCGACTCGGGCGCCAATCGACCGCTTGACGCCGAGCCCGCCGCTGCCCATCGTTCCCGTGCGCTCGGGGCGCCTGCGGGTCCGCGCAAAGGACTGAGTCCACCCTGCTGATCGAGATCCCTGCACGGCTGTCTCCGTGCTGGCCGGCTTGCGGACCGCCGGCGTTCAGCATGGAGGGCTTTATGGCAGCCAAGCAGCTCCCCCCCCGTCCCAATCTCGAACAGCTCAAACGCCAGGCGAAGGAGCTTGTCCAGGCGGGCGAGGCACCCGCCCTGCACGATGCGCAAACGCTGATCGCGCGCGAGTACGGGTTCGCGTCGTGGAACAAGCTGCGCGATCACGTGGAGGCGGTGACGCTCGAGTTCGACGCGGCGGTCAACGAGTTTCTGGAAGCGGCGACGGACGGCCGCCGCGATCGCGCCGAGCGGATGCTCGCGCTGCACCCCAAGATCGTGGCGGCGAACCTTCACACCGCCCTGGTGCTCGGTGACGCGGACGGCGTGCAGGCTCGGCTCGAGCGGGATCCCTCACTCGCTACCAAGCCGGGCGGGCCGCGCGGCTGGCAGCCGATCCACTACATCTGCTACACGGCATTGGGAGATCGGGCGACCGGGCTGGCCGCGATCGCGCGGCAGCTCATCGCGCTCGGCGTCGATCCCAACACGCGCTTTCCGTGGCTACATCACAACGTCTACCGACCGGTGCTGTGGGGCGCTTCGCGCGTCGCGCGGTCGCTGCCGCTCGTCGAGGCGCTGCTCGACGCCGGCGCGGATCCCAACGACGGGGTCACCCTGCCGCTGGCGGCGAGCGCCGGCGACATCCCGGTGCTGGAGGCGCTGCGCGCGCACGGCGCCGACGTGAATCAGCCGTGGGCCACCGACGGCGCGACGTCGCTATACGCGATCCTCAACTGGAGCCGTACGCCCGACGGAGCGGTCTGGCTGCTCGAGCACGGTGCCGACCCGAACGCCGTGTTCGTCGAGAGCGGCGAGACGCCACTGCACGTGGTGGCGCGCGCGTGGGACGTGCCGCTGGCCGAGGCGATGGTCGCCCATGGGGCCGACATTGCGCGTCCGCGCGCCGACGGCCGCACCCCCTACGCCGTCGCCGAGCTGAACGGCAACCGCGCCGTGGCGGACTGGCTGGTCGAGCAGGGCGCGTCGCCGCAGTTGTCGGAGGTCGATCGCCTCGTAGCCGCGTGCAGTCGCGGGGATCGCAAGGCGGCGGAGGCGCTGCTCGCGACCAATCCTGGGTTGCCGAACGAGATCAGCGACGATCATTACATCGCGTTTCATCAAGCGGCCGAGCGTAACGACGTTGGCGCGCTCGAGGCGATGTTGGCCTGTGGCTTCGACCCGAACCGCCCCGACGCAGGGATCGGCAAGACGGTGCTGCATTCGGCCGCGATGGAGGGCTGGCCCGACGCGGTGCGGGTGCTGCTCGCGCACGGGGCGTCGGTGCACGTGCGCGACCGGGAGTTCAAGGGGCAACCGCTGATCTGGGCGGCGGAGGGATCAAGGCAAGGACGAGATGGCCGCGACTTCGCCGCCGTGGGCAAGCTGCTGCTCGAGGCCGGGTCGCCGGTCGAGTGGGAGACAACGGACGAGCCGGCGGAGGGGATCCTCGAGATCGTGGCCGCGTGGCGGCGGGAGGGAGCTACCTGATCGTCGCTGGACTGTGCTCACGGCGTATACGGCGGCCACTCCCCGTAGCTCACATAGCCCATGAGGCCTGTGGTGTGTGCGTGAAGCTCGAAACACCCCGGCGAAGCTGGAGTCGTGGAACAGGCCGGGTCCACGTAATCGAACCGGAGGTCCACCGGCTCGAACGGGACCGTTGCCTGCGCGGTGGTGGGCTGCGCGTCGCCCGCGCCTTGCACCGCAAGCCGGGCCGAGAAGTCCGGTCCCAGCGTGACCATCGGCGCCGAGTCCATGTAATCCTCCGAATACCACCTCTGCTGCAGCTGACCGGTCGGGTCCCAGTAGTACACGTAGCTGTTGCTTGTATAGTGTATGTCCGCGCCGCTCCAGTCGTACTGGACGTACGTGTAGCCGGCGAGATGGCCCTCCGTGTAGACGCAGACGTATGTGGCGCCCCTGGTGTCGAAGTTGTATCTGTAGTCGCAATACCCCTGCTGCCAATCCACCCAGGGGAGTGACGGATAGGTATCGTCAACGGTGTTCACCGTCGCCCCGTTCGTGCTCATCTCGCCGCGGAGGCTGATCGGCGCAGTGTAGTCGAGCATCCGCGGGATGAGTCCGTTGAGGCCGGCATACTGCGACGGCCCCTGACGCGTGTAGATCTGATCCCACGTTTCCACCGTGCCGTCCCAAGTGGTGAGGTTCGAGACGGCATGCCACCACGAACTGTCCGTGACCGCCCAGGCCTGGAAAGCGTAGGTGGAGAAGCCGCTCGGCGCGACCGCGGTGATGGACGCGCTCACGCTGTTATTGGCGTCGTCGAAATCGCGCGGGCGAACGTTCTCGACGCGCAGTTCCAGCGAATAGGTCCGGGCCTCCGTGAAGACGTGGGTCATGGCGCAGGCGACCATGCCCCCTGCATCCACCCAAATGCCGGTCGCGCGATCGGCGGCCGTGCCGTCCACATAGAGGACGCAGTCGGCGCGGGCGCCGACCTCGCCGTTGCGCTCGAGGATGAACCCCTGGAGGTTCACGGCCGCTCCGATGGGCGCCTGGGCGGCTGCGTCAAGGCGCGATGCGACGAGGTCCGGACGGAAGTGTACGGCGGTGGCGAGCGTCACGACGTCGGTTCGTGAACCGTCGCTGCTGTCGACCGCGCTTTGCACCTGCAGCGACGTGCCGTGCGGGAGCGTGGTGTACGAAAAGCTGGCCGTTGCGCCTGCTGAGAGCCCGGTATGGTTGTCGGTGAACGCGGAATTGCCTGACGGAGTGGAGGCCTTGACCTGAACCATCCGGAGCGTGCCGGGCGCCGGGCTTCCGTCGAACGTCCCGGTGGTGATCTCGACGTCGGTCGTGCCCGCTTTGTCGAGCAGGGCACGCGTGGAGACCGTCGCCGAACCCGACCGACCCGTCGCGGGCTGGAAACCCGAGTCGCGGTACTTCTCGCTATTCGGGTGACTCCTCGCCGCGACCGGCGATATCACGCTCGCGGTGATCGGCCGTGTGAGATTAGGACGGGGAGCGAGCGGCGTGGTGTCGGTGCACGCACTGGTGAGCACGGCGGCGCATGCCATTGCGCAGACAGACCTGACGATGGGCATTTGACGGCTCCGACGCAGAGTGGAGGCGCGGGTGCCCTTCTTTAGACGCAGGACGTTGCCACCGCGCAGCAAGAAGCGAGCCTGAGCGCCGCAAGCGCGCCACAGCACTCGGTGTGGTATGCCGACCGCAGCGGTAGCGAACGACAGCGCAGCGGGTCGCATCCGGGCCCAGCCCTAGCGTGGCTGCATCGCAACGGTCGTGAGGGGCGGGCTCAGTCGTTGAGACCATCCACCTTGCCCCGCAAGACGGTGATCGAGGCTTTCGGGAGGGTAAACGTGGACGGCTGCCCCGGCAGCAGAGTGGCGACCGGCGGATGATCGGGATCAGGATGACTGTTCGGTCCATCGTTGATCCATACATACTGCTCGCTGCCAAACGCAACGAAGGTTACCGGCCCTGAAAAGGCCGCATTGCGCTTGCTGTTCGCATCCTGAAAGACAACCCGCACGGTGTGGGGGTGGGTTTCGTCGCGATTGACCAGCATCAGCGACCAGGTTCCGTCGGGACGACGCACCGCGTAGGACGTCACCAGAAGATTGCCGTCGGCATCAGTGATATCGCTGGAGCTGGGGAACATCTGATGGAGGCCGGCGCGGTGCTGCAGCCACTCCAGGTTGATCATGTGAGCGGCGAAGTAGGTCGACGTATATCCCTTGATCTCGTATGTCTCGTCGGAAACGAAATTCGACCACGACGACCAACCCAGACAGGTGTTCCGCACTCCCTGAGGCTGAATCGGCGAGTGGTAGAAAGCAGCGCCTCCGCCTGCGAAGAACGAGCCGATGTTATCAGCCAGCCACAGGCCCCCAAAGATCGTGGTCATGGGCCCGGTCAAGGACCATGAGAGATGACTCTCGGTCACGATCAGCGGGACATTGTTCGGCACGCCGTCGTCGCGCCACACTTGTAGGATGTGCTTCATCAAGCGTGGCTCGCTGTAGAGACTCTTCCAGGTGATGTCGCAGGGCTCGAACGGATAATGCTCGAACGAGACGAAGGCCAGGTCGGAAAGCCGGCCGTGTGCCTTGAGGTAGTCGACAAACCGGCCCATCCATGACGTGCGGCCGTGCGCATCGGGCCACACTCGGATGTCTTCGTTGACACCCTCGAAAATCGGCCCTCCCAGCCTGAGCTTGGGGTCAACCTTGTGCAAGGCTGTGGCCCATTGCAGGTAGAGTGCCGCATAGTCTTCCGGCATGGCGTGCTTGCCGTCAGGCTCTTCTCCCATCTCGATGTACCCGATCGCATAGCCGCGTCGCTCGATGTAGGCGATCTGTGCCGCCGCGTCGTCGGGCGTGCCGTAGAGCATGGTGACCGGAATGACGGCTGGCAGGTTGTTCGTCAGCCCACTAGTGAAGAAAAGGTCGAACCCGGTGTGCTGGTAGGATCCGCCGTCGTTCACATCGGCTGCTGAATGCCAGGGATCGATGGACGAGACAGCATACGTGGTGCGCCGCTCGTCGGGAGGTTTTGCCACCTCGAGGAACGCTCCGCTCGCATCCAGCGTGCCCGCCTCAATTTGCCGAACGGCGTACCCCACGCAGTTCCGCACGTCGCCTGATCCATGCTCATCGCAGGTATTGGACGACTCCGTCATCAGAATCCGCACGTATCGCGTCGACACCGGAGCGTCCGTGACCTTCAACGTGACGGTTCCACCCGGTGCGTTCTTCAGTGCCCCTGAAGGAAAAACTCTCCATTCGCCCTTCGGTCCTCCATCGAAGTCGAGTGCGTTGGTGCCGACCCAGTATTCCACCTGGTAGGTCGTCGCATAGGGGCTCGCCCAGGCGATGCGGACCGCGCTCACCGGCGTTTCCGCTTGCAGGTCCACGACCACCCACTGCGGATGTAGGGCGTCACTTTCACGGGTGAACTTGCTCGTCAGATACGGGTTGCTCTTCCAGTAGGTCAGGTTAGGACCCTGTAGCGGACGATCGCCGCTGGTCGCGAATCCGCGGTGGGGCAGGGCATAGGCGAGGATGTAGCGAATCGGTTCCTTGAGGTCGGTCGAGCCGGTGAAGTACCCGCTGCGGTGCGCGGCGTCACTCCAGGTGCCATTCTCGGTCCAATGCCAGGCGGCCATGCGCAGCTCGGTGTTATTGCGATAGGTGATTGGTCCCCACCCGGCCGAGAGCGCCTCCTGGATGATGTGCGGCGTATACACCTTGTTGATGTCCGTGCGCGACAGGACGTCGATCGAGCTGCCGAGCGCGCTGTCGGGATCGAACGCATTGATGGCATGGCCCGGCGTGGCGTCGACGCGAATGGTTTGGGCAAACGCAGGAGTGGCGAGCGCCGTCAACAGCAGCGCGATCTGGGTCGATGTCATCGAACGTCACCGTCCCATGAAACGGTCCGCCCACTCGAGGAAGTACTGCACGTTGGGGGCGTCGGTGTGGCCCCCATCGTGCTGCCGCCAGGCGAGCTGGCCCTCCAGCAGCCCGACGTTCACGGGAGGCATGGTCGCGCCGCGATAATCGTTGGCGACGCCCAGATCCTTCGCGCCCAGGAGCTTGAAGACGGGGCCCGCCGCCACGGCGGCCATGTAGCTCCCGCGGTGGTCCAGCCAGCGCGCGTCGCCTTGCTCCGGCACGCCGTAACTGATGAACGTGAGGCGCGGCGCGCACAGCGCGATCAGCTCGTGCGCGTCGACGGGCAGGTCGTTGGCCGTTTCGGGCCCGCCGTACTTCAGGTAGTTGCCCGCCATCCAGTGGTATTCGCCCGCGCCGGTCAGCGTCTCGACGGCCTCGCCGAAGCTTCTCCGATGCAGCGTGGCGCCCCCTTTGCCGGACGAGCCGATGAGTCCCATGAAAAAGCGGGACTCGAAGGCGAGGGTCACGAGCGCGGCCTTGCCGTAGCGGGAGACGCCTTCGATCCCCACGTGTCTCGCGTCCACGCCCGGATCGGTCTCGAGATAGTCCAGTCCTCGCGCGGCTCCCCAGGCCCAGGCCCGCAGCGCGCCCCAATCGTCCGGCTTGCGAAACTGTCCCTTGTTGACGAGACCGATGATACCTCGGGTGAGCCCGGCCCCGTTGTCGGCCTGGATGCTGGCCGGGTCGATCATGGCATAGCCCCACCCGTCCTGGACCAGCTCCTCCGCGGTCTTGAGCAGGAGCGCCCGGAAGGCCGCGAAGCGCTTGTCGAGCGTGTCGGGCGGTGGCTGGCTGGGCGCGGGGAGCGCACTGCGGCCGAACCGCATGAGCAGCGGCACCGGTCGCTTCGCGTCGGCCGGGAGCACCACGGTCATGGCGATGTCGACGCTGATCGCGGGATACGAAGAGTTGTCCACGTGGCCCACGAGCTGTTTCGCCAGCACCGCGGTGCCACCCAGGAGCTCCCGCTCGCTCTGCTGCACGCTCCAGGTCACGGCGGGGATGTCGCGCGGCAGCCGGCCGTACACCTCGCGCTCCATGTCCTCCACCACCTCGGGGCGTCGCAGCGTCCACCACTGCCCGGCGGTCGTCACCGGTTGGCCGTTCTTGAGGGTGAGGACGTCCGGGAGAACCGGATACGGATCCGCCAGCGACTCGTCGTAGTTCGCGTGGTTCACCGCCGCTGCGTCGGCGCTGGGGCCCGGCCTCAGGGTCTTGATCCCCAGCTGCTCCATCATGTTCTGGTGGTCCTGCTGGGTGGTGAACGGCGCCGGCGGCTGTTGGGCCGCGGCGCGGGTGGCGAGGGTGAAGAGCAAGAAGAGCGAGAGCGTGTGCCTCATTCGCCGAAGCGCACGCGACGGGTCTCCTGCTCCTGACCCGTGGGACGCGTCAGAGACTCGTACAGGTCGGGCCGGCGCGCCCGCAGCCAGCGCCGTCCGGACGACGTGGGGAGCAAGGACGCGTCGAGATCGGCCACCACCATGTCGTCATCCAAGGCACGCGTCTCGGCGATGACGTCGCCATAGGGGTCGAGCACCATCGCGTTGCCGGTGCGGATCTCATCGTCGTCGGGGCCGATGCCGTTCGAGAACAGCAGGAACATGCCGTTGTCGTGCGCCCGGCTCGGGAGCCAGCGCATCAGCCAGCCGCGCCCCTTGGGTCCGCACAGCTCCGCCTCGCACGCCGCCGGGTCCGTTTGGCGACGGGCCCAGATGGCGGGGTCGATCGGCTTCATGCCGCGCGGGCTCAGCGAGTTACAGCCGCCCGTCTGGTGGGGCGCGAGCAGCAGCTCGGCGCCAAGCAATGCCGTGGCGCGGGCGTTCTCGACGATGTTGTTATCGTAGCAGATCAGCACGCCCACGCGGCAGCCGTGGGGCGTGTCGAAGACGGTGTAGCGGTCCCCCGCAGAGATGTTCGGGTGCTCGAAGACGTGCAGCTTGCGGTGCACGGCCCGCGTCCCGTCCGGCATGGCGACGACATAGGCGTTGTAGACGCGACCGTCGGGCGCGCCCTCGAGGAGCCCGGCGCCGACGGTCATCTTGTGCTCCCGGGCTAGGCGCAGCAGCTCCTGCGTGCACGGTCCGTCGACCGGCTCCGCGAGCGCTTCGAACGCCGCGCGCGAGAGCTTGCGCACGTGCCAGTAGCCTGTGAGGCACATCTCGGGGAACGCGATGATCTCCACGCCCCGGCGGGCGGACTCCGTCACGAAATGCCGGACGCGGCCGAGGTTGTACGCCTTGTCGCCCGGCGCGGGCTGAAACTGGACCGTCGCCACACGGATGTCGCGCATAGGAATGTAATGTATGGCGGAAAGGGCGGATGGGCGGATGGGCTGTTGAGCGGCGTTTGACGGATCTCCCGTATCATCCCCGTCATGAAGCGATATGTACGCCTTGAGGCCTGGCAGGCGGCTCACCAGTTGGTGCTCCTGACGTATCGTGCGACGAAAGCCTTCCCTCGCGAAGAACTCTACGGTTTGACATCCCAGGCACGACGTGCCGCGTTCTCAGTCGCTGCGAACATTGCGGAAGCGCGGGAGAGAGCCGGACGGTTGACATGGGGACTCTATCGATCAGTGCGGAATAGGGCGGAGGGGCGGAGGGGCGGATGGGCTGATGGGCGGAGGGGCCGAGGGGCGGACGGGCAGCACCGCCCATCCGCCCATCCGCCCATCTATTTGATCACCGCCCCCACCAGCCCCGCCAGCGCCCCCAGCGTCGTCTGCGCCGCATTCAGGCCGAGCCGGAAGTCCTTGTCGCTATAGGTGGCGTACAGATCGGTGGGCTGGTGCCAGTTCGGGTCCCAGCCCGCGCCGATC
>DATDFC010000026.1:0-3142 GCA_036522815.1 Gemmatimonadales bacterium | reverse complement strand
CGCGGCGTGCGCGGGCGTCAGCGCTTCGACCATTCGCTCAGCTGCGCCCGATACCAATCGGCTTCCGTTCGGTCGTGGGCCAGGGCCGTATCGGCGAGCGCCACCGCGCGGGCTCGCTCACCGCGACCGAGCGCCAGCGCGAACTGCGCGCGCAGCGCCACCGGCTCGAACGGGAGGCGCCGCCGCGCGCGCTCCACCAGCGGGCGGGCGCTCGCCGTATCCGAGAGGCCGATCAGGAACAGGGCCCGCGCCGCGTCGAGGTGCGGGTCGCCGTCGAACAGCGAGTCGGCCCGGGCGTATTCGCGGCGCGCCGCACCGCTATCGCCTATCCCGGCCAGCACCGCCGCCGCCGACCAGTGCCCCCAGTACGACTCCGGATGGTCCGCGAGCAGCGTGAGCAGAAACGTGCGATTGTCACGCCACACCGGCAGCCGCACCAGCGTCATGCCCGCGAACACACAGAGCACCGCCCCAGCCACCAGGCCGACGCGCTGCGGCCTCCAGCGGCTCCGCGCCCAGTCCACCGCGCAGCCCGCCGCGGCCGCGACCAGCAACACCGGGACATACAGAGCGCGTTCCGCGAGCACGACCCCTGAGGGAAACAACAAATTCGACGTGGGGAGATACGCGGCCGCGGCGGCCCACGCCGCGAACGTCAACGCCGGCACCGTTCGCCTCACCCACCACCCGCCCGCGAGCATCGCGACGACCATCACGCTGCCGGCGAGCGCCGCGAGCGAGAACGCGCGGTAGGCAGGAATCACCCGCGGACCGTAGTCGGCGGAGAGATTCACCGGCCAGACGAGCAGGCCGGTGGCCCGGGCCACGGCGGGCAGGGCGAGCTCGAGTCGCTCTGTCGTCCCGGCACCGCTGAACACCGACGCCACGTCGCCGGTCGCGCGGCCGCCGATCACGTACCAAGCGCCCAGGAAGGTGGCGGTCACGATTCCCAGGGCGACATAGAACTGGCGGGGGTAGGGCGGCTCGTCGCGATGCTGGAGCCAGCGATCGAGCACTATCAAGACACCTGTGATGACACCATGCTCCTTACTCAGCATCGCCGCGGCCGCGCACGCCACCGCCGCCACCCAACGACGCCGCCGCGCGCACAGCACGGCGCCGAACATGCCCGCGGCCGCGAGCACCTCCGCCCTGCCGACGAGGCCGGCCACGGCCTCGGTGTGCACCGGGTGCAGGGCGAACACCAGGCCGCCCGCGAGCGCCGCCGCGGGCGACAGGGCGCGGGCGAGGAGCAGAGCCACCAGCACCGACGCGAGTCCGTGCCACAGCGCGTTCATGAGGTGGAGCCAGCCCGGGCGACCACCGCTCACGGTCCAGTCGACGGCGAAGCTCAGCACGGTGAGCGGCCGATAGAACTCGTCGCCCCAGTACGGCTGGTCGAACGCGCGCACCGCCTGGGGGATGGAGTGGGCGCGGGGGTTGGCGGCCACTATGGCACGGTCGTCCTCGACGAACCCGTAGCGCGCGGTCGGGAGATACACGGCGACGGCCGTCGCGAACACCAGCGCGACCAACCTCCGGTCGAGGGAGGTCAGCGGCTCCGCCATGCGCCGCGTGGCGGGAACAGATTGTATCGGATGACGTGAAACAGCGCCGCGACACCATCGCGCCAGGTGATCTTCTTGCCTTCGGCGTACGTGCGGCCGCTGTAGGTGATGGGCAGCTCCCAGATGCGGGCCCCCGCCTGCGCCAGCCGCGCCGTGAGCTCGACCTCGATCCCGAAGCGCTCCGCCCTGAGCGGCAGGCGCTTGAGGAGGTCCGCCCGCACGAGCTTGTAGCACGTCTCCATGTCCGTGAGGTTCAGATTGGTGAACATGTTGGAGACGAGCGTGAGGAAGTTGTTGCCGACGGCGTGCCAGAAGAACAACACGCGATGCGGGCCTCCCTGGAAGCGCGAGCCGTAGACGGCGTCGGCCTTGCCGTCGCGGATCGGGCGCAGCAGAGCGGGCAGCTCGGCCGGATCGTACTCGAGGTCGGCGTCCTGCGCGACGATCACATCACCGCTGGCGGCGGCGATGCCGCTCTTGAGCGCGGCGCCTTTGCCGCGATTGGTGGGATGACGGATCACGTGCTGCACCAGGCCGTCCTCGCAGGCCAGCCGGTCGAGGACGGCGCCGGTGCCGTCGGTCGACGCGTCGTCCACGACGATCACCTCGAGCCGCAACGGGACCTGCCGGAGCCGGCGCACCACGGCTTCGATCGTCGACGCCTCGTTGTACGCAGGCACGATGACCGAGAGCAGCGGGTCGTTCAGGCGGCCACCTCGCCGATCGCGATGAGCGACTGTCCGATGCGCCACGGCAGGAACCGCTCCAGCCGGAACAGCGGTACCAGCGCATCGTACCAGCGCAGCGCGCCCTGCGGAATCAAGCGGCGGCGCAGCACGCGCCCCGTGAGCCACCAGCCGGGGACGCCCGCGAGGTTGAAGTACTCGACGTGCCGCACACGAAATCCCGCTTCCGCGAGCTTCGTCGCCAGCTCCCGCGGCACGTAGCGCCGGAAATGTCCCAGAGCCTGGTCGAGACTGCCGTACAGCACGCGCAGCGACGGCACGAGCAGGATCAGCCGGCCGCGGGGCACCAGCAGGTCGCGCATCGCGACGAGCGACGCGCGGTCGTCTTCGATGTGCTCGAGCACGTTGAGGCACACGACGGTGTCGAGCCGCTCCGCGGCGAGCCGGGCATCGGTGGCGGGCAGCCGCAGCTCGGCGACGGTGACGTGGGGCAGGTCCCTGTACCGCGCCCGCAACCGATCGAGGTAGTACGGCTCCGTATCGGTGAGCACGACCCGGTCGCGATCGATCAGGAACGCCGACATGTTGCCGATCCCGGCCCCGATCTCGAGCACCCGGCGCCCCACCCAGGGGCGCAGCCGCTCGTACATCCACCGGTTGTAGCGGGGAGCCGCGGCCATGCGCTCGAGTGTCGCGGCGCCGACCAGGTCCGCCGGCTCAGCCCGTCTCATCACCACCCTCGTACCGGCTCAGCTTGCGATACAGGGTGGAGGGATCGATGCCGAGCACCTCGGCGGCGCGGGTCTTGTTGCCGCCTTCGCTCTGGAGCACCCAGGTGATGTAGGCGCGCTCGATCACGTCGAGCGTGGGGTTCACATGCGGTCGCTC
>DATDFC010000025.1:0-13996 GCA_036522815.1 Gemmatimonadales bacterium | reverse complement strand
CGGGGCGGGGGGACCGGGAGCGGGGGCGGGGGCGCTGGGACGCACTGCGACGCGGGCGCGCAGGCACTGGTCGATGGCGGCGAGCAGCGCGTCGTCCGCGCCGGCGGCGCGCAGATCGGCGCGATCGCGCTCCGACGGGCGAAACGTGACGCAGTTGCGGCGCACCAGCGCCACCACGTCGGCCCGCGAGCGCGTTTTCGTGGCGAGCAGCCGCACCAGCTCGGCCTTCCGCAACGGCTGCGTTCCCTGCTGGAAAACGAGCCCCAGCGCCGCGACGAGGACGAGCGTCACGGTCGCGGGCAGCCCGAGCGCTCGAAATCGGCCTCCACCTGGTCCACGTCCGCGGCCAGGCTATCTCCCCCCGCCGCCGCCGGCGCCGCCAGGGTATAGTGCAGCCACGCCTCGTCCACCGCCGTGAGCCCGCGTGCCAGGTCCGCGCACGCGCTGCGTCGCGCGGCGAACAGGCTCGCCTGCTCGCGGTACCCGGCGATCGCCTGGCGCACGGAGTCGGCGACGCTCGCCGGCGAGGGGGCCGGCGCGGCCGCCTGCGGCAGGGGCGACTCGCTCGGCTGCGACGGTCCCAGTCCCAGCCGTACGCCCACCGCCACGGCGCCCACCACGGCGACGAATGCGAGCAGCCACCAGCGCCACGCGCCGCTCCCGTGCCGGCGCGGCGCACGCCACGCGGGCTCGTCGTAGTCGTCGGGCTCGACGATCGGGATGAACCGGCCCGCTCCGGACGGCCGCCCCGACGGCGTCACTCGTGGCGCGCGCTCCGGCTCGGACCGCACCCGCCACACCGCCGGATCGGGCGACCAGTAGTTGCTCCAGGTGACGCGCGGCTGCTTCCAGCCGTCGCGGAAGTTGTCGGCGTCGAGCAGCTCGTAGAACGGCAGGTACGGTGCGGGCGAGCCGGGGTCCCCCGCCGGCCGAAAGCAGCCGCCCCGCGCACCGCTCGCCCGGATCGTCATGAGCAGCACGACCTGCCAGGACGCCGGGAAATGGCGTACGTGCGCCAGGTGATCATCGGGGGAGATCTTGAGTACGCCTGTGGGATCGCTCCGATACCAGCCCACCACTACGCCGTCTTCGGGCGGCAGCATCCGCTGCGCCGCGGCGAGCGCCTGCGCCACCACACGCTCGCTCGCGCCGTCCACGATCATCTGGGGCACGCGCACCGCGCCGTGCACGATCACGTACGGCATGCCCGTCTCGGGCGTCTCGAACACCCGTCCGACCAGGAAGCCGAGCAGCGCCTCGTGCGGCGCCGAGACCAGGTGGTCTTCCACCGCGGCGAGGGCGCGCTGCGCGATGAAGATGAGACTGGGGTCGTCGTCAGGGCGGGCGAGCTCCTGCACGGCCGGTCGCCACAGCACCGACTGGTCGGTGGGGAGGGCTTGGCGGGGGAAGCGCGCTCCCCCCGCCCCGGAAGAGTCCCCCGCAGTCGAGCCGGAGAAAGGGCTGTCAGTGGTCATGGTGATCCCCGTCGCATACCCGGTACCAGAGTGCGCATGGCGTGGCCGCAGCACAAGATGGGGCCTATGTCGCTGGGACAGGCCATCTTGTGGCGCAAGCGCAACAGGTCCTCACCCCTTTGATCCCCTCTCCCTTCGGGAGAGGGGAAACGACATCCGACCTTCGTTCCCCCTCTCCCGAAGGGAGAGGGGGACAGGGGGTGAGGACTACGCGTGCCGGAAGCGGAAGTCATCGTGGACGCACCGGCCGGCTTGCGAGCTGCCGCGCCGCGCAATCATCTTCTCGACAATCGCCTCGCTACGAGGACCCACCGATGACCCGCTCGTTCCTGCTGCGCGCCAGCCCGGCATTGTTGCTGTACGTGCTTCTCCCGAGCCCCCAGTCCCGAGCCCCGAGTCCCGCTCCCAGCGTGGTCGAGTATCCGCTACCACGCCCCAAAGCGTTCCCGCACGACCCCGCCGTCGGCGCGGACGGGATCGTGTGGTACACCGATCAGGCGAACAGCTACATCGGCCGGCTCGATCCGGCGACGGGCAAGGTCACGGATTACGCCACGCCGACGCGCGCGTCGGGCCCGCACGGCATCGTGGTCGCGCCGGACGGGGGCGTGTGGTACACGGGGAACTTCACGGCGCGGCTGGGGCGGCTCGACCCCGCCACCGGCACCATCAAAGAGTTCCCGCTCCCCGCCGAGGCGCGCGACCCGCACACGCCGCTGTTTCACCGCGGCAAGGTGTGGTTCACGGCGCAGGGCTCGAACCTTTACGGCGCGCTCGATCCGGCGACCGGCGCGGTCAAGCTCTACCCAGTGCCGACGCGCGGCGCCCGGCCCTACGGCCTCGTCGCCGGCCCCGACGGCATGATCTGGATGGCGCTGTTCGGCACCAACCAGATCGGCCGCATCGCGCCGGCGGACGGTGCGCTGAAGATCTTTCCGCTACCCGCGTCCGCCGCCCGGCCGCGCCGCTTGATCGTCGATGCCAAGGGCATCGTGTGGTATTCGGATTACGCGCGCGGCCATCTGGGCCGGCTCGATCCCGCGACCGGTCAGGTGCGCGAGTTCGCCTGCCCGGGCGGCGACGGCAGCCAGCCCTACGGCATCGCCGTCGGCACCGACGGGCGCATCTGGTACGACGAGTCGGGCACGGACGACCTCGTCGCCTTCGACCCCACGACCGAGCGTGCCGAGACGGTGAAGATCCCCACGCCGGGCTCGGTGGTGCGCAACATGGCGGTGGACTCGACGCGGCAGCGCTTGTGGCTGGCGCTGTCGGGCGTGCAGAAGCTGGGGAGGGTGGATCTGAAATGACCGCATGACTGTGAGCGTCTTGCCACACTTTTGACATAGCACCGGCCGAGCGGTGCCAAGTCACAAGGGGAGAAGGGGGCACGCAAACTGCGCGCTACGTGCCTTCGGCTTCGAGCCATGGCGCATCCCTCCTCCCGCGCTCGCGCGATCGCTGCCCGGCTGCTCTGCGCCGTCGTCCTGTCCTCCTGCGCGCACGACGTAGCCGGTCCTGCGCGGCCGACTCAGCTCGCCTTCACCACGCAGCCCGGGACCGTCGTGGCGGGCCACGCATTCAATACAGCGCCGCGCGTGGAGGCCGAGGATGCCAACGGGCACAAGGTGGGGAGCTTCACGGGGAACGTGACCGTGGCGCTCGCCCATAATCCGGGCGGTAGCACGCTCGCTGGCACCACGACGGTGGCGGCCGTGGACGGCATCGCCACCTTCGACGATCTCAGCCTCGACAAGGCCGGCACCGGCTACACGCTGACGGCGGCTGCCGCCGGGGAAGGGCTCGCCGTGCCGACCAGCGCGCCGTTCGACGTCGCGGCCGGCCCCGCGACGCACCTCCGGTTCACCGTGCAACCCACGACGGTCGTCGCCGGCGCCGCGCTCGCGCCGCCGTTGCAGGTCACCGCGCTCGATCCCGAGGGAAATGCAGCAGCGAGCTTCACGGGCAACGTGACGGTGGCGTTCGGCGGCAGCTCGGGGACGGGCAGCACGCTGGGCGGTACGACGAAGGTCGCGGCGGTGAACGGCGTGGCGAGCTTCGTCGACCTGACCATCAGCAAGACGGGCACGGGCTACTGGCTCACGGCGAGCGCGACCGGGCTCGCCGGGGCGGCGAGCCGCGCGTTCGAGGTCACCGCCGGGACCGCGACCCAGCTGGTGTTCGGGACCGAGCCGGGGACGACCGTGGCGGACCACGCCATCACGCCCGCGGTGAAAGTGCGGGCGCTCGACGCGCTCGGGAACCTGGTGCCGAGCTTTGCCGGCAACGTGAGTATCGCGTCGGGCAACAACCCGGGCGGCGCGACGCTCAGCGGCACGACCCCGGTCGCGGCGGTGGGTGGCGTGGCCACGTTTTTCGATTTGACCCTCAACCGGACGGGCACGGGCTACACGCTCACGGCGAGCGCCAGCGGATTCGCCCCGGTCACCAGTATCGCCTTCGATATCACCCCGGGGACGGCCACGCAGCTCGCCTTCACGTCGCAGCCCACGAACGCCGTGGCGGGGGCGTCGATCGGCCCGGTGGTGCAGGTGACCGCGCTCGATCCCGCGGGGAACCCGGTGCCGGGCTTCACCGGGAGCGTCACGGTGGCATTCGGCAACAACCCGGGTGGCAGCACGCTCAGCGGGACGACCACCGTAACGGCGGTGAATGGCGTCGCGAGCTTCGGCGATCTCAGTGCCAACAAGACCGGCACGAGCTACTGGCTCACGGCGAGCGCGATCGGCCTCGACCTATCCAGGGCGACGAGCAGCGTCTTCGCAATCACCCCGGGACCGGCGACGCAGCTGGCGTTCGGCACGCAGCCGAGCACCACGGTAGCGGACCACCAGATCAGCCCGGCTGTGAAAGTGCGCGCGCTCGATGCCTACGGGAACCTGGCCACGGGGTTCTCCAACCCGGTCACGGTGGCGCTCGGCAGCAATCCCGGCGGCGCGACACTGGGCGGCGCGACACCGGTGAGCGCGGTGAGCGGGGTAGCCACCTTCTTTGATGTGAGCCTCAACAAGACTGGGACGGGCTACACGCTCACGGCGAGCGCCAGTGGGTTGGCTCCCGTCACGAGCACCACGTTCGACATCGTCCCTGGCACGGCCAGCCAGCTGGCCTTCACCCAGCAGCCGAGCATCACGGTGGCCGGCGCGGCGATCAGCCCCGCCGTCCAGGTCACCGCACTCGATCCCGCGGGGAACCCGGTGCCGGGCTTCACGGCGAGCGTCACCATCGCGCTCGGCAACAACCCGGGCGGCAGCACGCTGGGCGGCACCACGACCCTGGCGGCGGTCAACGGCGTGGCCAGTTTCTCCACGCTCACACTCGACAAGACAGGCACGGGCTACTGGCTCAGGGCGACCGCGACCGGCCTGAGCACGGCGACGAGCAGCGCCTTCACGATCACCGCTGGGGCCGCAACGCAGCTGGTGTTCGGGACCCAACCCGGGACGACGGTGGCGAACCGCGTGATCGCTCCGGCGGTGAAAGTCCGGGCGCTCGACGCGCTGGGGAATCTGGTGCCGAGCTTTACGGGCAGCGTGACGATCGCGGTGGGGAGCAATCCAGGCGGCGCGACGCTCAGTGGCACGACGCCGGTGAGCGCGGCGAGTGGGGTGGCCACGTTCTTCGATTTGAGCCTCAACAAGACGGGCACGGGCTACACGCTGACCGCCAGCGGCAGCGGCTTCACCACGGTGACGAGCACCGCGTTCGACATTATCCCGGGCACGGCGACACAGCTCGCGTTCACGGTGCAGCCCTCGACGACCGTCGCCGGAGCGGCGATCAGTCCCGCCGTCCAGGTCACGGCGCTCGATCCCGCGGGGAACCTGGTACCGGGCTTCACGGGCAGCATCACGGTGGCGCTCGGCAACAACCCGGGTGGCAGTACGCTGGGCGGTACGACGACGGTCGCGGCGGTGAACGGCGTGGCCAGTTTCTCCACGCTCACACTCGACAAGACCGGCACGGGCTACTGGCTCAGCGCGACCGCGAGTGGCTTGAACACGGGGACGAGCAGCGCCTTCACGATCACCGCGGGCGCAGCGACCCAGCTGGTGTTCGGGACGCAACCCGGGACGACGGTGGCGAACCGCCTGATGACTCCAGCCGTGAAAGTTCGGGCGCTCGACGCGTTGGGGAACCTGGTGCCGAGCTTTACGGGGAGTGTGGCCATCGCGCTGGGCAACAATCCGGGCGGCGCGACGCTCAGTGGCACGACGCCGGTGAGCGCGGCGAGCGGCGTGGCGACGTTCTTCGATCTGAGCCTCAATAAGACCGGGATGGGCTACACGCTCGCCGCGAGCGCCAGCGGGCTCGGTCCGGTAACCAGCACCGCGTTCGACATCACGCCGGGCACCGCGAGCCAATTGGCGTTCACCGTCCAGCCGTTGAACACCGTGGCGGGCGCGGCGATCAGCCCGGCGGTCCAGGTCACCGCGCTCGATCCCGCGGGTAATCTGGTCCCGGGCTTCACGGGGGATGTGACGCTGTCGCTCGGCACGAACCCGGGCGGCAGCACGCTGGGCGGCACGACGACGGTAGCGGCGCTGAATGGCGTGGCCAGCTTCTCCACGCTCACACTCGACAAGACGGGCACGGGCTACCGGCTCACGGGGACGGCGAGCGGGCTGAGCACCGCGACGAGCAGCGCTTTCAATATCACGGCCGGGCCGGCGACGCAGCTGGTGTTCAGTACCCAGCCGAGCACCACGGTGGCGGACCACCAGATCAGCCCGGCGGTGAAGGTGCGTGCGCTCGATGGCTTCGGCAACGTCGCCACAGGATTCAGCGGCGCGGTCGCTGTGGCGTTGGGGAACAATCCCGGCGGTAGCACGCTCAGCGGCACGACCCCGGTCGCGGCGGTGAGCGGCGTGGCCACGTTCTTCTTGAGCCTCGACAAGACGGGCACAGCCTACACGCTCACGGCGAGCGCCGGCGGGTTGGGTCAGGTGACGAGCGCGGCGTTCGACATCATCCCCGGCACGGCGACGCAGCTGACGTTCAGCCGTCAGCCGGGCACCACCGTGGCGGGTGCGGCGATCAGCCCCGCCGTCCAGGTGACGGCGCTCGATCCCGCCGGGAACCCCGTGCCGGGGTTCACGGGGAACGTGACGGTGGCGTTCGGCAACAACCCGGGCGGCAGCACGCTCGGCGGCACGACGACGGTCGCGGCGGTGAGCGGCGTGGCGACGTTCGGGGATCTGAGCGCGAACCGGACGAGCACCGGTTACTGGCTCAGGGCGACGGCCACCGGCATGAGCGCGGCCACGAGCAGCGACTTCGCGATCATCTCGGGGCCCGCCAGGCAGCTGGTGTTCGGGACCCAGCCGAGCACCACGGTGGCGGCCAACCTCATCACACCGGCGGTGAAAGTGCGGGCGCTCGATGCCCTGGGGAACGTGGCGACGGACTTCAACGATCCCGTCGCCGTCGCGCTGGGGAACAATCCGGGCGGCGCGACGCTCAGCGGCACCACGCCCGTGGCGGCGGCGAACGGCATTGCCGCCTTCTTCTTGAGCCTCGACAAGGTGGGCACGGGCTACACGCTCGCCGCGAGCGCCGGTGGCCTGAGTCCCGGGACGAGCATCGCGTTCGACGTCATCCCGGGCACGGCGACGCACCTGGCCTTCACCCAACAGCCGAGCACGACCGTGGCGGGCGCGGTGATCACCCCGGCCGTCCAGGTCACGGCGCTCGATCCGGCGGGGAACCCGGTGCCGAGCTTCACGGGGGATGTGACGGTGGCGCTCGGCAACAACTCGGGGGGCGGCACCCTCGGCGGCACGACGACCGTCGCGGCGGTGAACGGCGTGGCCAGTTTCTCGACCCTCACGCTCGACAAGACGGGCACGAGCTACTGGCTGGCGGTGACGGCGACCGGATTCAGCACGACGACGAGCAGCGTCTTCGCCATCACCCCAGGGGTCGCGACGCATCTGGTGTTCGGCACCCAGCCGAGCACCACGGTGGCGGATAACGCGATCACCCCCGCGGTGAAAGTGCGGGCGCTCGATGCGCTCGGCAACCTCGCGACGGGATACGGCAGCGCCGTCGCGATCGCGCTGGGGAATAATCCGGGCGGTGCGACACTCAGCGGCACCAAGTCGGTGGCGGCGGTGAGCGGGGTGGCGACCTTCTTCGATTTGGGCCTCAACAAGACCGGCACGGACTATACGCTCCGGGCGAGCGCCACTGGGTTCGCCTCCGTCGCCAGTACCGCGTTCGACATCACCCCGGGCACCGCTACACAGTTGGCCTTCACCGTCCAGCCGTCGAGCACGGTGGCCGGCGCCGCGATCAGCCCGGCGGTCCTGGTCACCGCGCTCGATCCCGCGGGGAACCCGGCGCCGGACTTCACAGGAGACGTAACGGTGACGTTCGGCAACAACCCGGGGGGGAGCACGCTCGGCGGTACGACGACGGTCGCGGCGGTGAACGGCGTGGCGCGCTTCTGGGATCTGAGCGCCAACAAGACGGGCACGGGCTACTGGCTCAGGGCGACCGCCACCCGCCTGAACGCGGCGACGAGCAGCGTCTTCAGTGTCACCCCAGGAGCCGCGACGCAGCTGGTGTTCAGCCAGCAGCCGGGGACGATCACGGGGGGAACGATTTTCAATCCGGCGGTCAAGGTGCGGGCGCTCGATGCGCTGGGGAACCTGGCCACGAGCTTCACCGGCGACGTGACCATGGAACTGGGCGTGAACCCGGGCGGTCGGCCGCTGGACGGAACCACGACGGTAACGGCCGTCGGCGGCGTGGCCACCTTCTTCGCCCTCAGCGTGGCCAGGGCCAACACCGGCTACACGCTGATCGCATCGGCGGCCGGGCTCCCGGGGGTGGAGAGCGTACCGTTCGACGTGCGGATCGGGCCGGCGTCCCACCTCGACTTCCAGACGCGCCCGCACGACGAGATCGCGGGCGGCATCATCGGCGATCCCTACGTGCAGCTCCGGGGGGAGGATGCGGGCGGGAACCTGGACACCACGTTCACGGGATTGGTCACGGTCGTTATCGGGGACAATCCTGGTGGGGGCACACTGTCTGGCACGACGTCGGCGACGGCGGTGCGCGGCCTCGCGACCTTCCCCAATTTGACCATCGACAAAGTGGCAACGGGCTACACGCTCACCTTCTCGTCCACCGGACTGCTCGGCGTCACGAGTCTCACCTTCACCATTACGCCCGCCGCGGCGTCGCAGCTGGTGTTCACCGTCCAGCCGACTACGACCGTGGCGGGAGACACCATCACGCCTGCCGTGGAGGTGACGGCGCGCGACGCGTTCGGCAACGTGGCGACCGGGTTTGCGGGCGCTGTGACCCTCGCGATCGGCAGCAATCCGGGTGGAGCAACGCTGGGTGGGACAACGACGGTGACGGCGGCGGCGGGGGTCGCGAGCCTTGGGACGCTCAGCATCAACAAGGCGGGCGTGGGTTATACGCTCGTCGCGGGGTCGGGAGGGCTGACCGGAGCGACCAGCGTGACATTCGACATCAACTAAGGCACGGGACTAGGCGTGGGCAGACCAACCCCGGGGCCATGCCCTGGGGTCGAGGCCGGCACCTACACCAGCTCTCCCACCAGGCCCGCCAGCCGATCCGCCAGGCTCTCGAGTTGTCGCATGCGGCGGCGGGAGGTGCGGACGAGCGCCGTCCGCGCGCCGCTTCGATGCGCGAGCCCACCGCCGTTAGTCGCGTGCGGTGCGCCGGCGCCGCCGCGCCCAAGCACTTTTCCCGTTCCGGTCCTCACCCCTTTGATCCCCTCTCCCTTCGGGAGAGGGGAAACTCAGTCCGTCCGTCGTTCCCCCTCTCCCGAAGGGAGAGGGGGACAGGGGGTGAGGACCAGACCAGAAGGGAGGGGAGACACGGGGTGAGGACCCCCGAAGGGAGAGGGGAACAGGGGTGAGGAGTCGCGGCTGGAGCCGCCGCGAGTCACTTGCGACCTTCGGGGTTTCATCGCGAGTCGCCGACCCCTGGCCCCCGACCCTGACCCCTGACCCCCCAAACTGTGATCCAGCCGACAGCCCGGACCGCGTCCCGGGCGACACACTGAGCGGGCGCCCCGCAGGGTTTATCGCCTCGAGTTCGTCATCCGCCCTGGAGGGCGACCATGCCGCAGACTGAACAATGGGCCCGCACGCGGGTCCGCACCTGCCGCGACTTGCGACGCGGCGCGTGGTACCGCGTGATGCGCGCCACCCCCGCCGAGGGTGTGCTCGAAGTGAATCGGCGCCTCGTCACCGTCCCCCGCACATTCCTGCAGATTCTGCCGTTTCGCCCCCAGCTCTGGTCCGTCGTCCCGCGCGTCGCCAACGCCCCGCAGCCGCCCCTCTCCTGGGGACCGAGCTACGGCGTCTGCCCGCAGTGCAGTGCGCGCGCGTCCCTGGGGCAGCATGCGCTCAAGGTCTCGTGCCCGCGTTGCAATGGCTTGTTCCCCGTCGCCTGGGAAGACTCCGGGTGGTGTGCGTTCGAGATGTCGCGGGAAATAACGGCGGTCAGTCCGAAGCGCTGAGGCGGTGACTGGAGGATGAGCGCCGGCGGCGCTCCGGGCTCCCGCGGCGGTCCTCTCCGGAACGCCGCGACATGCTCGTCCGGCGCTCCATGCCGCTGCGCCGCTCGACCGCCACCGAGACCGCATTACGACGACGTTCCCGCACGATACGTCGACCGATGCTTTGCCGCCGGTCGACGAGACGCCGACGCTGCATAACGGGGATGTTGCCTCGCAGTAACGGAACCGTCTCGGGCGGTTTGCAAACCGTGTGCTTCCCGTCTCACACTGCATGGTCACCACTGCGAGAGCACGATCTGGCGCGGGCCCGCAACAGTTTTGGGCCCGTGGCCACAATCACGCGGCCACAGTCCGCTGCATCACGAGGCCGGGCCGTGCTACGATTGTGTGCGCCATGCGACCCGCTCGTCTCGGGCTCACGCTCTGCCTGCTCCCCGCCCTTGCGGGCGGGGCCATGCCGGCGTACGGACAAGGCCCCAGAATCGGCATTGCTCTGAGTGGGGGCGCGGCGCGCGGCCTCGCGCATATCGGCGTGTTGAAAGTGCTGGAGCAGGCGGGCATTCCGGTGGACGTGATCGCCGGTACGAGCATGGGCAGCGTCGTGGGCGGGCTGTACGCGGTCGGCTACAGCGCGGCCCAGCTCGACACGATCGTGCGCGGCCAGGACTGGTTTCGCCTGCTCACCGATCCCGTGGACCGGCGCGACCTGCCGATCGATCGCAAGGTCGCCGCGGATCGCTTGCTGCTCACACTCCCCATTTATCGCGGCGGCATCCAGCTCCCCAAGAGCGTCGTGCCGGGCCAGCGCATCTGGGAGCTCCTGACCCGGCTCACCTGGTCGGCGCACGGCATCCACGATTTCCGTCGGCTCCCCATCCCGTTCGCGGCCGTCGCGACCGACCTCGAGACCGGCCAGGCGGTGGTGCTGGATCGGGGATTTCTCCCGGACGCGATCCGTGCCAGCATGGCGCTGCCGAGCGTGTTCGCTCCCGTCGAGCTCGGGCCGAACGTGCTGATCGACGGCGGCGTGGTGCGCAACCTGCCGGCGCGGGACGCGCGCGCCCTGGGCGCGGACGTGCTGATCTGCAGCGACGTGACCGACCCGCTCGAGCCGCGCGATTCGATCGTGTCGCTGGTGGACGTGCTGGCGCAATCGGTGTCGTTTCGCGTGTGGGATTCGGAGCGCGCCGAGCGCGCCGCGTGCGACGTGCTCATCGTGCCGGACGTGCGCGCCTTCACGAGCTTCGGGTTCGGGCGCGCCGCCGAGCTGATGGCGCGGGGCGAGGCGGCGGCGCGCGCCGCCCTTCCGGAGATCGCAGCCAGGGTGGGGCGCCGCAGGGTGGAGCCTCGCCACCCGATGCCCGCGGCGCCCGACTCGGTGCGGGTGACGAGGGTGCGGTTCGATGTCTCCGGAGCAGGGACGGTGACGCAGGCGTATCTGGCGCGCACGCTCGGGCTGGTGCCGCCTGCGTGGATTTCGCTGCGAGAGCTGGGCGCGCGCATCGAGCGCCTCTACGCCACCGGGCTGTTCGCCAACGTGCGCTATCGCCTGGAGCAGGGCGAGCTGACGTTGTTGATCACCGAGCGGTCCGCCGGCCGGTTCGGGCTGGGGCTGCGCTACGACAGCCGCTACAAGGCCTCGGTGCTCCTCTCCGCTGGGCGCGGCGGCGTGGAGCTGGACGCCCGGCTGGGCCAGCAGATCCGCGTCGGGCTCGGCGCCGCGCAGGCGCTGGGCGACGCCCAGAGCCTCGCGCTGGGCGCGCGCGTCGCGTTCGCGCACGGCCCCTTCGACCTGTTTCGCGCTGGCCGGCGGGTGGCGGAGGCGCGGGTCGATCTGGGGGCGGTCACGGCGTCGCTCGAGCGGCGCCTGGGAACGGCCGCGGCGCTGTCCTTGCGATTGAAGGGCGAGCACGCGCGCTGGGACGAAACAGTGGCGGCGGTGGATACGGCGCCCATCAACCGCACGTTCGCGACGGCGGCGGGTGTGGTGGAGCTCGATACATACGACAGCGGGGTGTTTCCGAGCCGCGGTGTGGGCCTGCGGGCCGTGTCCGAGTGGAGCAGCGCGTTCTCGCACCACGTCGGCGACGTGCGGGCGTATCTGCCGCTGGGAGGTCGGGTGTCACTCTGGGCGGGCGCGACGCTCGGTGCCTCGGGCGGCACGCCGCCGCCGCATTACCTCTTTTTTCTGGGGGGCGCCAACGGCTACTACCTGTTTCCGGATCGCATGATCGAGTTCGCGGGACTGCATGTGCAGGAGCGGGGCGGCCGTCACGTCCAGAAGGCGGAGCTCGGCGCCCAGTGGCAGGTCTCCGTCGCTCCCGACCTGTTCGCCCGCGTGCGCTGGAACGCCGGCGCGGTACTCGACCGCTGGACGTTCCAGCCCGCGGGCTGGGTCGACGGTGTCGGCGTCGAGCTGGGCGCCAGGACGGTAGCGGGCCGCGTCAGCCTGAGCGTGTCCGGAACCGCCCGCTCGACGCCGATCGTCGAGCTCGACCTCGGCTACCCCTTCTGAACCAGATCGCGCGCGGGCACGACCTCGGTCGCGGCGTCCACGCGCACGTGGATGCTGCCGTTCACCGAGAGGTAGGCGTTCACCAGATCGTAGATCCCCACCGCGGGGACCTGCAGACCCTCCAGCGTGACGTCGGTGGCGAGTGGGCGCTCATCGCCTTGCTGCATCAGCTGGCGCACCCGGATCGAGCCCATGTTGCAGAACATGAGCTGCGCCTCGCCCGTGGCGGCGAGCACCGCGACCCTCACGCCTGGCAGGTCCACCCGGGCCTCCTCCCCGTGCGAGACCTTGGCTTCCTCCAGTCGCTCCCGCAGGCGGAACGACTGCGACTGTGCTGTGATGCGGGCTTCCATAAGGCACCTCCTGTTGAATCGGTCCTACCGCCGACGGCGCACCGTGGTTCCTGTGCACGCCCTGTGCCGTCGCGACCGGAGGTGCAACCGGCTGCGCGCACCGGGGTATCTCTGTTACGTTGTTGAACTCGACCGTCCAAGCCGTATGACCACTCGGCCGCGCCTAACGCGCCCGCCGCGCATCCTCATCGCCAGCGATCAGAATCACGCCCTCTGGGGCGTCGAGGGCACGCTGGGGCGACAGGGGTATTCCGTGCTGCGCGTATTCGCCGGCACGGCGGTGCTGGCGCGCGCGCGGGCGGCGTGCCCCGACGTGATCCTGCTGGACGCGCGGCTCGCCGACTCGGAGAGCCTGGACTTGAGCCGGCTGCTGCGCGCCGATCCCCTGATCGGCGCGAGCACGCCGATCCTGCTGCTGGTGCACGACCGTCCCACACGGGAAGACCATCTCAGCGCGCTGCGCGCCGGCGTGTGGGAGCTGCTGCGCCAGCCGGTGGACACCGGCGCGCTGCTCGGCAAGCTCGAGACCTACCTGATCGCCAAGCTCGAGACCGAGCGGGCGCCCAAGCGCAGCCTGGTGGACGAGCTGACGGGGCTGTACACCCGGCGCGGGCTGGCGCGGCGTGCCTGGGAGCTGATCCTCCAGACGGCGCACCACAACACGTCGGTGGCGTGCGTGGTCGTCGCGCCCGAGGTGCGCGGTGAGCCGGGCGTGGGCGTGCTGCGCGACGTCGCCCGGCTGGTGCGGGGCACCGCGCGTCACTCCGACGCGGTGGGACGTGTCGGGCTCACCGAATTCGCCGTCATCGCACCCGGGGCGAACCGCGTCGGCGCGCGCCGGCTGGCGCAGCGGCTCCAGGGCGCGGCGCACGCCGGCGGCAACGGCGATGGGAATGGGGACGGGGCGCTCGGGCTGCGGGCCGGCTACGACTCGCTGCGCCAGCTGCGCACCGCGGCGATCGAGCCGCGCCGCTTGCTGGGACGCGCCGCGCGGGCGCTCGAGATGGCGCGGGCCGAGGGGAAGTGGCTGCGCGAGGGCGCTACGGTGCGAGTACCATGAGCGTCAGTGCGCGGTTCTGGGCTGGGGCGCTCCGCGCCACGCGCCGCGCAGCGCCGCGGCAAGGCG
>DATDFC010000024.1:0-15994 GCA_036522815.1 Gemmatimonadales bacterium | reverse complement strand
GCCGAGCAGGTCCGAGAGCGGCACGAGAATCGGCAGCGTGAGAACCGCATGCCCGGTCGGGCTCGGTACCGGGACGTGCACCAGCGTGTGCACGACCATCATGCCGACGGCGGCGAGCCCCAGCGGCAGATGCGCCACCGGCGCGAACAGCCCGTGCACCAGCGTATCCACGATGCGACCCTGCTCGAGTGTCACAAAAATGGCCCGCGCGAAGCCGATCAGCAGGCCGGCGTAGGCCATGGACCGAAAGCCCGTGACCAGCGCATCCGCCGTGCCGGCCACGCCCAGCCCCCCGACCAGGCCCGCGGCGACGCCCATCGTGAAGAACAGCGCCGCCATCTCGTTGAAGCCCCAGCCCCGCCGCACACCCGCGACGAGCACGACGAACGCGGCGAGCACGAGCGCGAGCACCGCGGCGTGACGGACGTCGAGCGAGCCGGCGTCCGGGCCGGACTCGCTCAGTGGCGCCGTGCGGCCGCGGGCGGCGTAGCGCAACGTGCCCGCGATCCAGATGCCCAGGGCGACCACCAGGAACGCGGTGCGAAACAGCCACCCGGAGAGGAGCGGCAGCTGCGCCAGCTGCTGCGCGATGCCCACCTGAAACGGGTTGATGGGGCTGAACGCCGCGCCGACGGCCGCGGCACCCAGGCTCGTGGCCACAGCGACGACCGGTCGGACGCCCAGCCGGCGGGCGAGCAGCAGCATCACCGGCACGAGCGCGATGATCTCTTCCTTCATGTTGTCGAGCACGCCGCCCAGAGCGAACGCGAGCTCCGCCACGGGAATGACCAGCCGCTCCGAATGCCCGAAACGCCGCACCAGCCAGTCGACCCCGTGGCGCAGCGCCCCGGTCTCGTCCACCACGGTGAAGGCGCCCCCGATCAGGAACACGAAGAAGATCACCGCCGCCGCGTCGCTCAGGCCGCGCGGAATCGCGATCAGCGCCTGGAACGCGGTCACCGGCCGCGGCGGGACGGCGTGGTAGGTACCGGGCACCACGAGGCGGCGACCGCTGGCGGGATCGTCGCGGCGGTCGTACTCGCCAGACGGCAGTACGTGACTCGCCAGCGCCGCGAGGAGCACCGCGCCCACCAGCAGCGTCAGGGGGTGGGGGAACCGGGGGAAGCGCACGCGGGGAGTATGCGGGCGCTCGGGCGGTCGGGTTAGTCCCGAGCAACCCTCCAGCCCCGGGGCGCTGTCTAAGTCAGGAGCTGCCCACCCTTCCTGAGGAGGAAACGATGCTGCCGCGCGCCATCTCGCCCGTTCCCGTGCTGCTCGCTTTCGCCGTCTCGGCCGGTGCCCAAAGTGCGGCGGACGCGCGCTGGATCGCGCAGTGCCGCGACCACGATGACGGGTGGCGCGTGCAGCATTGCGAGGTCCGTGTCGTCAGGCTCGCGAAGGCCGGGACCATCGCCGTCGATCCGGGGCAAAACGGCGCCGTCTCGGTCGAGGGGTGGGATCGCGACAGCATCGAGGTGCACGCCCGCATCCAGACGCAGGCGGCGACGCAGGACCAGGCGGACCGTATCGCCGGCCACATCAAGGTTGTGACGTCGGGGAGCACGATCAGTGCCGACGGGCCGGAGGCCGGCCGGCGCGAGTCGTGGGGCGTGAGCTTCGTGGTGTTTGCGCCCCGGCGGTCCGATTTGAAGCTCGACACCGACAACGGGCCGATCGGCGTGCGGGATGTCACGGGCCGGATGACGCTCACGGCGCACAATGGTCCGGTCTCGCTGCGTGGTGTGGGGGGTGACGTGCACGCCCGCACCACCAACGGCCCACTCGACATCGAGCTCACCGGGGCCCGTTGGGAAGGAACCGGGCTGGACGCCGAGACCACCAACGGACCGGTGAACCTCGCGATTCCGGAGAGCTATTCGGCGCAGCTCGAGTTCGGCACCGTGAACGGGCCCATGACGGTCGGTTTCCCGCTCACGGTCACCATCGAAGGCAGGGTAGGCCGGCGCATCGTGACCAAGCTCGGCGACGGTGGTGCTCCGATACGAGTCGTCACGACCAACGGGCCGGTCGAGATCGAGCGCCACTGACCCTCGTCGGACGGCTCAGCGCCACAGCGACAGCAAGACGCTCATGATCACGAGGTACGCGAGCTGATAACCGGCGTCGATCACCCAGGCGGCGATGGGTTTCTCTGAGAACATGTGGGCGGCGAGGCCGATCGTCGCCGCGAAGCCCAGCCACAAGAGGAACCCGAGCCACAGGCCTTGCGCCAGGGTGGTCGAGTTCGTGTAGCCGGCGAGCAGCGCCACCACGTACGCCGTCACCACGTAGCACAGCACGGACACCGCGTAGGCGCGGGTCATGCCCTTCTTTTTCAGCTCCTGGACTCGTTCGGGGCTGTATCCCTGCGCCTGCATCCATTGCCGGGCGAACAGGACCGGAGAATACCAGAAGGCGCCGAGCACGAAGGTGATGAGTGCGGCGACCAGGACGGCGACGATGTTGACGTTGGCGGTCGGCATCGGCTCTCCTTTGAGGTCGGGGCTAAGCTACGACGGCTCGGCGCGGCCGCTAGCGTAGGTCCAGCCCATGAGGCAGGACCAGGCATACATCAGGACTCCCACCAGGCGAACGCCGCCGCCGATCAACCGGTCCTGTTGCAGCAGCCCGAGCCGGCCGAGCAGATAGTTCCAATCGTGCTCGCCGCCGCCCACCAGGGGCAGCTCTTCGGCACGGGCGTCCTGTACGTAGACGGCGACGTTCCACAGGTTCTGGGCGACCCACCACAAGGCCACCATGGCGGCGTGGCGATCGCCGCGACGCCAGAAGTACGCCACAAAGATTGCGGGCATGAGGAGTTGCATCAGGGTGCCGCCGAGGAAGCCGATGAACTCGCCGAACACGCCGAACACCGGATGCCCGAACTCGTGGATGGCGAGGTCGAGGCTGTCGAGCCAGCCATAGTGGCTGGGGTGCAGGATCAGGAACCCGCCATACACCGCCAGCAGGGTAGTGAGGGCGCGGCGGGCGCGCCGCTCGGCGGCGCTCACGTCCTACGGCACCACACGCTTCGAGCGGAACGTGCCGCTCATGATGGCGTTTCCACCTTCGGCCGGCCGCATTTCGAACGTGCCGTTGAGCGAGTCGCCGTGGAGCCTGCCGGTCGTGGTCGTGACCACGCGGTGGTGCGCCGCGGGGCTCTGGTACGGCCCGATCTCGTTCACGAGGACGGTGTCGCTGACCTGGCGCGCCCGCACGGGGATGGGTGGCTCGGGGACCTGCGGGAACATGAGTGTGCCGCGCAGCGACCCGTCCTCCGCCACGCTCGAGACGATGCGGAACGGCATGCCGGTGTCGGCCTCGCTATGGAAGGCGCGGCCGTCCCAGGTGCCGGCGTACTTCTGTGCCGGCCCGGCGGGCGCTCTCGCGCCCGGCTTCTCACCGGGCGTGCAGGCGGCTGCGGCGAGCGCCGCCCAAACAAATGAACGCATGCGTTGCTGCCTCCGGGTGCGGGTAGGTGTCACCAATGCCCGTGCATCCGTGTCGTGTCTCCCAGATACGCGTACTGGATGGCCGCCATATACTGCCCGGCGACCCGCAAGATATCGTCCGGGGACACGCTGTGGAGACGCTTGGAGAATTCGTCACCGTGCTGGTAGCCGCCGAGGTACAGCTCGGCGCGCGCCAGAAAGTCGGCCTGCCCCGCGGACGTGGCGTTTTCCGCGAGGTAGTCGAAGCCGAAGCTGTCGATGAACCGGCTGAGCCCGAAGTAGTCGAGCGGCTGGTCTCGCAACTCCCGGATCTGGTCGACCATCAGCATCAGCGCCTTGTCCGGCTTGGGCGTGCTCACGTACGCGCCCCCGACGGGAATGGCGCCGTCGCGATACGGCGCGAACGCGGCGTAGGAGAGCCCCCGCTCGCTGCGGATGACGTGATGCAGCCCGGATGACAGCAGTGCGGTGGCCACCCGGAAGGCCCAATACGAGTGGCTCGTGGGCGGCGGACCGGCGAACAGCCCCAGCAGGTAGGTGGTCGGAATCAGGCGGTGCTCGATCAACCAGCGGGGTTTCGCCCGGGCCGGTGGCTGCGGCAGCGTCCAGCGATAGCTGCCACGCGGTAGGCGACCGAGCGTGGCCGTCACGAGCGATTCGGCGTGCGCCCGTGTCACGTTGCCCACGATCGTGAGCAGCATGCGAGACGTGACGATCTGCTCGCGCGCGTACGTCTTGACGTCGTCGACGGTGAGGCCGGCGAGCGAGGTCTCGGTGCCCTCGGGGTCGAGCGCGTAGGGATGGCTCCGGAACAGCGCCTGCATCGCGATCGCGGTCAGCCGCGCGTCGGGCTCCGTGTAGCGACGACGTGCCGCGCTCTGCAGCTGGGCCCGCGCCCGGGCCACGTCCCGTTCCGCCAGCGTCGGATGGACCAGGCGGTCCGCAAACACCGACCACGCGGCGTCGAGATCGCCGACCAGGCCGGTGAAGCCGAACACGGTGAAGTCGAGCTCCGGCTCGAGCGTTACGATGCTGCCGGTGCGATCCATCGCGTCGTGCGCCTCGGCGCCCGGGAATTGCTCCGTGCCGAGGCCCGAGGCGCGCAGCAGCAGCACTTCGATACCGGCGGTGCGCTCGGCGAGCTGTTGCGTGCCCCCCAACAGGTACAGCCGCACCGCGACGATGTCGCTCGCCGGCGAGCAGCGCTGGATGATGCGGACGCCGGACGCCTCATATACAGCCGTGAGGCTGTCGCCTGCTGCAAGGCAGCCGGCCCCCCGCGGCGGGGGCGGGGGCGGGGCGCCGAACAGCATGGGGAAGAGCAGCAGCGCGACGGCGCGATTCATGGGGACGGCTTCTTCCCGCCGCGCAGCCAGGCCACCACCGACTGGGTCAGCTCGGGCGGCACGAGCATGCCGATCACGCGCGGCTGGCGGGCGACGTACACGCGGGCGAAATCGCGCAGGTCCTCCACGGTCTGGGCGTTCAGGTGCCGACGGTAGCCGACGTAGTAATCCCATCCGGCGCTCGCCCACCAGAACGCGAGCCCCGGCGCCAGCATGGCAGTCTCTTCGACGGCCAGGACTCTCGAGACCTCGCGACGCTTCTTCGCGATCGCCAGGTCGCCGTCCCTGATCCCTTCGAGGGCGTCCAGATTGTCGATTTCGTCGAGCAGCATGAACAGGGCTTTTTGGGCGTCGGCCTCTGTGGTCTTGCCCACGAACTCGATGGGCCCGGTGTGATCGAGGGTGGTGTAGGAGCCGAAGATGGACTGGAAGGGTCCTGCCTCCACGAGGCGTTGCTGGAAGGCCGAGCCCGGGTTGTTCAGCACCTCGAACAGGGCATCCGCCGCATAGGTGGCGGCCGCGTCCCGCCCCACCCCGGGTCCCGAGAACGCGATCCGGATGGTGACGTCCCGTACGTCGTGCTCGAAGACGACGGCGCCGCTGGCGGGTCGCGGGGTCACCGGAGGCACCGGGCGGTCCGCGAACGGGTCGGGCCCGCGCTTCCATTCGCCGAACTCCTTGGCCGCGCGCTCGAACACCTGGGCACTCGACACGTCACCAGTGACGATGAGGGCGGCGTTGTTCGGCACGTAGTAGCGCGCGTAGACCTCCTTCAGCCGGTCGATCGTGATCCCCGCGAGCGACGCGCTGTCGCCCCCCACGTCTTTGCGGCTCCATGACGCTCCCCACAGCATCTGCTCGACGTGGCGAGTCAGCTCCTGCTCGGGATCGGACGCGTCCCGTTGCAGCTCGTCGAGCACCACGGGCCGCTCGTCTTTCAGGTCGCCTTTGGAGAAGCGGGCTTCGCGGACCAGCTCGGCGAGGAGCTTGAGCGCGCGCTCCACGTTCTTCGCCGGGACGATGATGTAGTAGTAGACGACCTCCGCGTCGGTCGCCCCGTTGTACGTGCCGTTCAACTTCGTCACTTCGATCCCGAAGGCGTCGGGCCGGCCGTGATACGAGCGGAACAACAGGTGCTCGTACAGGTGGGCCAGCCCCTGCTCGGCGGAGTCCTGCGTGAAGGCCCCGTTGTGCACGGCGACGAGCACCGTGGCGAGCGGGACGGTGTGGTTCTCGACGACGATCATGTCGAGCCCGTTGTCGAGCCGACTGCGATGAATGAACCGGCTGAAGGTTGAGTCCTGGGCCTGGACATGTCCCGCAGGGCCGGCGAGGGCGGCGAGGGCGAGCGCGGCGGGGCTCGCGCGGAGACGGAACCAGGGCCACGAAGCGAGCACGCCACTAATCTGGGACCGGCCCGGGTGGGTGGCGAGGGCGTTTTTGCGGCACGGCAGGGTGGAAATGCGGCATGTTGTTGCGCCGACGCTACATCAGGCCTGAACCCTTCTCATTCCGCCGGCGCGTCCGGCAGGGGCTCGTTGAGTACGACGACGCAGTTCCCTTTGTCGGCGGAGCACGTGACCACGCCGCGCCGCAGCACCCTGACCTGCGTGGAGTCGGGGAGGATGAGCGGGTAGCGCGCCGCCCGCAGGGCGCCGTCGAGCACGCGCAGCCGATCGCTCCCGGCGGCATACTTGATCTCCTCCACCCTCGGCCCCGGCCCGAACAGCAGCGTGACCGAGCCCTGCAGATCGTCCTTGACGGTGGCGCCCAGCGTGACACTCCGCAGTTGGACCAGGTCGTTGCGCGCGCGCTCCACCAGGGCGTCGATCCGCCTGTCGCCGCCCAGCAGCACGGCAAGCCGCGCGCGCGTTTCAGACGGGGGACGGCGCGCCGCCAAGGCCAGGGCGTAGGTATGAGTAGCGTCCTCCTTGCGTCCCAGCCGCTCCTCGATCTGCGCCAGGTGGTCGCCCTCCTCGCCGTTGAAGTTGAGAAGCCATGCCGCGCGGACGTAGCGCTCCGCGTCGGGCAGGTTCCCCTTGCGGAAGTAGACCCACCCCAGCGTATCCCAGTACGCCCCGAGGCTGGTGACCGCGGCCGCATCTTTGAGCCCGACACGGTCGAGACTCAGGTTACGAAGGCCGGCGGTCGTCGCGTCGACGGCCGAGCGGGCATACTCCTGCGCGTGGTCGAGATTCGCGCCCTCCACGGCGTACGCGTATGCGACGTTGTTCCACATGGCGGGGACGGGCGCGAGCTCGATCGCACGGTTGAACTCGGCCTGCGCCTTATCCGCGTGGTGGCTCGCCAGGTACGCCTTGCCGAGGTCCACGTGGAGCTGAGGATCGTCGGCACTGATCGTGATCGCCTGCTCGAGCTCGGGCACGGCCGCCGAGTCTCGGTGCTGCTCAGCGTACAACCGCCCGAGATTCGCGTGCGCGAAGCGGTCGAGCGGACTGATCTTGATCTGCTGGTGGAATGCGTCCGCCGCTTCCGGGTATTTGCGCTTGCGCCAGTACGCCAGGCCCAGGTTGTTGAACGCGTACTGATCGTACGGGTTCAGGTCGGCTTGCCGTTTGAAGGCCGCGATCGCCGAGTCGAGCATGCCCATGTTGAGGAAGACTCGGCCCAGGTTGTTCCAGGCCCACTGGTGCCGCGGTTCCAGCTGGACGACCCGTCGAAACAGCCGCAGCGCCGTCCGGAGATCGCCGTTGTTGAGCGCCGTGAGGGCGCTGCTGTGCAGCTCGTCGGCCGTGGCGGACGTCGGCACCGTGGAATCGGCGTCGGACGCCGTGCGCTCGAGGGCGATTTCCTGGCGCTCGTCCTCGCGGATGACGCGCATGAATGCCGTCAGGTCACGCGGCTCGGTCCGGGACAGCGCGGGCCCGTTCACATGGAGCGTGCGCTCCACGGTGATCGTGTCCCCGTTCACCCCGTAACTCGAGCGATACTCGCCGTAGGGTCGCGCCAGCGCGACCGGGACGGGAGGTCGAACAGTGACGCCCGCAGGAAGCGCGAGCCGGAGCCGCGCGGCATACTCCTGGTCGGGCACGCGATCGTGGCGGGCCGCAGTATCCGCCGTGTCCACCGGGAAGTCCACGATCGGGAGCGGGGCCGCAATGTGCGCCCGCTTGTTCGACCAGGCCGCGTAGCCGGCCTTCGTGAGGTCAAAGCTGAACTGGAACGGGAGGCGGGTCGCCGTGGGATCGCTTGCCTGCACCGCGGTCACGTCGCCGTCCAGGTCTACGGCGGACGCCATGGCCGATGCCAACGTCTTCCACTGCGCCGCGGGAGCCACGCGAAACCCCATCCGCAGCAGCACCTCGGCGTCACCCCGCACGCGGTAGCGCACGCCGACCTTCAAGGTGCCGAGGTCCGACACCTGGCCCAACACGTCCACGTCCACACGCGTGGGGAACGGCGGCTCGGCCGGGGTCGAGCGGAGCCCCGGGGCCGCGTCCGCCGGAATCACCAGCGCCTGTTTGCCGCGCAGGCTGTACAGCAGCAGCCCGAAGGGCGCGACGCCGGGCGTCGTGTCGACCCAGATCGAGTCGGTCCCGTTGGGGATCACGCTGATCACATGGTCGAATTGCGCGGGGGACGGGACGTCGCGATCGACGTCGGCCTCCGATGAGATGAGAGCGGGGAACGCCCGCAAGCCCACGGCGGCGAGCAGGCTCGCGAGCAGCGTGTGCTTGTCCTTGCAGTCGCCGTACCCGTTGGCCAGCACCTCCGTCGCGGCGTGCGGTTGATAGCGCCCCACGCCGAACGAGAGGCTGACGTAGCGATACTCTTTGGACACAAAGTCGTACAGCGCTGCCAGCGTGTCGTGCTGCGTCCGACTGGTACGGACGAGCTCCTGCGCTTTCGCCCGGAGTTCCGGGCTCACCGCCTCGCGCGCTCGCGCCAGGTCGCCGTACCAGCGCCCCACGTCTTCCCACGTGCGAAATGTGCTCACTTGCACCGAGTGAATCTTTGGCGCCCACGCGTCCTCGGCCGTGCGTCGCCGTGGCTTCTCCGTGGGCACCTCGAGGTTCGCGTGCTTCCAGCGATACATCCGTCGGTCGCCCGAGTCCGATACTTGAGGATCGACCCCAGGCGCCCATTTCACCTTCACGTAGGTGCTGCGCGGTACGTCCAGGTCGAAGCGCTCGTCCAAGACCACTGCCTGGGTGGCGAAGTCCTCCTGATACCAGAATTGCCCGGCCGAGAGGGGCGTGCGCCGCAACCACACGGCATGCAGCTCGAGCGTGTCGCCGGGGCGGAGCGACGGGACGGTGAGGATCTTGTTGCGGAGATCCGAAAACACAGGCGCCACCCGGGCCACGGGGGCCGTGCCGTCTTGTACCGCCTCCGGTCCCGCCGTAACCGTGGTGCCGCCGGTCTTGTGCACGACGACCGAATCGATGTCCAGCGTCTCTTCCGCGGAGTTGTACGGGTAGGTGATTTCGCCCAAGGCCTGCACGCCGGCCTCCGTCTGGACCCGTACGCGCACGTGGAGATCGCGGCGCCCGGTGCCGTTCGGGTCGAACCGGACGTGCTGGTACAGGCGCTCGGTGACCAGGGGCTGCTGCGTGTAGTCGGCGGTCGCGCTTTGCTGGGCCGGGAGCAAAGCGGCGGCGGCTACCAGGGCTGCTGCGAGGGCCATCGATCCGCCCGACCTCGCGTCGAAATAGGGTCTCAGGAGAGAGGCGCCGGGGATCTGCCCAAGAGTCGCCGCACCTGCCGTGCCTCCAGAATTCAAGCGCGCCGAGTTCCCGTATGTGGCGTCGACGCCACGCTACCCAAACACCTCCAGCGCTACCTCCACCCGTCCAAACGGGGCACTCACCTGCACGCCCTGCACGCTCGCCTTCACCTGCTGGAACATCTCGCGCGCAATCTTCACTCCCTCGGCGAGCGCGGCCTCTTTGCCTTTGTCCTGCGCCCGGCGCATCCGCTCCAGTACCTCGGCCGGCACCACGACACCGGGCACCTCGTTGGCGAGGAACTCGGCATTGCGCAAGCTCACGAGCGGCCAGATCCCCGCCACGATCGGGATGCGGTAGGCTTCCACGCGCTTCAGGAAGCTCTCGAGCTGGCGCACGTCGAACACCGGTTGGGTGACGGCGAACTCCGCGCCCGCGTCCACCTTCCAGTGAAAGCGCGACAGCTCGCGGTCCAGCTCCACGGCGCCGGGGTTCACGCCGACGCCGATCGCCCAGCTGGTGGGCCCGCCGATGGGGTTGTTGCCGGGGTCGAGTCCGTGGTTGAGCCGGTATACCAGATTCGTGAGGCCGATCGAGTCGATGTCGAAGACGGCCGTGGCCTCGGGGTAGGGGCCCATCTTGGGCGGATCGCCGGTGATGATGAGGATGTTGCGCAGACCGGCTGCGTGGGCGCCCAGGATGTCCGACAGCATGCCGAGCAGGTTGCGGTCGCGGCAGCAGTAATGGATCACGGTCTCGATCCCCACCTCCCGTTGGATCAGGATCGCCGACGGCAGTACGCCCATGCGACTCTGGGCTCGCGGACCGTCCGGAACGTTCACCGCGTCCACGCCCGCTGCTTTGAGGGCGCGGCATTGCTCCAGCATGGGCGTGGGGTCCACGCCCTTGGGCGGCACGATTTCCACGCTCGTCACCAGCTTGCCGGCGGCCAGCTTGGCCCCCCAGCGCGAGCGCGCGGCCAGGGGCACCTCCTCCACGCCGGCGGGCGGCGCGACCGTTTCGCGCGAGTGCACCACCGGCTGGTGCCGGGGCACCACGCTCGCCACGTAGTCGCGGATCTTCTTGATGTGCTCCGGGGTCGTGCCGCAGCACCCGCCCACGATGCGGGCCCCCGCCTCGATCATGCGGCGCGCGTAGCTGGCCATGTACTCGGGGGAGGCGAGGTAGATCTTGCGGTCGCCCACGTCCTTGGGGAGGCCGGCGTTGGGTACGGCCGAGATCGGCCGATCGGTCGCCTTCACGAGCTTCTCCACCGCTTCGAGCACGCCCGCCGGCCCGACCGAGCAGTTGACGCCGATCACGTCCGCGCCCCACTCGGTAAGCTGCTTGGCGAAGATTTCGGGCGCGGTGCCATAATGCGTCAGGCCGTCGTCGCCGATGGTCATCTGCGCGATGACGGGGAGATCGGACAGGCTCTGCACCGCGCGCAGCGCGGCGTGCAGCTCCTCCACGTCGGAAAACGTCTCGAGAATGAATCCGTCCACCCCGCCGGCCAGGAGGCCCTTGACCTGGCGCGAGAAATGGGCGCACGCCTCGTCGCGTGCCAGCGCGCCGAACGGCTCGATCCGCACGCCGAGCGGTCCGATCGCCCCCACGACGCTGGCGCGCCCGGCGGCGGCGGCGTGAGCCAGCTGTGCCGCCGCCTGGTTGATCCGCTCGGTCTCGTCGGCCAGGCCGAAGCTCTTGAGCTTGAGGGGGTTCGCGCCGAAGGTGTTGGTCTCGAGGATTTCCGCGCCGGCGCGCACGTACGCTGCGTGCACCTCCTGCACCAGCTTCGGCTGCTTCAGGTTCAGCTCATCGTAGCAGACATTCAGGAGAAAGCCCTTGGAATACAGCATGGTGCCCATCGCCCCGTCGAGGACGTGGACCTTGCCGTCATTCAAGAGATCGCGGAGGGTGATGGTCATCCAGGCGTTTTAGCGAATTGTTTAACGTGGCTGCAATAGGCCGCAAATCACCACGTACTCGAGGACTTTGTACGGAATCTAGATCAACAACGTCGTGCCGCAAGCCGTATGTTACTCCACCTGCCTCCGGAGCCGAGACACTCGTGTCGCTCGCCGCCCTCCATCCTCAAGTCGTGCACTTCGTGGTTGCTCTGCTGTTCGTGGGCGTGCTGTTGCGGTGTGTGTCCCTGACGGGCCGGGTGCCGTTCACCGGGCCCGCCGCCGCGGTGCTGCTGCTCGTAGGGACGGGCGCCGCGGTGCTCGCCGTGCGGTCGGGGACGGCGGCGCACGGGCCGGTGGAGCGGGTGCCGGGGGCGCGCGCCGCGGTGATGCAGCACGAGGAGTGGGGTGAGCGTACGCGCAACATCTTTCTGGTCGTGGCCGCGCTCGAGATCGCGGCGCTCGTGCCCGCGGCGAGTCGCTGGCGCACGGGGGTGCTGGCGGCGTCGGCCCTGGTGGGGCTCGGAGGCGCGGTCTCGCTGTACGAGGCGGCGGACTTGGGCGGCGATCTGGTGTACGCGTACGCCGGCGGCGTGGGAATCCGGTCCGGCGATCCGGCCGACGTGGGCCGGCTGCTGGTGGCGGGGCTGTACCACGAAGCGATGCTGCAGCGCAAGGCGGGCAAGCCGGCCGACGCGGCGCAGCTCATCGGCCAGCTCGCTCAGCGCTACCCCGACGATACGAGCGTGCGGCTGCTGGTGGTCGAGTCGCTGCTCGTGGACAAGCAGGATGGCAAGGCGGCGCTCGCGGCGCTCCAGTGGTTTCCCGCGGCACTGGACAGTCGCTTCCTGCGGCTCCGAGTCGGGCTGTTGCGCGCCGATGCTCTGGCCGCGACCGGCATGCCGGACTCAGCGAAGGCCCAGCTGCAGGCGATGGCCCGCGAGTTCTCGAACAATCGGGCGATCGAGGATCGGCTGGGCAAGCTGAAGTAGGTTACGGCATGTCCGACCTCCTGGCGGCGCGCTCGCAGATGGGCGTCTCGCTCGCATTTCATATCGTGTTCGCCGTGGTCGGCATCGCCATGCCCGTCATGATGGTCGTGGCCGAGCGGCGCTGGCAGGTGACTGGGCACGCGATTTATCTGGACCTGGCGCGGCGCTGGGCGCGGGGCACCGCGATTCTCTTCGCCGTCGGCGCGGTCTCGGGAACGGTGCTGTCGTTCGAGCTGGGGCTCCTGTGGCCGGGCTTCATGGGGCTGGCCGGGTCGATCATCGGCATGCCGTTCTCGCTCGAAGGCTTCGCCTTCTTCACCGAGGCGATCTTCCTGGGCGTCTACCTGTACGGGTGGGACCGCATCTCGCCGCGGGCGCATTTGGGCGCGGGGGTGGCGGTCGCGTTGAGCGGCGCGGCCTCGGGAATCTTCGTCGTGCTGGCGAACGCGTGGATGAACGCGCCGACGGGCTTCGAGCTCGTTGCCGGCCGCGTCGTGAACGTCGACCCGATCGCTGCGATGGCCAGCCCGGCCGCGTTCCCGCAGGCGCTGCATATGACCCTGGCGGCCTACGCCGCCACCGGGTTCGCGGTGGCGGGCATCCATGCGTTGCTCCTGCTCCAAGACCCGGCGAATGCGTTCCATCGCCGCGCCCTCGAGATCGCGCTGATCGTCGGCGCACCCGCGGCCCTGCTGCAGCCGATCTCCGGGGACCTGGCCGCCCGGCACCTCGCACGGTATCAGCCGGTGAAGCTCGCGGCGGCGGAGGCGCTCTTCACGACACAGCGCGGCGCGCCGCTGACCATCGGCGGCTGGCCGGACATCGCGGCAGGCGAGAACCGCTTCGCGATCGAGATCCCCTATGCGCTCTCGCTGCTTGCGTTCCACGATCCGCACGCCGAAGTCACGGGGCTCGATACCGCCGCACCCGACCTGTGGCCCAACGTGCACGCCGTGCACTTCTCGTTCGACCTGATGGTTGCCCTCGGCACGTACCTGGCCCTGGTCGCCGCCTGGGCCGCGTGGCTGGCGTGGCGCCGGCGCGACCTGGCCCACCAGCGCTGGTTGATGCGGGCGATCGCGCTCGCTACGCCGATGGGGTTCATCGCCGTCGAGGCGGGATGGATGGTGACGGAGCTGGGTCGTCAGCCGTGGGTGATCTACGGCGTCCTACGGACGCGCGACGCGGTGACGCCGATGCCCGGTTTGATCGTGCCGTTCTTGACGTTCACGCTGCTGTATGGCTGCCTCGGCGTGATCGTGTGCTGGCTGTTGTACCGGCAGATCCTCCGCAGCCCCGGGATTCCTGAGTGGCGGGGGTTTTACATGCCGCGAGGGGAGTCCCGTTGACTGAATACTGCGTGGCGGGTGGTGCGTGGTTCCCGACGGGGCGCATCGGGAGACCGGTTCGCAACGGGGTGAACCTCTCACCACTCACCACGCATCTTGTTTCTCCTTGATGCTCGCCGACATTATCGCGGGCACGATTTTCGTCGCCCTCAACGCCTACGCCCTGCTCGGTGGCGCCGATTTCGGCGGCGGCGTGTGGGGCCTGCTGGCGTCCGGCCCGCGCAAACAGCGCCAGCGCGAGCTCATCGCGCACGCGATCGGCCCCGTGTGGGAAGCGAATCACGTCTGGCTGATCCTCGCGGTGGTGCTGCTGTTCACCTGCTTCCCGCCCGCGTTCGCGCGGCTCGGCACGCTGCTGCACATCCCCCTCTCGCTCGTCTTGATCGGCATCGTGTTACGCGGCTCGGCGTTCACGTTCTGGCGCTATGGGGGTGCGGAGGACGAAGAGCTGCGCCACTGGGGCGTGACCTTCGCGATCGCCAGTCTGATCACGCCGCTGCTCTTGGGGATCACGGTGGGGGCGATAGCGTCGGGAGCACTGGGGGAGGGGGGAAGGGGGATGGGGGTAGGGTTTTACGGCACCTACGTCGCGCCCTGGCTCAATCCGTTCACCCTGTCGGTCGGGCTGTTCGCCCTGGTGGCCTTCGGGTTCCTCGCGGCCGTCTATCTGACGCTCGAGGCGCAGGACCGCGAGCTGCGGGCGGACTTCCGGGGGCGTGCGCTGGCCGCGGGGTTCGCTCTGTTCGCTGCCGCCGCCCTGGTGCTGCTCCTCTCTGGCCGCTATGCGCCCTTGGTGCGTAGCGGACTGATCTTGGCCAGCTGGGCCATCCCGCTGCATGGGCTCACCGCCGCCGCGGCGATCGCAGCGCTCGTGGCACTGGCACGCGGCGCGTGGCGGGTCGCGCGCGCCGCCGCCGCGATTCAGGTGTCGCTCATTCTGTGGGGCTGGGGATTGAGCCAGTACCCCTACCTGCTGCCTCCGGACCTGACGATTGCGGGCGTCGCAGCGCCAGCCGTGACGCTGCGGCTCGCGCTGGGCGCGCTGCTGCTCGGCGCAGTCGTGTTGCTGCCATCGCTCGCATATCTGTTTCGGGTGTTCAAGCAACGTCCTGCCTCATCCGTGTGATGGATAACGGACCACCGCATCACAGCCCGACGATGGCGAGTAGCACCTGCTTCAGCACCCAGAGCGCGAGCCAGGCGGCGAGCGGGCTCCAGTCGAGCCCACCCGCTCCGCCGGGGGGGAGCAAGCGGCGGATCGGCTCGACCACCCAATCGGTGAGGACATAGGCCGGTCGCAGCCACCAGGTGTAGCGAAACCGTCCGAACCAGCTGGCCACCACCCGCACCACCAGCGCCGCGAAGACGACGTTGTAGGCGGCGACGATGAGAAACGCCAGCGCGACTCGCGGGCCGCCCGCGAACGCCGCTCCGGCCCCGAACAGCGTGCCCGCCAGCCAGTTGAGGAGCGACAACAGGACCACGCCCGCGGCCGCGACACCCACGACCAGCCACCACCCAGCGTGCACCGGGTTGCCGCCGGCCCGGACCAGGCGCCGCTCGACAGGTCGGATCAGCGGCTCGCTGGCGGCGCGCAGGGCGCGCCCGAGTGCCCCGAACGGCGACACCCGCTGGGTGCGGACCAGCCACGAGGCGAGCGCCGCGATGAGACTCACGGCGAACACCCCGATGACCGCGTAGCGCGCCACGGTCTGGAACTCGAGCATATCAGGGCACGAACACGTCGACGACGTCCGTCTGCGCGAACCCCGCCTTGGGGCCGCCCCCGATCACGTACATGCGCCCGCCGAGGGAAGCGGCGGCGAGCCCATGACGGGCGAGCGGCAGCGGTGCCGCGATGCTCCAGCGGTCAGTCGCGACATCGTACACCTCGTGGTTCGCGAACACACCGCTGCGGCTCTCGCCACCGACCGTGTGCACCGTCCCGTCCAGCGCCGCCGCGGCGAGGCCGCCCCGTCGGCTCGGCATCGCGGCCCGCGTGGTCCAGCGGTCGGCCGCGGGATCGTAGGCTTCCACCACGGCGTAGTTGCGGTCGGGATCGAGCGGCCGGCCCCCGATCGCGTATACCAGGCCGTTCACGGCCGCCGCGGCGAGGTGGTCGCGGGGCGTCGGGATCGGTGCGGCGTCGCGCCAGCGGTCGACGGCGGGATCGTAGATCGCCGTCGCCGCGACCAGGCGGCGCTCGGCGCCCCAGCCTCCCACGACGATCAGCTTCCCGCCCACGGCCGCGGCGCCGGAC